>PKTR01000006.1:0-300000 GCA_002869065.1 Hyphomicrobiales bacterium
CGCACACGATCGAGGTGACGGCGTCGTCGAGTGACGGCTCGACGTCGAGCCAGAGCTTCACGATCAGCGTGACGGATGAGAACGAGACGGCGATCTCGGCGATCAGCGACAGCAACGGCTCGGCCGACCTGGTGTCGGAAGATGCCGCGATCGGCACGGCGGTCGGTGTGACGGCTTTGGCGAGCGACGCCGACGTCACCGACACGGTGACCTACTCGCTCAGCTCCAACCCGGGCGGGTTCTTTGCGATCGACGCCAACACCGGCGTGATCACGGTCGCCAATGCGCTCGACTATGAGGGGGCTGCCGATCACACGATCGAGGTGACCGCCACGTCCAGTGACGGCTCGACCTCGACGCACAGCTTCACCATCGATGTCGGTGATGTGAACGACAACGCGGCGAGCTTCACCTCGGGCACGAGTGCGTCTGCGGCGGAAGATTCCGCCGAGACCGATGTGCTCTACACGGCGACCGCAAGCGATGCGGACACCACCGGTGAGGCGCTGACCTACAGCCTGACCGACGATGCGGGCGGTCTGTTTACGATCGACGCCAATACCGGTGAAGTGACGCTGGCCAGTGGCCAGACGCTCGACTACGAGACGGCGACCAGCCACGACATCACGATTGAGGTCTCCGACGGCACCAACACGTCATCGCAGACGGTGACGGTCAATGTGACCGACGTGAACGAGGCGCCGACCAATATCACCTACACCGCGGATGCGCCGAGCGTCAGCAATCTCATCGTCAACGGCTCGTTCGAAGACAATGAGGTCGTCGGCAGCGGCGGCAATTACACCTACACCAGCACGGTCGACGGCTGGTCGTCTCCGACGCAGATGGAACTGCAGGAAGATGGCGTGGGCGGCCATGTCGCAAGCGACGGCGATCAATGGCTCGAACTGGACGTCGACAGCGAGGTGGACTCCGTCTACCAGGACGTGACGACCGAAGCGGGCAAAGTCTACGAACTGAGCCTCGATCTAGCCCATCGCAGCACGACGACATCGGCATCGAGCACGATTGAGATCTACTGGAACGGCGTTCTGGTTGACTCCGTCGATCCCGCGACGACCGATTTCACGACCTACACCTACAACGTGACCGGAACGGGCGGGTCGGATCGCCTCGAGTTCCGCGAAACGGCGGAAGACACCAACAACGAAGGCGCGCTGATCGACAACGTTCAGCTTGTCGACGTGACGGTGGGGTCGGCAGCGGGTTCGGACCCCGACAGCGGCGACACGCTGACCTATTCGCTGGTCGATGATGCCGGTGGCGCCTTTGCGATCGATGCCTCGAGCGGGCAGATCTACATCACCGACCGGACGCTCGTTGATTACGAATCCGCCCCGACGATGGATGTCACGGTGCGCGTCACCGATGGCTTCGGTCTCACGCATGACGAGACGATCACGATCGACGTTCCGGACTACAACGACGCCACGGAAATTACGTCCGATGGCGGCGGCGACAGCGCAAGCGTCTCGGTCTCTGAGAACAGTTCGACCGTGACGACTGTCGCGGCAAGCGATGAGGATGCCGGCGACACGATCACCTATTCGATCGTTGGCGGCGCCGATGGCGGGATGTTCTCAATTGACTCCGCAACCGGTGAACTGACGTTCAATTCTGCGCCCGACTATGAGGCGGCCGGGGATTCCGGCGCCGACAACGTCTACGAAGTGCGGGTGCAGGCGTCCGACGGTGTGTCTTCGGATGTCCAGACGATCAACGTCACGGTGGATGATGTTGCCGAACACCAAATCCTGACGTCCGGGGATGACAGCTACACGGAAGCCGGCATTGCCGAGCTTTCGGTCGACGGCGGAACCGGCAACGACACCATCGTCGGCGGGTCCGGCAATGACTCGCTCGTCGGCGGCGACGAAGCCGAGTCATCCGGTGCGGTTGAAATCAATCTCGATGGCGCGACCGATCAGTATGTGACGGCGACCAATATTACCGACTTCCCGTCGTCTCGAATCTCCTTCGAGATGCGCTTCACGGCCGACGCCGACGCAACCAGCGGCAACGACGTGGCGCTCGTCTCGTATAATACCTCTTCCGGCGACAACGAGTTCACGGTCATCGCCAAGCCGGGTGGCTATATCGAAGTCCTCGTCGACAATGTTTCCCATGTGACGACGGTCAGCTCCGCCGATCTGATCGACGGGAGCCAGCATACGCTGTCGGTCACCTGGGACAGCAGTACCGGTGCTCTCAAGGTCTACGTCGATGGCACCCTGGACTATTCTGGCACGGTCGCGCAGGGCCACACGATGTCGTCCGGCGGCACGCTGATCATCGGCCAGGAACAGGATTCTCTGGGTGGTGGTTTCAACTCCGCCCAGATCTTCGCCGGCACGGTCGATGAGGTTCGCCTCTATAACGACGTGCGCACCAGCAGCGAAATCTCCGACAACTACGACAGCGAACTTGCTGATCCCACCAGCGACCATCACCTCGTTTCGAACTGGCAGTTCAATGAGGCATCCGGTTCGACGATTTCCGACCTCGCCGGCAGCAACGACTTTACCATGGTCAATGGTGCAGCGCTCGAGACCGGCGGCGGCGACTCGCTCGTCGGTGGCGCAGGGAATGACACGTTGGTCGGCGGGAGCGGTGCGGACACCCTGTCGGGCGGTGACGACAATGACGTCCTGCTCGGCGGCGCGGGGTCGGACTCGCTCGTCGGCGGCGCCGGCGACGACAGCCTAGACGGCGGTGAAGGCAACGACACGTTCGTGATCGAGTCGGGCGCCGACACCATCGTCGGTGGCGAAGGCTTCGACACGCTCGAATTTTCGGGGTCGAACGCCGTCGAAATCGACCTTTCGGCCGGGACGGTCACTGGTACCGGTGTGACCGGCACGACGTTCTCGGATATCGAGGCAGCCTCCGGCGGCAGCGGCAACGACACCATCACCGGTTCGTTCAACGACGAGACGCTGAGCGGCAACGACGGTTCCGACGTCCTCTACGGCGGTTCGGGCGATGATGTGCTCGACGGTGGTGCCGGCGATGACCGGTTGGTCGGCGGTGCCGGCGATGACACCATCTCCGGCGGCGATGGGACCTACGACGTCGCGGTGTTCACCGGCAACAAAGCCAACTACACGATCACCTGGAACAGCTCGACCCAGACCTACACGGTCTCCGGTCCGGACGGCACTGACACTGTCGACACGACGGTCGAATACCTGGCATTCGACGATCAGACAGTTGCGATCGATGATTTCGGCAACGTGACGACCCCGTCGTCGGGCGGCATCAACGGATCCTACAACGGCGGCACGTCCTCTGAAAACCTGGTCGGCTCGTCGAACAGCGATGTCCTGTACGGCAACGCCGGCAATGACACCATCGATGGCGGTGGCGGCGACGATTTCATCTATGGCGGCAATGACAACGACAGCCTCCTCGGTGGCGACGGCGACGACTACATCTCCGGCGGCGGCGGCGGGGACACGCTCGACGGTGGCGCCGGGTCGGACACGGTCTATTACGGCTACACCAATACCGGCCTGACGATCGATCTTTCGGCCAGCAAGGCCTATGTGACCAGTACGCCGTCGACCTATGAAACGATCACGAACTTTGAAAATGCCATCGGCGGCAACTACAATGACGTTCTGGTCGGTACGACCGATGCCAACGTGCTCGACGGCGGCGCGGG
The DNA here is from genome assembly GCA_002869065.1 of Hyphomicrobiales bacterium. Classification (NCBI taxonomy): domain Bacteria; kingdom Pseudomonadati; phylum Pseudomonadota; class Alphaproteobacteria; order Hyphomicrobiales; species Hyphomicrobiales bacterium. Next base: position 3,686 of record PKTR01000006.1, read on the forward strand.
CAACGACTCGCTGTCCGGTGGCGATGGTGATGACACGCTGATCGGTGGGTCCGGGTCCGATACGCTTTCGGGCGGTACGGGGACGGATACGGCGGACTATTCGTCCTCGACCAGCGGTATCGCTCTGTCGCTCGGTGCGACGGACGGAACGGGCGTCGGCGGCGTTTACACCAACCGCAGCGCCGGCGGTTACGCGGGCGATGCCAATGGCGACGTCTTCTCGAGCATCGAGAACGTCATTGCCACCGAATACAACGACACCATCGGTGGCGGCACCTCGGCCGGTACCTACCAACTCGGCGAAGGCAACGACGTCTTCGACACCAACAGCACGTCGACCGCAGCCGATACGGTCTATACCGGCAGCGGCAACGACTCCGTCTGGGCCGGCGCCGGCAACGACGTGATTTATGGCGAAGAGGGCAATGATAACCTCGCCGGTGAAACCGGCAACGACACGATCTATGGCGGCTCCGGCAACGACTGGTTGGATGGCGGGTCGGGTAACGATCTGCTGGACGGCGGTTCCGGCAACGACGAACTCGTCGGCGGCGACGGAGACGACCTCGTCAGCGGCGGCAGCGGCGACGATACGCTGAGACTTAACTCTGGCGCTGATACCCTTGACGGCGGCGAAGGTCACGACGTGCTTGATCTGTGGACCAGTTCGACCAACGTCAATCTCGCGACCGGTATGGTCACCAGTGGCGAGGGCGACGGCACGACGGTCTCCGGTTTCGAGGAAGTCTGGGGTGGCACCGGCAACGACACCATTACCGGTTCGAGCGGTGATGAAACGCTGTACGGCTATGACGGCAACGACTCGATCTACGGCGGCGCCGGCGACGACTCGCTGGAAGGTGAAAACGGCGACGACACCATCGAAGGTGGCACGGGCAACGACACGATTCTCGGCGGCAGTGGGACCGATACGGTCGTCTACAGCGGCAATCGCTCGGATTATACGGTGACCTATGATGGTGGGGCAGGAACCTACACGGTCATCGACAACCGCGCCGGTGGTGGAGACGGCACCGACACCGTCTACGACGACGTCGAGAATATCTCGTTCGCCGACGAAACCCTGGCGATCTCGGATGCGGCCGGCGTTGCGCCCGCAAGCCCGGCCTATGTCGAGGACAACCCGGACTACGACGAACTCGGCAGCGCGGGCGCTCAGTCGACCTGGGGCACCTTCGACGCTGACACCCTCTACGGCGGTGCCGACAACGACACACTCGGTGGCTACGAGGGCAACGATGTTCTCTACGGCGGTTCGGGCGATGACTGGCATTTCGCAGCCGAAGGCAACGACACCGTCTATGCGGGCTCCGGCAACGACCTTGTCTATGCCCATACCGGCGATGACCTCGTTACCGGTGACGGCGGCAACGACAGTCTTTACGGCGATGACGGCAATGACGAGATCCACGGCGGTTCAGGTCTCGACCTGATCTATGGCGGTATTGGCGACGACACCATGCGTGGCGGTACCGGCGATGACACCTTGTACGGCGAAAGCGGCAATGACGTTTTCATGTTCCAGGAAGGCGACGGCCACGATGCGGTCACCGGCGGTGCCGGCGGAAGCTGGATCGACACCATCGACCTCAGCGTCGGCGGCGATCTCGGCACGCTCGGCACCGACTGGACGGTGACGATTACTGTCGGCACGATCGACGCACAGGATGCCTCGTCCATGACCCTGTCCGACGACGCCCAGGGCTACATCACGCTGCAGGACGGCTCGCAGATCGATTTTGTCGAGATGGAACGCATCGAGTGGTGAAGGGAGGGCGAAGAAGAGCCCGCGACCTGACCGCTCTCTGAAGCGAAACGAAGGGGCGATCCGAAAGGGTCGCCTTTTCTTTTGTCGATGTTCGCGCGGCAGAAGAGTCTTCAACAATTGCGATCCGGGGCGCCTCGGGGCAAACTCACTGGATGATCGATCCTTCCGACCGCGAGTTTCTCAAAGCCCTGTTCGATGTTGCCGTGTCCGCCGCCGATCCGGCGCGGGTGCTGGCCGCTCATCTGCCCGACAAACCGAAGGGCCGCACCATTGTCATCGGCGCCGGCAAGGCGTCGGCTGCCATGGGGCGCGCGCTCGAAGAGGCCTGGGACGGCCCGCTCGAAGGTCTCGTGGTGACCCGTTACGGCCATGCGGCGCCGTGCGAGCAGATCGAGATCGTCGAGGCTTCGCACCCGGTCCCCGATGCGGCTGGCGAACAGGCGGCTGGACGTATCCTTCAGACGGTTCAGGGGCTTGGCCCGGACGATCTGGTGATTGCGCTGATATCCGGCGGCGGTTCGGCCCTGCTCAGCCTGCCGGCGCCGGGACTGACGCTTGCCGACAAGCAGGCGGTCAACAAGGCGCTGCTCGCCTGCGGCGCGACCATCGACGAGATGAACTGCCTGCGAAAACACCTCTCGGCGGTGAAAGGCGGACGATTGGCGGCGGCCGCTGCGCCCGCCCGCGTCGTCACCATGATCATCTCCGACGTGCCGGGCGACGATCCGGCGGTGATTGCGTCTGGCCCGACCGTGCCGGATCCGACCAGCGCAGCGGATGCCCGTGCGATCCTCGAACGCTATCGCCTCGATGTGCCGCAAGTGGTGCGCGACTGGCTCGCCGATCCGGCCTGCGAGACGCCGAAGCCGGGCGATGCCGTGTTCGACGGCAATGACGTGCGCATGATCGCGACGCCGATGATGGCACTCCAGGCCGCTGCCGCCTTTGCACGCGAACAGGGCGTGACGCCGCTCATTCTCGGCGATGCGCTCGAGGGCGAGGCGCGCGAGGTCGGTATCGTGCACGCCGGCATCGCCGAATGCGTCCGCGGTCATGGCCAGCCGATTGCCGTGCCTGCCGTGCTCCTGTCGGGCGGCGAGACGACGGTCACGGTGCGGGCCAAGGGCAAGGGCGGCCGCAACACCGAGTTTCTGCTCTCGCTGGCGCGGTCGCTGCGCGAGGTGCACGGGATTTCGGCGGTTGCCGGCGACACCGACGGCATCGACGGGTCTGAAGATAACGCCGGCGCCTTTGCCGACGGCTCCACCTTCGCCCGGCTCGCCGCGCAGGGGCTCAGCCTCGATACCTTTCTCGATGGCAATGACGCCTACTCCGCCTTCGAGGCCCTCGGTGACCTGCTGGTCACCGGCCCGACGCTGACCAATGTCAACGACTTCCGCGCCATCCTGATCCGCTGAGGCGAGGGCACAGCAAACCCGCGCCGAGCGTGGATTTGCTGCGCTGCATCACAACCAATCCGGCGGGGCCGGTTCCCTTTGCGCCGGCCAGCCACTATTTATGGCCGTAATCCGAACCGCCGTCCGGCGGCCACCAAGCTCCAAACCAAGGACCGAGAATGATCGATCTCTACACCTGGACCACGCCGAACGGCCGCAAGGCCTCGATCGCGCTCGAAGAGCTGGAACTGCCCTACACGGTCCACCCGATCAACATCATGGCCGACGAGCAGTTCGCGCCGGATTTCCTGAAAATCAGCCCCAACAACAAGATCCCGGCGATCGTCGATCGCGAGACCGGCATCGAGATGATGGAATCGGGCGCGATCCTCATCTACCTCGCCGAAAAGACCGGACGGCTGATGCCGAGCGACCAGAAGGGCCGCTTCAAGGTCATGGAATGGCTGATGTGGCAGATGGGCGGCTTCGGACCGATCCTCGGCCAGGCGCATCACTTCCTCGAATTCAATCCGGGCAAGGCGCCCTATGCGGAGGAGCGCTTCTCCAAGGAGGCCGAACGTCTCTACGGCGTGCTCGACCGCCAGCTTGCCGACAATGAATTCGTCGCCGGCGATTTCTCCATCGCCGATATCGCCATCTGGCCGTGGGCGACGCGCTTCGACTGGCAGCGCATCGAGATCGAGGATTTCCCGAACGTGATGCGTTGGTACATTGCGATGGCCGAACGTCCCGCCGTGCAGCGCGGCTATCACGTGCCGAAGAAGATGCCGGAAATCCCGATGCCGTAACCGGCACGGGAACGGAAACAACGCGAGCCAGACCGAAGGAGACATATATGCGCGCCGTCGTGCTCGAAAACGATTTCGGTCTCGCCAACCTTGCGATCGCCGAACGCGAGACGCCACGTCCGGGGCCGGATCAGGTGCTGGTCAAGGTCGGCGCCGTCTCGCTCAACTATCGCGACGTGCTGCTGATCGAGGGCGTCTACAATCCGCGCCAGAAGCTGCCGGTCGTGCCGGTCTCGGATATGGCGGGCGTCGTCGAGGCGGTCGGCGAGAACGTCACCCGCTTCCGGCCGGGCGACCGGGTGCTAAACGTCTTCATGGAGAAATGGCCGGCCGGCCAGCCGTCGTCGCAGTCGCTCTCGGCCGCGCGTGGCGGTCCAGGCGGCGATGGCGTGCTCGCCGACTATGTGGCGTTCGACGAGGACGCGCTTCTGCCGATCCCCGCGCATCTCAATTTCTCCGAAGCCGCGACCTTGCCTTGCGCCGGGCTGACGGCCTGGGCGGCGGTTGCCGAGCATGGCGATATCCGCCCCGGCTCGACCGTGGTGGTCGAGGGCACCGGCGGCGTCGCGCTGTTCGCGCTGCAATTCGCCAAGCTCGCCGGCGCTCGCGTCATGGTGCTGTCGTCATCCGACCAGAAACTCGAATGGATCCAGGATCTAGGTGCCGACGAAGTTGTGAACTACGCCGAGACGCCGGACTGGTGGCGCACGGTGCGCGAGCGGCTCGACCCTGAAGGCGCCGACCTGGTGATCGAACTGGGCGGTGCGCAGACGCTGGAAAACGCGCTGCGCGCTGTGCGTCCCGGCGGTGTGGTGTCGCTGATTGGCGTGTTGTCGGGCGCGCATGCGCCGCTCAACCTGCCGCTCGTCGTCATGCGCCAGGTCCGCCTGCTCGGCATCACCTGCGGCTCGCGCGCCGACATGGTCCGCATGATGGCCGCCGTCGAGCAGCACGGGATGAGGCCCTGGGTGCACGAAACGCTGCCGTTCGAGCGCTATGTCGATGCCTTCGAACTGCTGAAGAGCGGCAGCCATGTCGGCAAGGTTGCGATTCAGGTGAATGACCTGTGATATCAAGAGCATTGCAAATGCTGCTTGATATTCCATTCGCAGATTTCTCAAGCTATTGGAGCATTTGAGAAATCTGCGAGTGTCCGACGATCGGATGCGTGAGCATCTTCGATCGTCCAGAAGTTCCCTATTCCTTCGTGGTGAAGGTGGCGATGCCGCCCCAATCGCCGGGCGGCGGGGTTGCCTCAAGCGCGTCGATACGCGTGCCCATGAACGCCGCATAGCCGGCGAGCGGCAGCAATTCGTTGCCCGCGATCTCGCCGAGCGCTGTCCGCGCGTGCGCCCAATCCTGTGCCCGATAGGCGGCGAGGAAGGCGGATTGGCTCTCGGCAAGCGCGGCGAAACCCGCGCTTTCGCGCATCTCTTCGTCGCCTGCGAGCGCATAGAGCGTGACGGCTTCGGTCTTGCCCTTGGCGCGGATGCGGTCGAGTTCCAGCCAGGCGAAACCGGGCGCCTCCGCCACCGTGTCGTCGCCGGCGATCGTCGTCACGCCATAGGTCTTGGTCAGGTCTTCGAGCCGCGAGGCGATGTTCACCGTGTCGCCGATAGCGGAATAGTCGAAACGCTGCTCCGAGCCGAGATTGCCGACACAGCACGGGCCGCTGTTAAGGCCGATACCGACGGTGATCGGGTCGCCCGCGCGCCGGGTGTTCAAAGCGGCGAGCTCATCGCGCATGACAAGCGCGGCGCGGCAGGCATGGACGGCGTGGTCGGCATCGTCCATCGGCGCGTTCCAGAACGCCATCACCGCATCGCCCATATATTTGTCGATGGTGCCGCGGTTCGACAGGATGACGTCCGTCATCGGCGTCAGGAAGCCGTTGATGATCGCGGTCAGCGCCTCGGCATCGAGCCCTTCGGCGAGCGTGGTGAATCCGCGGATGTCGCAGAACAGCACCGTCAGCGGGCGGATCTCACCGCCGAGCACCAGCCGTGCGGGATCGTCGGCCAGTTCATCGACCAGATCCGGCGCAAGGTAGCGGCTGAACGCGGTTCGGATGCGTCGCCGCGCTCTTTGTTCGGAAAAGGTGACGATGCCGGTGCCGGCAAACAGCGCGGCGAGCGTCGTGCCGATCGGGAAGGCCGGGTCGACCAGCACGCCTGAGCGCGAAAAGGCGAGCCAGCTCGCCGCGCCGAAAGTGGCAACGCCGAGCAGCGCGAGCGGTAGCGCGAAACGTACTGGCGCCGCGGCGACGAGGATGGCGGCGAGCAATGCGCCGAGTACCGCCGCGACGGTTTCCAGCCCGTCGGCCCAGTCCGGCCGCACAAGGCGGGAACCGGCGAGAATGTGCTCAATGGCCTGCGCGTGCACCTCGACACCGGCGGCAGCGGCATTGAGCGGCGTTGCACGAAGGTCGAGCAGGCCCGCTGCGCTGGTGCCGATCAGGATGATGCGGCCGGCGATCTCGGAGGCTGGGACTTTGCCCTCGAGCAGTTTCCAGGCCGGCAGGAACCGCTCGCTTCGAAATGCGCCGTAGTGCACCACGATTGCTCCGCTGCGGTCGGTGGGAACGTCGATGGCGCCAATACGTATCGCGTTCATCCCGCTTGCCGCGCCAAAGGCGGTCTCGCCGCTGGCGTTCGAGGCGCGAAGGACATAGGTCGACGCGCCCTGCGCCACCCGGAGCGTTTCGGCGACCAGCGTCGGAACGTAGTGGTCGCCCTGTCGCAGCACGAGAGGGACCCGCCGAACGACCTGATCACGGTCGGGGATCCAGTTGACCGCGCCAAGTCCGCGCGCGGCGTCACCAAGGATCGCAAGCGGCACGACCGCATGGCCGAAGTTCGGCACAAACGGCGCGGGATCGTCGCCGGCAATCGCGAAGCCGGCGGTCTGGCGCGGTGCTGTCGTGCTGCCGCTGTTGGCAAGGACGACCGCGAGAACGGCAGGCGCGGAACCCAGCGTCTGTGCCAGCCTCTTGTCGTTGGTGTCCTCCGGGTCGAGTACCGCATCGAGCGCGCGCCGGGCCGGGCTGTCGGGCAGCGTGGCGAGGATTTCCTCAGGCGAAGACCGGTCGGGCTCGGAAAAGACGAAGTCGAACGCGATAGCCGCGGCGCCCGCCGCCGTCAGTCGTTCGACCAGTTCGGCCACCTGGGTTCGCGGCCACGGCCATTGCCCGAGCCTGGAGAGCGACTCCTCGTCGATGTCGACGATGCGCACTGGCGCGTCGGGCGACCACTGGCGCGGCGAAAGTCGCTGGTAGCCGTCGAAGACATCATTGGCGATGCCGCGCACAACCTCCGGCTGGGTCACCTTCAGGCCGACGGCCAGAAACGCGATGAGCGCGGCTGCGGCAAACGCGAGCAGGGTTGTCGGCGTGGGGAGGAAAGGCCGCATCCCGCGCCTGTCGGTACCGACCTAGAACCGCGCCTGGATGCGCGCGGTCACGGCGTGGTTGTCGAAGTCGCGCGTCGGGTCGTTCGAGTTCTGGTGCTCGAAGCGGTAGTCGACGCGGATATCGACATTCTCGGCGATCAGGTCATGCAGCACCGCCGTCGCGCCGGGCGCGAAATAGGTGTCCTCGCGATCCGGTCCGGCAAAGAAGGCCGGCGTCTTGTACCAGCGCTGCGCGAAGGTCACGGTCGGCCCGGCATAGAGCCAGTCGGTGAACGGCACGGTGTAGGCAAGCGTTGCGCCGGCCTCGACATAGCGCCCCGGCTCCAGTGTCGAAACGAGCAGCACGCCCGGGCGGACGTCGATGTCGCTCCAGCGCAGCTTCGGGCTGAGCACCAGCGCGTCGCCCTCGGCGATCACGCTGTCGGCGGCGAAGCGCCCGCGCAGATCGATGATGAACCCGTCGTCGGACACCCAGCGGCTGGTGTAGTCGCGCCACACCGTGCGAAGTTCGACCGACTGCAGCGCGCCGCCATAGCGGCCTTCCAGCGTGAACGAGGCGCCGACCTCGCCGTAGAAGCCGTCGCCGTCGAGCACCGAATAGCCGCCGACCAGCGCCGGCCGCAAGACGACGACATTGCCGAGCGGGACGAGCGGGCCGATGCCGGCCGAAAGAACCGCCTGGTTGAGCTGGTTGGTGTCGCCATAAAGGCGGCCGTACAGACCGGCTTCCGTACGCCAGCGCATCGAACCGAGCCGGCGCTCGTCGCGCACCGAGACGGCGGCAAAGGCGCTTCCGTCCTCATCCTCGAAGGGCGAGGGGAACTGGCGCGCATTGCTGTCGTAGCCGAACCCGAACTCGGCGAAGAATTGCGTCGTCTCGGGCTCGATCAGCCGGCGCACGCGCACCAGAGCGGCGGAAGCTTCCGGGTGATCGGGATCGGCGGCGAGCACACGCTCATAAGCGGCCAGCGCCTTGCGGTATTCGCCGCGGTCTTCGGCACGCTGGGCGTAGGCGAGATTGACCGCCGGATCGTCCGGCGTGGCAAGCACCTGCGAAAAGAACGGATCGACCCCGCCGCCGGCGGCGACGGCGCTGCCGGCCCCGAATGTGAGCGCGGCGAGCGAAACGGCAATCGCGGCCGCCGATGCGGTCAGGACCGATGTCATCCTTGCCAAACCCTGTTGTCGGGCCTCGGTTTGGGCGGGTTCAAACAATCGCTGCCCGCTTCCGACGCCGCAAAGTGTCGTAATTCTGTCGGCCCGAAGGTATCAGACGGGGCCCTTCACGCAACGCATTGCCGCCATTTTTTTCCCCTTGTGTCCTTTTCATCGCGCCTGTCGTTGAAATCACACCTTTGCCCCGGGCAGGTGTGTACAAGTTTTCTAAGGGCGGGCGATTTCCTTGCCTTCGCCGATGCTCTAGGATCGCGGCGAAACCGGATCGGAGCGAAAAAAGGCATGCGACGGGAGCACGGCATGAAACGATCATGGTCCTTGAAAGTGGTTGGGGCGGCGCTCGCGGGCACGCTGCTGGCCACCGGCGTGTCGTATACGGCAAGCGCGGCCGACCGGGTCGGCGTCGCCGCTGCCGTGCGCAAGGACGTCTCCGGCCAACTCGGCGGTGCGCCGCGCGCGCTCGCCTCCGGCGACTCGGTGTTTCGCAACGAACGGGTCAGCACCGGCGTCGACAGCTCCGCGCAGCTGATGTTCCTCGACGAGACGAACCTGTCCATTGGCCCGTCGTCGCAGGTGGTCCTCGACCGCTTCGTCTACAATCCCGACGGCACCGTCAGCGATCTTGGCCTCAACGCCACCAAGGGCGCCTTCCGTTTCATTTCCGGCTCGTCGCGGCCGCAGAACTACAACATCAACACGCCGGTCGCGACGATCGGCGTGCGCGGCACCATCCTCGACATCATCGTGGAAGCAAGCCGCGCGATCGTCATTCTCGTCGAAGGTGCGAGCGACGTGTGCGTTGGCGGTTCCTGCACCGGCCTCGTCAAACCCGGCAGCTATGTCACCGTTCATGCTGGCGGCCGGGTCGAGGGCCCGCGCACCTGGGACGGGTCGCTGCGCCGGATTCTCGGCCGCACGTCCTTCCCGCTCTATGGCAACCGTCTCGACGGCGATCTGACCGATCCGGTGGCGCCCGATGACAATCGCTCGATTGTCGACGAGGTCGAGGCGCGTCACCACTACGATTTCTACCGGAACTATTTCGACTATCCGCAGCGCTATCGCACGCGCTGACGCATGCTCCCGCGCGGCGCGGCCCGGCGACCGCCTCGTTTGGGGCCGGTCGAAAGGCGCGCTGCTCACCATGAATAACCGACAGCCGGGACGATAAAACGCCCGCAGCGAGAACCGGAGGACACAACATGACCGCAGCGATTGTCGGCTGGGCCCATTCGAAATTCGGCCGCCTCAGCGACGAGACCGTCGAAAGCCTGATCGTTTCCGCCGCCACCGAGGCGGTGCGCGATGCCGGGCTCGAGCCGGGCGATATCGACGAGATCGTGCTTGGTCATTTCAACGCCGGTTTCAGTGCTCAGGACTTCACTGCAAGCCTCGTTCTGCAGGCCGACCCGGCGTTCCGCTTCAAGCCGGCGCTGCGTGTCGAGAACGCCTGCGCGACCGGCTCGGCGGCCGTTCATCAGGGCATCACCACGATCCGCGCCGGCAAGGCCCGCTTCGTGCTCGTCGTCGGCGTCGAGCAGATGACGACGACGCCGGGACCGGAAATCGGCAAGAACCTTCTGAAGGCGTCCTATCTGCCTGAAGACGGCGACACGCCCGCCGGCTTTGCCGGTGTGTTTGGCAAGATCGCCCATCTCTATTTCCAGAAATACGGCGACCAGAGCGAAGCGCTCGCCCGCATCGCGGCCAAGAACCACAAGAACGGCGTCAACAATCCGTACGCCCAGATGCAGAAGGACCTCGGCTTCGACTTCTGCTTCGCCGAGTCGGAAAAGAACCCCTTCGTCGCCGGGCCGCTGAAGCGCACCGACTGCTCGCTGGTGTCGGATGGCGCCGCGGCGCTGGTGCTGACCGATCCGACGACGGCGCTCGGCATGAAGAAAGCGGTGGCCTTCCGCGCCGCCGCCCATGTGCAGGACTACCTGCCGATGTCGAAGCGCGACATCCTGAAATATGACGGCTGCAATGTCGCCTGGGCGAAGGCGCTGGCGGGCGCCGGCGTCACCCTCGACGACCTTTCCTTCGTCGAGACCCACGACTGCTTCACGATCGCCGAACTGATCGAATACGAGGCGATGGGCCTTGCACCGGAAGGCGAGGGCGCCCGCGCGATCCTCGAAGGCTGGACCGAGATGGACGGCAAGCTGCCGATCAACCCGTCGGGCGGCCTGAAGTCGAAGGGCCATCCGATCGGCGCGACCGGCGTTTCCATGCATGTGCTGACCGCCATGCAGCTGACCGGCACCGCCGGCGGCATGCAGGTCAAGGATGCGAGCCTCGGCGGCATCTTCAACATGGGTGGCGCCGCGGTCGCAAACTATGTGTCGATCCTGCAGCCGATGAAGTAACGCGGCAGAGCCGAAAAGTTCGCGGCGGGGACTGGTGTGATCCGGTCCCCGTTGTCGTTTGGCGTGAACCGCACCTTGAAAAGCTCCGGTCCTCACCGCACATCTCCGCAGATGGTGCCGGCGTATTGCGATGCAATCGCGCTGGCGCCGCCATTCACCCGCTGCATCGCCGGTGAGCCGTTTTTCGCCCCTCGGGAGACCGTTTGAGTGCTGATTGATGTCGTCCTGCTGGTGGTGGGGCTCGTGCTTTTGTTCGCGGGCGGCGAGGGGCTCGTGCGCGGTGCCGTATCGCTTGCCAACCGGCTGCATCTGTCGCCGCTCGTCATCGGCCTGACCGTCGTCGGCTTCGGCACCTCGACGCCGGAACTGCTGGTCTCATTGAAGGCGGCGATGCACGGTTCGCCCGATATCGCCATCGGTAATGTCGTTGGCTCCAACACGGCCAATATCCTGCTGATTCTTGGCATTGCCGCGCTGATTTCGCCGATGGTCGTGCGGGTGTCCGGGCTTGCCCGCGATCTCGCCGTCATGACGCTTGCCGCCGCCGCCGCCCTTGCATTCGGTTTCCTCGGCGGAGTTGAGAGGATCGGCGGCGCGCTGATGTTTGCCGCCCTTGTCGTCTATCTCGCCTATGCCGCGATCGCCGGCCGTCGCGACGGCGTTCCCGTCGCCGACCTGCCGATCCAGCTCACCGGCTGGAAGGAGGCGCTGCTGATCGTCGGCGGGTTGGCCGCGCTCATGTTCGGCGCCGACACGCTGGTGAATTCGGCGACGCGCATCGCCCGTGACTTCGGCGTTTCGGAAGCGGTCATCGGTCTGACCATCGTCGCCATCGGCACCAGCCTGCCGGAACTGGCGACATCGATTGTTGCCGCCCTGCGGCGCCATTCGGAAGTGGCGATCGGCAACGTCGTCGGTTCCAACATTTTCAATATTTTCGGTATTCTTGGCGTGACCGCGATGGTCAAGCCGGTGCAGATCGCCCCGGAGATCGCCCGCTTCGATATCCCGCTGATGCTCGGCCTGTCGCTGGCGCTTGCCGTGCTCATGCTGGCCTTTGGCCGGATCAGTCGCCTGATCGGCGCGGTTTTCCTCGCCGCCTACGCGGCCTATGTGGCGTTCCTTTTCTGACGAGCCTTGAACCGTCCTCGTCGTTCGGGCATCACCTCGGCAAGGCACGACAGGCCCACTGTGCGGAGGATGCCCGATGACCACGCCCGAAAAGCCGTCCCGCGAACCCGTCAGCATCGACGCGACCGAGAATCTTTTCTCCGGGTTCCTCCGCCTCGACCGGCTGACCGTCAGCCATGACACGCGCGACGGACGGCGGCTGACCGTGGAGCGCCTCATCCATGATCATGGCAATGCGGTCGCGGTTTTGCCCGTCGATCCGCGCCGCCGCACCGTGTTGCTGGTGCGTCAGCTTCGCATGCCGGTCTACCTCAATCCCGCCGACGCGCCGGGCGCCGAGGGCGGCATGCTCGTCGAAGCCTGCGCCGGTCTCATCGATGGCGATGGCGAGGGGGCGGCGGCGACCGCCGAGCGCGAGGCGATCGAGGAACTCGGATACCGCATCCACGATCTGACCAAGGTCGCCGAGGTCTACATGTCGCCGGGCGCGGTCACCGAGCGGGTGACCTATTTCCTCGCAACCTATGACGGCGACGATGACCGCGTCGCCGATGGTGGCGGCCTGCATCACGAAGGCGAGGATATCGAGGTGCTCGAATGGTCCTGCGACGAGCTGCGCAGGGCGCTCGGGGAAGGCCGCGTGCACGACGGCAAGCTGGTCGTCCTCGCCCAGGCGCTGCAATTGGCGCACCCCCATCTTTTCGCGTGAGTTTTGCCGGCTTTCCTGAGAGAATCGGCGACAATGAATGAGGGGTTCCGGCGGTTCGCCGCCGCGCTCCGGGGGAATGCTGGGGAACGGAATACGATATGCGGATTGAATCCATGACCGGCGATGCGCTGGCCGCGGCGCTTGGTGACCTCGCGCGGCTTCGCATCGCTGTCTTTCGCGAATGGCCTTATCTCTATGATGGCGATCTCGACTACGAGGCGGGCTATCTCCAACGGCTCGCGGAAGGCGAGGGCAGCGTCATCGTCGGCGCCTTCGATGGCGACGCGCTGGTCGGAGCCGCGACGGGCGCGCCGCTCGCCACCCAGCACGACGCCTTTGTGCAGCCGGTCGCGGGCAGCGGAGCGCCGATCGATCAGACGTTCTATTTCGCCGAGTCCGTTCTGCTGCCGGACTATCGTGGTCGCGGTATCGGCAACGCCTTTTTCGATGCCCGTGAAGCGCACGCCCGTTCGCTCGGTTTCGATCGTGCGGTGTTCTGTTCCGTGGCCCGCCCGAGCGACCACCCCGAAAAGCCTGAGGACTATCGCCCGCTCACCGGCTTCTGGAAGAAGCGCGGCTACCGTCCGCTTGCCGGCGTCGTCGGCCATTTCTCGTGGAAGGATGTCGGCAGCGAGAAGGAAACAGAAAAGCCGATGCAGTTCTGGATCGGGCATCTGGTATGAGCCGCTCTCTCGTCGTCGCCACCGCGCAATACCCGATCGACTGGCTCGATTCCTTCGCTGCCTATGAGGAGAAGATCGCCGATTGGGTGGTCGGGGCGGTCGATGACGGGGCGGAGCTGCTCGTCTTCCCTGAATACGGCGCGATGGAGCTGGCAAGCCTCGCAGGCGCCGAGATCGCCGGCGACCTCGCCGGCTCGCTCAACGCCGTTAGCGGTTTTCTCGAGGAATCCGACCGGCTGCACGAGGTGATGGCGCGCATTCATGGCGTTCACATTCTGGCCGCCACCGGCCCGCGCCGCGCCAAGTCCGGGCGCATCACCAACGAAGCCAAGCTTTTCGCCCCGAACGGGGAAATCGGCGTTCAGCCGAAACAGATCATGACGCCGTTCGAGAGCGATTGGGGGGTGGTTGGTGTGCCCGGTCTCAAGGTCTTTGACATCGGCAAGGCGAAGATTGGCATCTCGATCTGCTACGATATCGAGTTCCCGTTGATCGCCCGCGCGCTTGCGATGGCCGGTGCCGAGGTGATCCTTGCTCCGAGCAACACCGAAACCAAGGCCGGCGCCTGGCGGGTACGCACCGGCGCGCGGGCTCGCGCGCTCGAAAACCAGTGCTGGACGGTGGTCTCCCCGACGGTCGGCAAGGCCGACTGGTCACCGGTCGTCGACCTCAATCACGGCCGTGCCGGCATCTACGGTCCGCCCGACCGCTATTTCCCCGAAAGCGGCATTCTGGTCGAAGGGGAGTGGGACGACCCGACCTGGGTGATCGGCGAGCTCAACCTCGATCTCGTTCGCCAGGTGCGCGCCCACGGCAATGTCCGCACCTTCCGTGATTGGACGCAGCAGCAGGGCCTCGGCGATCTGCCTCAGGTGGACGTGGTCGAGCTGTAGGGCGCGAGGCATCGTCCCTTTGGCCTCTCTACTCAACTCCCCACGTCATCCTCCGGCTTGACCGGAGGATCGCTCTCGAATGTCCCCGGCTTTGGTTTTCGAAGCTTTTTGATCGGCACGCCGAAGCGCACGAAACTCGGCGCCGGGCGAAAAGCAACCCGATCCTCCGGTCAAGCCGGAGGATGACGGGAGAGGGGATTCGAAGGATGCGGAATAAAGAGGGCGCTACTGGAACCTCAGGCCGGCAGTGCGGCGACCAGCGTTTCGCGGGTGCGGATCAGATAACGCACCAGCCGGCTGGCCGCGTCCTTCTCGTCGCCCTTGCGCACGGTCTCGAGCAGCGAGTCGAGATCGGCGGCGATCGCCGCACGGTCGTTGGCCGCTTCGACGTGGTTGATCAGCCCGGAAAGCCGCAGCCGTAAGTCGCGGATCAGATGCAAATAGAGCGGCCGCGTCGCGCCGGCATAGAGCGCTTCGAAGAAATGCCAGTCGGATACAGTGACCGGAACCTCGCTGTCGCTCTGGCGCAGTGCGGCGAGCGCCGCATCGGCGGCCTCGAAGTCGCGCGGTCCGAGCCGCGGCACGGAAAGCCGCAGGACATGCGGTTCAAGCTGCATGCGCAACTCGAAGATCTCGACCACCTCGTCGCGATCCGGGCTGTGAACGAAGGTGCCGTCGCCAAAGACGATATCGACGAGCCCCTCGGCCTCGAGCTGCTTCAGCGCTTCGCGCACCGGAATCCGGCTGACACCGTAGCGTTTGGCGAGCGCGTCCTGGACCAGCGTTGCGCCGGGCTCCAGCGCGCCCGTCGCGATGTCCGCGCGCAGGGCTTCGGCGAGATCTTCGGGCCTGGGCTTGCGCGATGACATGACGAACTTCCGGATGAGCAGAATCGGGTGAGCCGACCGATTATGACCAGTTCCCGCCGGCGGACAAGTCACCGGCATGGCGATCCGCGGGGCGCTCCATAAAGGCGCCGCGCCGCGTTTGGCGAACCGCGATGGCCTAAGCGGCGGCGAACGCGCCGAAAAGAATGAATACCTATAGGCTATTTACTGAAATCCAGAATGGAATTGCTCAAAACAAGGCAATCAGAAAACCGCTAGTCTTTGGTTCATTGGTCGAAAAAAGCTGTCGTCAGACGGTTGTTGGTAAGCGTTAGAAGATTGAAAAAGTTTCGGAAAAATGCCGTGCCTGCGACATATTTGAAGTGCTTGCGTTCTGCGCTTTCAAACAAATCAAGCAGACGATACGCTCCTTTACATAATAAAATGAAACTGGATTGCAGTATTTAAGTAACTGCTTAAATACTGCAAAGGGTGGGACGCATGAAAGGCCGAGCATTGGTCCGTGGAATATTGCTGGGGCTGAGCCTGGCAATAGGCCAAGGGGTTTGGGCCGCCGAGGAACCGCATGAGGCGGTTGCAGGCGGCATCGACGAATACAAGCACACCAGCGACCTGAGCGCGCAGCAGATACCGGATGACGGCTCGACCGCCGATCATGCCCGGTTCAAGGAGCTGCAGGGACCGTTCGCCGACGGCCCGTCGGTAACGGCGGCCTGCCTCTCCTGTCACAACAAGGCCGGCGACCAGTTCCTGCATTCGATCCACTGGAAGTGGGAATACAAGCACCCCAAGACCGGGCAGGTGCTTGGCAAGAAGACGCTGGTCAACAATTTCTGCACCAACGCCCGCGGCAATGAGGGCATGTGCTCGCAGTGCCACGCGGCCTACAATCACACATCCTACGAGTTCGACTACAAGAACACGGCGAACATCGACTGCGTCGTCTGCCACGACCGCACCGGGACGTACTACAGGACCCCGGCGACCAAGGGCAGCCCGGCCTGCTCGGTCATGTTCGAGGGCAAGGACCCGATCGACTGGACCAAGGTCGCCCAGAGCGTCGGCATGCCGACCCGGCGCAATTGCGGCACCTGCCACTTCTACGGCGGCGGTGGCGACAACGTGAAACACGGCGATCTGTCGTCGGCGCTGGCCAAGCCCGCCAAGGATCTCGACATCCACATGGCTTCCGACGGGCTAAACTTCGCCTGTCAGAAATGCCACGTCACCCGCCAGCACATCACCGCCGGCAGTCGCTACGAGATGGCCGCGGTCGATCTGGTTGGCACCGGCAAGCCCGGCGAGCGGCGTCAGGCCTCGAGCTGTGAATCCTGTCACGGGAACCAGCCGCATCCGGTCGACGGCATTCTCGCGGTCAAGCTGAATGGCCACACCGACAAGGTCGCCTGCGTGACCTGCCATGTGCCCGAATACGCCAAGGGCGGCGTCGCGACCAAGACCGAGTGGGACTGGCGCACGGCCGGCAAGCTGAAGGACGGCGAAGGCTTCTACGTCAAGGGTTACACCCAGGGCAACGGCGTTCACCGCAAGACCTACAAGTCGATCAAGGGCGATTTCAAATACGGCGAGAACCTGAAGCCGGAATACGCCTGGTTCGACGGTACGATGCGCTACACCACGATCGACACCAAGTTCGATCCGGCGGCGGGCCCGGTCAAGATCAACAGCTTCGCAGGCTCTTACGAGGATCCGCAGTCGCGTATCTGGCCGTTCAAGCGCATGAAAACCGTGCAGCCCTACGACAAGGGCAACAACACGCTCGTCTACATGCACCTGTGGGGCGACGACGACTCTTCCTTCTGGGGCAACTACGACATGGCCAAGGCGATCAGCTACGGCATGAACGAGGCCGGCAAGCCCTACAGCGGCGAATTCGACTACATCGAGACCGCGTCCTACTGGCCGATCACCCACATGGTCGCGCCGAAGGAAAAGGCGCTGCGCTGCGGCGCGTGCCATTCCGAAAATGGACGGCTCGCCGCGCTCGGCGGGTTCTACATGCCCGGCCGTGACCGCTGGTGGTGGCTTGACCTGCTCGGCTGGCTTGCCATCGGCGGCGCGCTTGCGATTGCCATCATTCACAGCATCGCGCGCGTGATCCTGTGCAAGAAAAACCGGTTGGAACAATGCAAGACCGGGGAGGAAAAGTGATGGCCACGCTCAATCGCAGCACCCATGCCGTCGTCATCTACACGCGTTACGAACGCTTCTGGCACTGGACGCAGGCGGCGCTGATTTTCTTCCTCGCCTTCACCGGCTTCAATGTGCACGGCACCTTCGACGTGTTGCCCTTCGGGCTCGCGGTGAAACTGCACACCTACGCCGCCATCGCGCTGATCACGCTGTGGATCTTCACGACGTTCTGGAACTTCACGACCGGCAATTGGAAACAGTTCCTGCCGTTCTTCCAGATCCGCGAGACCGACGGTCAACGCTCGAGCCGTATCGCGGTGTTCTTCAAGCGGCTGTTCGCCGTTATCCGCTATTACGCATACGGCATCCTGCGCAACGAGGAACACCCGCACAAGAAGACGCTGCGGCGCAAGCAGAACGCGCTGCAGGGGCTCTCTTATCTGTTCTTCATGATCATCATCGGCCCGGCACTGTGGCTGACGGGCATCGTCTACCTGCTGTTCGACGTGTGGAACGGCGGGCCGAATTCGGGCGTGCTCTTCCAGATCGTCGCTTTCATCCATACGGCAGCGGCGTTCCTCATCATCGCCTTCGCCATCATCCACGTCTACATGACGACGACGGGCCACACGGTGTTCCACTACATCAAGGGCATGATCACCGGTGTCGAGGAAATCGAACTGACCGACATCGAGAAGGCCTATCTGGAGACCGAGCACCCCGAGCGGATGGGGTAACCACAAGGGTTCAAAAAAACGCCCGCCGGTTCGCACTGGCGGGCGTTTTCTATTGGATGCGGTGCGGGTGCGTCTACAGCCGGTCTCTGAGCGCGAACCAGCTCATCGCCAGCACCATCGAGGGGTAGCGCAGCCAGCGTCCGCCGGGAAAGCGTTGGCTCGGCAGCCGCGCGAAGGTGTCGAACCGTTCCTGATCGCCGGCAAACGCCTCGGCGAAGATCTTGCCTGCCATCGTTGCCGTGCCGACGCCATGGCCGGAATAGCCGGCCGATACGTAGACGCCGGGCGACTGCCGGCGCAGATAGGGCATGCGGTTGACGGTGACGGCGACCGCGCCGCCCCAGGCGTAGTCGATGCGCGCATCGGCGAGCTGCGGATAGACCTTCAGCATATGGCGCCGCACGAAAGCCGGCAGGTCCTTGGGGAAGTTCGGCGAATAGTTCTCGCCGCCGCCGAACAGCATCCGCCCGTCCGCCGAAAGCCGCCAGTAATTGACCACGAAGCGGGTATCGGCCGCGGCCTCATTGCCGGGGATCAGCTCCTTGGTGCGCTCCCCGAGCGGTTCCGTCGCCAGGATGAAATTGTTGATCGGCATCACCCGCGCATCCGTCGCCTCATCGATGCCGGCGATGTAGCCGTTTCCGGCAAGCAGGACCGCCTTGGCGCGGATCGTGCCGCACTCGGTGACGATTTCGACCGGGCTCCCTTCGCGCACGGCCGTGACGCGCGTGTTTTCATAGATCCGAGCACCGGCCTCTTCCGCCGCGCGGGCCAGCCCGAGCGCGAAGTTGAGCGGATGCAGATGGCCGGCCGTTGCATCCCGCGTGCCACCGAAATAGACGTCGGTACCGAGCGCGGCTCTGGTTTCCTCCGCGCTCAGCATCGACAGCACGTCGTAGCCGTATTTCCGCTGCAGGAAGTCGACGTAGTGCTTTTCCTCGTCGAGATAGCGGTGCTTGTGGATGCCGTGGATCAGCCCCTCGGCGAAATCGCAGTCGATTCCGTGCTTGGCGATGAGGTCGCGGATGAGCTGTTTCGACTCTTCCGCCATCGCCCACAGCTTGCGCGCGTCCGCCTCTCCGACAGCCTTTTCCAGCCACATCTGGTCGCGTCGCTGGCCGGAATGGAGCTGGCCGCCATTGCGGCCCGACGCGCCCCAGCCGGCCCGGTTGGCTTCCGCCACGATGACCGAATAGCCGCGCTCGGCCAGATGCAGCGCCGCCGACAGGCCGGTGAAGCCGGCGCCGACGACGCAGACATCGGCCTCCACATCCCCGAATATGGAGGGGAAGGTCTGCATGCCCTTGGCGGTTGCCGCGTAGTAGGAAGGTGCGTGGCTCTCCGCGTTCGTGAGGGGCGCCATGTCTTTGTCCTCGCCGGTTCGACGGTCTTTTTCACTTCGTTATGGGTGCGGCCCGTCGCACCGAAATGCGCGGGCCGCTCGCCACTTTTTCTGCACAATAATACGAAAAACGTATCTCGTGTATTGGGGAGTTTCGCTACGCCGTGATCTTGCCGAGCCGGTTCAGTTCGGCATAGGCATCGTCGAGCGTCTTCTTCGCCCGTACGATCAGCTCGTCGGCTTCCTCATGCGTCAGCACCAGCGGCGGCGACAGGATCAGCGAGTCCCGCACGCCGCGCATGATCAGGCCGTTGTTGATCGAGATATCGCGGGCGATGGTCCCGACCTCGCCCGTATTGTCGAACTTCGCCGCCCGCGTGGTCTTGTTGGGCACCAGCTCGAGCGCACCGACCATGCCGAGCATGCGCGCTTCGCCGACCAGCGGGTGATCGCCGAGTTCGAGCCACTGCTTCTTCAGATAAGGGCCGATGTCGTCGCGCACCCGGTCGACGAGCTTTTCTTCCTTGATGATGCGCAAATTCTCGATTGCCGCCGCGCAGCACACCGGGTGCCCCGAATAGGTGTAGCCGTGATAGAACTCGCCACCCTTTTCGACGACTTCGGCGACCTTGTCGGAGATCATCACGCCGCCGATCGGCAGGTAGCCCGACGACATGCCCTTGGCCATCGGCATCAGGTCCGGTTCGACGCCGAAATACTGCGAGCCGAACCATTCGCCGAGCCGGCCGAAGCCGCAGATCACCTCGTCGACGACGAGGAGGATGTCGCGTTCGGTGCAGATGCGGCGGATTTCCGGCCAGTAGGTCTCCGGCGGGATGATCACGCCGCCGGCGCCCTGAATAGGCTCGGCGATGAACGCCGCGACCTTGTCCTCGCCGATCTCGTCGATCGCCTTTTCCAGCTCGCGGGCCGCCCACAGGCCGAACTCGGCGGGATCCATGTCGCCGCCTTCGCCGTACCAGTAGGGCTGTGCGATGTGGTGCACGCCCGGCACCATGCCGCCCTGATTGTGCATGCCTTCCATGCCGCCGAGGCTGGCGCCGGCCAGCGTCGAGCCGTGATAGCCGTTCTTGCGGCCGATGATGGTCATCTTCTCCGGTTTGCCGAGCACGGCCCAGTAGTGGCGGACCATGCGGAAGACCGTGTCGTTGGCTTCAGAACCCGACGAGGTGAAGAACACCCGGTTCATGTGCGGCGGCGTCAGTTCCGCGAGCGTCTCGGCCAGCTTGACTGCCGGCGGATGGGTCGTCTTGAAGAAGGTGTTGTAGTAGGAGAGTTCGGCCATCTGCGCCTGCACGGCCTCGGCAACCTCCGGTAGGCCATGGCCGATATTGGAGCACCACAGGCCGGCCATGCCGTCGAGAATCTCGTTGCCGTCGGAGTCCGTCAGCCACACGCCCTTGGCGCCGACAATGACGCGGCTGCCCTCGCGGTTCAGCGAGGCCGTATCGGTGAACGGATGCCAGTGGTGACGGGCATCGGCTTCGCGCAGCTGCTGCGTCGGATAGACATTCGACAGGACGTTCATTCACGTTCTCCACGTTCTTGCGGTAAAGCTTCCTCGTCCGGCTGGGCAAAACCCATCCGTCAGCGGCCCCCGTGAGCCCGCTTCACCCTTGTTGTTCGAAGTGAGCCGACGGCGGCTTGCGAGCGCCGGCAGCTCCGGTTGTCAGTGCCGTCTGGCCTGAGGGGCCGGCGCGGGACCTGCCCGCGCGGTTGCTGCCTCAGACGTTGAGCAGCAGATATTCGCGCTCCCACGGGCTGATCACCCGCATGAAGGTCTCGAATTCGTCCTGCTTCATGGCGCGGTAGGCGTGCACGAAGCGTTTGCCGAAGACGTCGACGAGCGGCTCGCACTCGCTGAACAGGGCAACGGCCTCAAGCAGTCCGCGCGGCAGCGTGAACTCCTTGCGGCTCGCGGAACCCTCGATCGGGTCTTCCGGCGCCAGGTTCTCGATGATGCCGAGATAGCCGCAGGCGAGCGACGCGGCGATGGCGAGATAGGGATTGGCGTCCGACGACGGCACCCGGTTCTCGACGCGCCGCGCTTCCGGCCCGGCGATCGGCACGCGCAACCCGACGGTGCGGTTGTCGTAGGCCCAGTGAACGTTGATCGGCGCCGAGGAATGCGGTGTCAGACGGCGGTAGGAGTTCACGTACGGCGCCAGGATGCACATCACGTGCGGCAGGTACTTCTGCTGGCCGCCGAGGAACGCGAAGAACTCCTTCGACGGATTACCCTCGGCATCCGAAAAGATGTTCTTGCCGGTTTTGGTGTCGACGACCGACTGGTGAATGTGCATGGCCGAGCCGGGTTCGGTCTCGATCGGCTTGGCCATGAAGGTGGCGTACATGTCGTGCCGCAGCGCCGCTTCGCGGATCGTGCGCTTGAACATGAAGACCTGGTCGGCCAGCGCCAGAGGATCGCCATGGCGCAGATTGATTTCCATCTGCGCGGCGCCTTCCTCGTGGATCAACGTATCGATCTCGAGGCCCTGCGCTTCCGAGAAGTCGTAGATGACGTCGAACAGATCGTCGAACTCGTTGACCGCGCCGATGGAATAGGACTGGCGGCCGACTTCGGGCCGGCCGGAGCGGCCGATCGGCGGCTCCAGCGGGTAGTCCGCGTCGGTGTTCGGTTTGACCAGGTAGAATTCCATTTCCGGCGCGACGACAGGCTTCCAGCCCTTTTGCTCGTACAGGTCGACGATGCGGCGCAGCACCTGGCGCGGCGCGATTTCGACCGGACGGCCGTCGGCATGAAAGGCGTCGTGAATGAGCTGCGCCGTCGGGTCGGTCTCCCACGGCACCAGCGCAAGCGTCGAAAAATCGGGCTTGAAGAACAGGTCGCCGTCGGTCGGGTCGTGCTGGAAATCCTCGTCATCTTCCGGGTAGTCGCCGGAGATGGTCTGCAGCAGCACCGAGCTCGGCATCGTCATGACGGGGCCGGAGAAGAACTTCTCCGTCGGCATCATCTTGCCTTTGGCAACGCCGGCCTGGTCGGGGACGATGCATTCGATGTCCTCGATGCGCCGTTCGGAGAGCCACGATCGGGCCTCATCGATGGAAGTTACGCCACGTCTTGAGGCAATCGAGGCCTCCTGGTGGGCGGATTTCGTCTTGATTCTCATAGTGTCACCCAAAGGGTCAAAAATTCAGCTTATCTATCAAAGGTATGAAGCGGTGCGTTTTGGCCGCTGTCGGCCTAATCGCAACCGCCGAATGACACGATAACACCGCTCGTGCCGATGCTCGCATGCGCGTCGGCGTATGGGTCGCCAGTATCTGCGGTATGCCTGTCGAGCATCGGGTCCTCTCCCGCGAAGCGGTGTTGTGAGATCATTTCGGGATCCTCTCCCGATTTGTGATCACATTTTGGAGCGTTGTCAAATCGTCGATGGAATCTCGGAGCCGGGCAGCAGCGCGACACCGATCAACCGCATGCCGTCGAGGATGTCGGCGGCGATCGCGCGTTTCAGTGCCGCGACGTTGCCGGCACGGATGGCATCGAGCGCTTCCTTGTGCTGATCGTCGAGCTGGATTGTGCCGACCCGCCCGTAAACGGTACGCATGAACGGGCCGAACTGCAGCCACAGGCTTTCGATCAGCGTCAGGAAGACTTTCGAACCCGACGCCTCGTAGAGCGCGAAATGGAAATCGTGATTGAGCCGCATATAGGCTTCGACATCGCCGCTCTCAAGGCTTGCGTCAATCTCATCGTCGATCGCCTGAAGCCGGTCGATTGCATCGGAATCCAGATTGTTCATCGCCGCCGCGGCGGCCTCCGGCTCAAGCAGAACCCGCGCTTTTACCAGGTCCTCGAAGCGTTGCTCGGTCATTTGCGGGATCTGGATGCGGCCGTTATCGCGCACCTCGATGGCGTTTTCCGCGGCCAGCGTGCGGATCGCCTCGCGCACCGGTGTCATGCTGGTGCCGAGGGTCGCCGCCAGCCCGCGCAACGTCACCGTGTTGCCGGGAACGATCTGGCCGGTGATCAACGCCAGCCGGAGCGAGTCGATGGCCTGGTCGCGGACGGTCCGGCGGCGGCCATTGGTCTCCACGTCGACGCTTGGAAGCTCTGCGACAGTCATGGGTCTGGAAACACTCCCTCCGGCTCGGGTGTCGCATAATGCTTGTTGACACTCATCGGTGTAATGTGATCACAATCCGCCGGCTTGGCAACAGGAGATAGCCGTTTCTTTCGGTACACCCCCATCATGACAAATAATAACGAAGTGGATTTGAGTTCATCGTCGGACGTGTCGTCCCCAACCGCCGAGGCGGATGCGTTCCTTGCCCAGCACCCCCATTTCGAGGCGGTCGAATATCTGATGACCGACGTCAACGGCGTCCTGCGTGGCAAGTGGGCGCCGATCGAATCCCTGCCCAAGGCATTCGAAACCGGCATCAATTTTCCGCTGTCGCTGTTCGGACTGGATATCTGGGGCCGCGAGGTCATGGAGACCGGACTGCATGTGGACACCGGCGATCGCGACGGATTCTGCATGGCGGTTTCCGGTACGATCCGCGAAGTGCCCTGGGCCGACCGACCGACCGCGCAGGTTACCCTGACCATGCACACCGACGAGGCGGAGCCGTTCTACGCCGATCCGCGCCAGTGCCTGGAAAACATGGTCAAACGCATGGACGCCGCCGGGCTGCGCGCCGTCTGCGCTTTCGAGCTCGAATTCTATCTGCTCGATCCCAAGGCCCAGCCGGCCGATGACGGAACGCCGTCGCCGGTGCTCAACGATGCCGCCGGTCCCGACCGGCAGAACATGTATTCGCTGTCGGACCTGTCGCATTTCGAAGGGCTGTTTGCCGACATCCGCGCGCACGGCCTTGCTCAGGACCTGCCGCTCGACACCATCGTGTCGGAAGCTGCCCCCGGCCAGTTCGAGGTCAATCTGAAGCACCGCGCCGACCCGCTGGCGGCAGCGGACGACGCGATCCTGCTGAAGCGGCTGATAACCGAAACAGCCCGCCATCATGGTCTGACGGCGACCTTCATGGCCAAACCGTTCATGGGCTGGCCCGGCAACGGCATGCATGTCCATGCGAGCGTCATCGACAAGGATGGCAACAACATCTTCGCCGACGAGGAAAAGGGTGAGCGCCTGCTCGAAGCAGCGATTGCCGGCCTGCTCGACAACATGGCGGATTCCACGCTTTGCTTCGTGCCCGGCTGGAATGGCTTCCGCCGGCTGCAACCCGGTTCCTATGCGCCGACGAGCGCGTCCTGGGGACACAACAACCGCTCGGTCGCGGTGCGTGTGCCGGCCTCGCCGCCCGAGGCGACGCGCATCGAACACCGTATCGCCGGCGCAGACGCCAATCCCTACCTGGTGGTGACCGCGATCCTCGGCGCCATGATGGAGGGCATCGAAAACGACATGGTGCCGCCGCCGGCCGTCGAGTTGAACGCATATGAGGAGGCCGCGCCGCAGCTGCCCTCCACCATGCCCAACGCCATCAAGCGCTTCGGCAAGTCGGCGTTCACCGCGAAGGCGTTCGGCACCGAATTCCGCGATATGTTCGTGGCCATCAAGCAGGCCGAGGCCGAGGCCTTCCTGGTCGAAATCACACCGCTTGAGCGGTCCACCTACCTGTAATTCCGCGAGAAACGGAGCGCCGAAAAAGGCTGGAGGAGAAAAAACCCTATTGTGCGAAAACGGCATGGCTCCTAACGTTCTTTCAGCCGTCAAACACCAATTAGACAAAGCCCCAAGAAAAAACCGGGGCAGCTATGTTGGCAGTCAACAGAGAGGGATAACCAGATGATGCGCAAAGCGCTTTTTGCCACCACGGTCCTGACCGGCGTGATCGCGGCGGTCGCCGCCAACGCCCAGGAACGGGTCGTCAACGTCTACAACTGGTCCGACTACATCGACGAGGAGATCCTCACCGAGTTCACCGCAGCGACCGGCATCAAGGTCGTCTATGACGTGTTCGACTCCAACGAGATCCTCGAGACCAAGCTGCTTGCGGGCGGCACCGGCTATGACGTCGTCGTCCCGACCGGCACCTTCCTTGCCCGCCAGATCCAGGCCGGCGTGTTCCAGAAGCTCGACAAGTCGAAGCTGCCGAATATCAGCAATATGTGGGCCGACATCTCCAAGCGGATCGAAGCCTACGATCCGGGTAACGAGTACTCGATCAACTACATGTGGGGCACCACCGGTATTGGCTACAACACCAAGGCGGTTGTCGAGCGCATGGGCGACGAAGGCGCGGTCGGTTCCTGGGACCTGATCTTCAATCCTGAAAACCTCAAGAAGTTCCAGGATTGCGGCGTGCACATGCTCGACGCTCCGGCGGAAATGATCCCGGCCGCGCTGAACTATCTCGGCATGAACCCGGATTCCAAGGACCCGGCGGAAATCGAGAAGGCCGGCGAGCTGCTGCTGACCATCCGCCCGTACATTCAGAAGTTCCATTCCTCGGAATACATCAACGCGCTCGCCAACGGCGACATCTGCATCGCGGTCGGCTGGTCCGGCGACGTGCTGCAGGCTCGCGACCGTGCGGCCGAAGCCGAGAAGGGCGTCGAGATCGGCTATTCGATCCCCAAGCAGGGCGCCCAGATGTGGTTCGACCAGATGGCGATCCCGGCCGATGCCAAGAACGTCGCCGAGGCCCATGAGTTCCTCAACTACATTATGGACCCGAAGGTCATGGCGAAGGCGTCCAACTACGTCTACTACGCCAACGGCAACAAGGCCTCGCAGGAGTTCCTCAACGAGGACGTGATCGGCGATACGGCGATCTATCCGGACGAGGCGACCGTCGGAAAGCTGTTCACGACGACGCCGTATGATCCGAAGATCCAGCGCATCGTGACCCGCACCTGGACCAAGGTGAAGAGCGGTCAGTAAGCCTAAACGAGCCGCCGCCTCGCAGTCATGCGGGGCGGCGTTTTTCCAGGCATTCCCGCTACGATTGCCCGGCGCGCCGCCGGGGTGGGGCGGTATTTTCAGTCGTCTTTCGGAGTGTCTGTCTTTCGAAGCAATGCGGGGAGGATTGCGCGGTGGCAGCAAAGGCTCTTGGACCGATCCGTCGGTCGTTCGCGCCCTGGGACGATCCCTCGGCAAAGCCCTTTATCGACTTCAGGAACATCACCAAGAAATTCGGTGAGTTCACGGCGATCGACAATCTTTCGCTGTCGATCTACGAGCGCGAGTTCTTCGCACTGCTCGGGCCGTCTGGCTGCGGCAAGACCACGTTGATGCGCATGCTGGCCGGCTTCGAGGAGCCGACCGAAGGGCAGGTCATGCTCGACGGCGTCAATCTCTCCGGCGTGCCGCCCTATCGCCGGCCCGTCAACATGATGTTCCAGTCCTACGCGCTGTTCCCGCACATGACGGTGGAGGCCAATATCGGCTTCGGCCTCAAGCAGGACGGCATGCCGAAAAACGAGATCGCCCAGCGCGTCGAGGAAATGCTGGCCATGGTGAAGCTGGAGAAGTTCGCCAAGCGTAAGCCGCACCAGCTTTCCGGCGGTCAGCGCCAGCGCGTCGCGCTTGCCCGCTCGCTCGCCAAGCGCCCGAAGGTGCTGCTGCTCGACGAACCGCTTGCCGCGCTCGACAAGAAACTGCGCGAGGAAACCCAGTTCGAACTGACCGACCTGCAGCAGGAACTCGGCATGACCTTCCTGATCGTCACGCACGACCAGGAAGAAGCGATGACGGTCGCCGACCGGATCGCCGTCATGGATCACGGCCAGCTCATTCAGGTCGCCACGCCCTCGGAGATCTACGAGCTGCCGAACAGCCGTTACGTCGCCGACTTCGTCGGTGACATCAACATCATCGAAGCCAAGGTGGTGTCGCAGGAGGGTCGCACGGCGGTGCTCGAAACCGCGCATGGGCGCATCGAGGCCAATCACGACACCAAGCTCGAAACCGGCAAGACCGTGTGGTTCGCGATCCGGCCGGAAAAGGTCCACATCCGCCTCGATGCTCCGGCTGAAGGGAGCGTCAACACGCTGGGCGGCGAGATCTGGGACATCGGCTATCTCGGCGACATGTCGATCTACCACGTCCACTTCGCCAACGATGCGGTGCTGAAGTCGGCACAGACCAACGCCACCCGCCTGACCGAGCGCCCGATCGGCTGGGATGACAAGGTGTGGATCTCGTGGGATCGCGACGCCGGCGTGGTGCTGGACCGGTAATCGCGGCAGCTGCGGGCGACCGGATCGAACAGAAACGGGACAACGATCACAGGACGGCCAGCGAGCCGTCGCGATCGCAAAGGGGGACGGAACATGAGCGCTGATGCGACCACCCCGCACAGTCTGACCAAGAAGAGCGCGCTGCGATGGCTCGTCGTCGGCATCCCGTATGTCTGGCTGCTGGTCTTTTTCCTCGCGCCGTTCTTCATCGTCTTCAAGATCTCGCTGTCGGAAGTGGCGATTGCCATGCCGCCATATCTGCCGACCTTCGACGCGGTGAAGAGCGTCAGCGAGCTCTGGGACAATATCGCCAAGCTCTCGATCGCCAACTATGTCTGGCTGACCGAGGACGCGCTCTACTGGCGCTCGTATCTCTCGAGCGTCACGATTGCCGCGATCTCGACCTTCCTGCTGCTGTTGATCGGCTATCCGATCGCCTACGGCATGGCGCGCGCGCCGCGCGCCTGGCGGCCGACCCTCTTGATGCTGATCATCCTGCCGTTCTGGACCAGCTTCCTGATCCGCGTTTACGCCTGGATCGGTATCCTCAAGAAGGAAGGCCTGCTGAACCAGTTGCTGCTCAATCTCGGCGTCATCAGCGACCCGCTGACGATCCTCAACACCAATTCAGCGGTCTATATCGGCATTGTTTATTCGTACCTGCCGTTCATGATCCTGCCGCTCTATGCGGCGCTCGAGAAGATGGACGAGTCGCTGCTCGAAGCGGCCGCCGATCTCGGTTGCGCGCCGATCAAGGCGTTCTGGGTCATCACCTTCCCGCTGTCGTTGTCCGGCGTGCTCGCCGGCTCGTTCCTCTGCTTCATCCCGATCGTTGGCGAGTTCGTCATCCCCGATCTGCTCGGCGGCTCCGATACGCTGATGATCGGCAAGACGCTGTGGACGGAATTCTTCAACAACCGCGACTGGCCGGTTTCCAGTGCCGTCGCCGTCATCCTGCTGCTGATCCTGGTGATCCCGATCGTGGTCTTCCAGAACAGCCAGGCCAGAGCATTGGAGAAGGGACGATGAGACGCGGTTTCAGCTGGTTCAACGGCATCTCCATTACGCTCGGCTTTGTCTTCCTGTACCTGCCGATCCTGTTGCTGGTCATCTACTCGTTCAACGAGTCGCGGCTCGTCACGGTATGGGCCGGCTTCTCGACCAAATGGTACGGCGCCATGCTCGAGAACGAGGGGCTGTTGAACGCGGCCTGGGTGACCGCCCGCGTCGCCTTCCTTTCGGCGACCCTGTCGACCATCCTCGGTACGCTCGGCGCCATCACGCTGGTGCGTTTCGGCCGCTTCCATGGCCGCACGCTGTTCTCCGGCATGATCTATGCGCCGCTGGTGATGCCGGATGTCATTCTCGGCCTGTCGCTGCTCCTGCTGTTCGTGGCGGTCAATTTCGAGCGCGGCTTCTGGACGGTGATCATCGCGCACGTCACCTTCGGCATGTGTTATGTCGCCGTCGTCGTGCAGTCGCGGCTGGTCTCGTTCGACCGCAGTCTGGAAGAGGCGGCGCTTGATCTAGGCTGTCCGCCGTTCAAGACGTTCTTCATCTTCACGCTGCCGCTGATCCTGCCCGCTGTCATCGCCGGCTGGATGCTCGCCTTCACCCTGTCGCTCGACGACCTGGTGATTGCGTCCTTCACCACCGGTCCGGGCGCGACGACGCTGCCGATGAAGATCTACTCGCAGGTCCGCCTCGGCGTGACACCGGAAATCAACGCCGTGTGTACGGTTCTGATTGCCTTCGTCACGGTCGGCGTCATCACCGCCTCGGTGATCACCAAGCGCCAGGAAGTGGAGCGTCAGCGCGCCGAGCGCCTCGCCATGCAGCACTAACGAGCGTTTCCCTGCTCACAGCAGGTTCGACAGCGTCGTCAGCGCGCCGCGCAGCACCGCGCGCGTCGGCGGCGCGGTCAGGCAGATGCGGATACCGTCGAACGAGCCGCGCCCGACGGTGAATGTCGAGGCCGGCACCACCGAGACCCCGTGATCATGCGCCCGCCGGGCGACAGCGTCGCCGTCGGCAAGTGGCAGCCAGTGGTGCAGGGCAGGGGCCGATTCCGGCTCCGTCCCGCCGAGGATGCGCATCGCCAGGCGATGGCGGGCGGCGACCTCCTTGCGCTGCCAGGCAGTGCGCTCGTCGACCCTGCCATCCTCGATCAGCCGGCACGCGAGCATCAGGGTCAGCGGACTCATCATCCAGGTCGTCGCGTGGGCTTCCGGGTCGAGCGGGGCAAGCCGTGCCGCCGGCCCAGCGATCCAGCCGAAGCGCAGGCCGGGCGCCGCCGTCTTCGACAGCGATGACAGCAGCACCACCCGGTCGGTATCCTCGGCCAGAAGCGGCGGATGGTCGGTGAGGGCGCCATAGACATCGTCCTCGATCAGCATCAGACCGAGCCGTTCGGCGGTAACGACGATGTCCCGCCGGCGCAAATTGCCCATCACCGCCGCCGTCGGATTCTGAAGGTTCGGCACCAGCACGGCAACCTTGGCGCCGGAGCGCCGTGCCTCGCGGGCGAGCGCATCCGGCAGCATCCCCTCCTGGTCCATGGCGACGGGAATGAGCGTGATGCCAAGCGTGCGGGCAACGGCCTTGATGCCGGGGAACGTCATCTCCTCGACCAGCACCTTGTCGCCGGGACCGACCAGGCACATCAGCGTCGCAAGCAAGGCCTGCTGCGCGCCGGCGACCAGATGTACGACCCCGGATTTCGGGTCGACACCGCGGCTGGCGAGCATGGTTGCCGCGGCCGCTCTGGCCCGTTCAAGCAGCACCGCGCCCGGATAGGCGAGCGCGCCGGCCAATCCGCCGTCGCGGGCCAGGTCGGCAAGCGCCTCTTCGACCCCTGGGGCGGTATGGTTTTCCGCCGGCACATTGGTCGACAGATCGACAGGCGCACGCTCCGCGCTGGCGGCAAGCGCGAACAGGCCCGCCTCCAGCGAGCCGGCACGTACATAGGTGCCGCGACCGACTTCGCCGACAACGAGATGACGCCGCGCCGCCTCGCGATAGGCCTCGGTGATCGTGGAGACGTTGACGCCGAGATGCCAGGCCATGTCGCGATGGGTCGGCAGCCTGTCGCCCGGCCGCAGCGCGCCGGTTTCGATCGCTTCGGCGATGGCGTCGACGATGGCGCGGTAGCGCGGCCCGCTGCGTTCCGCAATCTCCGGTATCCAGCCCGCTCCGCCATCGGCCATCGCAATTGTCGCCCATACAATGTTTCGATTGACCCATACAATAGCGCTTGCTACCCCAAGGATGCAAGACAAGGAAGGTCGCCATGATCACGCTCGAGGAATTCGATCACGCCGCTGAAGTCGTCTACAGCGCGATGCTGCCGACACCGCAATACGCCTGGCCGCTGCTGGCCGCCGAACTCGGTGTCGATGTCTGGGTCAAGCACGAGAACGCGACGCCGACCGGCGCGTTCAAGGTGCGCGGCG
Source organism: Hyphomicrobiales bacterium (assembly GCA_002869065.1). Classification (NCBI taxonomy): domain Bacteria; kingdom Pseudomonadati; phylum Pseudomonadota; class Alphaproteobacteria; order Hyphomicrobiales; species Hyphomicrobiales bacterium. The sequence continues at coordinate 34,777 of PKTR01000006.1, forward strand.
GTCTCGTCTTCGTCGACCGGCTGATGCGCGAAAACTCGTCGGTGAAGGGCATCGCGTCGGCCACCCGCGGCAATCATGGCCAGAGCCTTGCCTATGCGGCGCGGCGCGCCGGGATCGGCTGTGCCATTGTCGTGCCGTATGGCAATTCGCAGGAAAAGAACGCCGCCATGCGTGCCTTCGGCGCCGACCTCATCGAGCACGGTGCCGACTTCGACGCCGCCAAGGAGAAAGTCGCCGAAATCGCTGCCGAGCGCGGTTACGAAATGGTGCCGAGCTTCCATCGCGATCTGGTCAAGGGCGTGGGCACCTATTCGCGCGAGTTCCTTTCTTCCGTCAGCGACCTCGACACGGTCTTCGTGCCGATCGGCCTTGGCTCCGGCATCTGTGGCATGATTTCGGCGCGCAACGCGCTCGGCCTCAAGACCAAGATCGTCGGCGTGGTTTCAGAAGGTGCACCGGCCTACGCGCTATCCTTCGAGGCCGGCAAGGTCGTCGACAGCGACAAGGCGATCACCTTCGCCGATGGCGTCGCCGTGCGCGGCCCCGCGCAGGAAGCCTTCGACGTCATCAAGGGCGGCGCCGAGCGTATCGTGCGGGTCAGCGACGCGGCGATCGCCGAAGCGGTCCGGCTCTATTTCCGCGCCACCCATTGCGTCGCCGAAGGGGCGGGCGCCGCGGGTCTCGCGGCTGTCATGGCCGAGCGCGAAAGCCTGCGTGGCAAGAAGGTCGGTGTCGTGCTGTCGGGTCAGAACATCGACGCGCCGTGGTATCGTGAGATCCTCGCCGGCGGCGTCCCGACCCCGGCCTGAGGTGAGGGCCCGGGAAGGCTCGCTCCAGATCCCCCCGTCAGGCTTCGACAGGGGCTCCTAAAATCACGATCAAGGCGGCAAGCAGCGTCAGAATGCCGAACGCCATGGCGAGAGGCCGTTTGCCGGGTTGCCGCCAGGCGGTGCTCGTCGCGATGGCCGCCTGCAGCATGTAATAAAGCGCAAAGGCCCGCGAGGCGTAGGCGATGATCGAGAAGATGTCGCTCAGCCACGTCAGGCCGAGCCCTGCAAGTACCAGCAGCGCATAGCCTGCGCGGGCGCTGACACGCTTCCGGCTCAATTCGGCGATCAGCCCGCCCGAGCCGCTGGTGTCGGCAACGGCCGCGCTGAACTGGGCGCTGAGCGCGGCGGCAACCAGCAGTGCGGGAAGGATCGGCGCGACGTAGCGCATCATGCCGATGATGGCCGTTTCGCTGAGCTGCAGTTGGCCACGCTCGAAGACGTAGGCGATCAGCCCGATATAGACGAGATAGATCGCCGACGAGATGAGCTGTGCCGAGCGCATCGAGCGGATTCGCATTCCCGCGTCGTAGGTCGCCCCCAGATAGCGCGATGTCTCGAAGCCCTGCACGGTGACGATGAGGCCGAAGGCAAGCGTGATCGCACTCCAGCCGGTTTCCTTCGGTGCGTTGAGGATGAGGCCGCCCGATGCGGCTTTGCCGGAAAAATAGAACGCCAGCCCGATGAGCAGCCCGGCGATGATGGCGAGCTTGATGCTGACCGAGATCTGCTCGAGCCCTTCCAGCATGCGGAATCCATAGACCCAGCCGACGTACAGGATGACGGCGAAAACCGCGCTCGTCAGCATTTTGCCGTGAACCGGATCGTCGACCGGCGTCAGGCTGACCCCGAACGATCCGAACAGGTTGAGATAGTAGGCAACCGAGATGATGTAGGCGAAGGCCAGCGACCACGACGCAACTGTGTCGAGGCGCGCTTCTAGGCGTCCGCGCGTGCCGCCGCCGGGTTCCATGGCGGCGATGTTGAACCGGATCGCCGCGCCGAACAGGTAGGCGCCAAGGCACAGTAAGGCCATGACCGCAGGCGCATAGAGGCCGTAGGACGCATCAAGGATCGGGCCGAGCACGAGAAAGCCGCTGCCGATGATCGAGGCAAGTGGGCTCACTGTCGCCCGCCATAGCCGGGCACGCAGCAGGGCAGGGGATAGCAGCGCGAACCCTGACGCGACGACGGCGACGAGAATGAGTGCGTTTTCCAACACTTTGCAGGGTCCACGAACTCAGGAGATCGGGAGGAACCCTCCGACCTTGCGCCTCGGAGTCGGCGGGGTCAAGCAGCCCTGCTTTGCACCCGCCACGCGGCGCTGCGTTGAATAAACACGTCGCCCCACCCTTGTTGACATCTCGGGACGCCACATTTATGCAAATGAGAACCGTTTGCAAAAAGTGCATGGCGCCACCGGCGAAATGCGCCAGGAGATGTTTTCATGTTCCAGAAGGTTTCCTCGTTCCGTGCAATGGCAATGGCCGTCGCGCTGCTCGGTGCCGTATCGGCTGCCAGTACTGCCGAGGTGAGCGCCGCCGAGGTTAACGTCTACACCTATCGCGAGCCGGCGCTGATACAGCCGCTGTTCGAGGCCTTTACCGAAAAGACCGGCATCGCCGTCAACACGATCTACGCCAACAAGGGGCTTGAGGAGCGCATCCGCGCGGAGGGCCGCAATTCGCCCGCCGACCTCCTGATCACCACCGATATCGGCCGCCTCAATCAGGCCAAGCAATCCGGCATCACCCAGGCGGTGACGAGCCCGGCGCTGGAAGCAATGATCCCGGCGAACTATCGCGATGCGGAGGGGCACTGGTTCGCGCTCTCTTCTCGTGCCCGCGTCGTCTATGCCTCCAAGGAGCGGGTCTCGGAGACATCGATCACTTATGCCGATCTCGCCGATCCGAAATGGAAGGAGCGGTTGTGCACCCGTTCCGGCCAGCACGCCTATTCGATCGGTCTGATTGCCGCGATGATCGCCCATGACGGCGAAGAGGCCACCGAGAAATGGCTCACGGGCGTGCGCGACAACCTCGCCAAACGCCCCTCCGGCAATGACCGCTCGCAGGTCAAGTCCATCTACACCGGCGAATGCGATATCGCGCTCGGCAACACCTATTACATGGGCCTGATGCTGACCAACGAGAAAGAGCCGGAGCAGAAGGAATGGGCCGGCGCGGTCAAGATCCTGTTCCCCGACAGCGCCAGCGGCCGCGGCACCCACGTCAACGTCTCCGGTGCCATCGTTGCCAAGCACGCGCCGAACCGCGAGGAAGCCGTCAAGCTTCTCGAGTTCCTTGCCGGCGACGAAGCGCAGGCGATCTATTCCGCGGTCAACTACGAGTACCCGGTCAATCCGGCGGTGAAGCCGTCCGATCTCGTCGCCTCCTTCGGCGACATCACCATCGACACCATCCTGCTGGAAGACATCGCCAAGGCGCGAGCCGCCGCCAGCACCCTCGTCGACCGCGTCGGTTTCGATGACGGTCCCTCGAGCTAGCCGGCGTTGCACTGGGCATTGATACGATGACCCCAAAGGCGTACCGCGCATGACCCCAAAGGCGTACCGCGCATGACAATGGCGACGGCAGTTCTGTCGGACGACGCCGGGGAGAGCGGCAAACCGCTGCGCATGCCCCGCCGTGGCGATCTTGCCTGGATGGCCGTCGTCGGCGTCATCGCATTCTTCGCGCTGGTTCCCATCGCCTCGCTGGTGGTGCTGTCGCTGCAGCCGGCGGGCGACGTCTGGCTGCATCTGGCGACCACCGTGCTGCCGCGCGCCGCCTGGACAACGATCCTGCTGATGCTCGGCGTCGGCGTTCTCACCATCATCATCGGCGTGTCGACCGCCTGGCTGGTCACCATGTGCCGCTTTCCCGGTCGCAGCCTGTTCGACTGGGCGCTGCTTTTGCCGCTCGCCGTGCCGACCTACATCGTCGCCTATGTCTATACCGACTTCATGGATGTCACCGGACCGGTTCAGACGGCGATCCGTGCGGTGTTCGGCTTCACCTCGTCGCGCGACTACTGGTTCCCGGAGTTTCGTTCGCTCGGCGGCGCCGTCTTCGTCATGGGCATCGTTCTCTACCCCTATGTCTACCTGACCACGCGGGCGATGTTCCTGATGCAGTCGGCCTGCGCGCTCGACGTGTCGCGCACGCTCGGTGCCGGCCCGCTTCGCCTGTTCACCGCGATTGCCCTGCCGCTCGCCCGGCCCGCAATCGCCGTCGGCGTGACGCTGGTGCTGATGGAGTGTCTGAACGACATCGGCGCGGTCGAATATCTCGGCGTCAAGACGATGACCTTCTCGGTCTATGACACCTGGCTCAATCGCGGCAATCTCGCCGGCGCCGCCCAGATGGCAACGGCCATGCTGGTCATTGTCTTCGGTCTGATCTGGGCCGAGCGCTACGCCCGCCGCCATCAGCGCTTCCACCAGACCACCAGCCGCTACATGAGCCTGCCGCGTTATCAGCTGCGCGGGCTGCGGGCGGGCGGCGCGATCCTCGCCTGTGGCCTGCCGGTGCTGCTCGGATTTCTCGTTCCCGGCGGACGTCTGTTCGATCTTGCCTCGCGCCGGCTGGAACACCTGACCGATGCCGGCTTCCTGTCGGCGGTCGGCAATTCGTTGCTGCTCGCCATCGCCGCTGCTGTCATGACGGTCGCGACCGGCGTCATGCTCGCCTATGCACTCAGGATGCGCCGCAATCCGGTGATCCACGCGATCGCCCGGCTCTCGGCAATCGGATATGCGGTGCCCGGCACGGTGCTGGCGGTCGGCATCCTGATCCCGGTCGCAGCGCTCGACAATTTCATCGACGGCACGATGCGCGCCACCTTCGGCATCGCCACCGGGCTCATTCTCTCGGGCTCAGGAATCGCGCTGGTCTATGCCTACGCGACGCGCTTCCTCGCGGTGTCCTTCGGCGCCATCGAAAGCGGGCTTTCCAAGGTCTCGCCGCATCTCGACATGGCCGCCCGCGCGCTCGGACGCTCGTCGCTGCGCACGCTCGTCGAGGTTCATCTGCCGATGATCAAGCCGGCGCTGGCAACCGCCGCGATGCTCGTCTTCGTCGACTGCATGAAGGAGCTGCCGGCGACCATCCTGCTGCGCCCGTTCAACTTCGACACCCTGTCGACGACGGTCTACGCGGCTGCCTCGCGCGAGGCGTTCGAGGACGGCGCGGTGGCCGCGCTGACCATCGTTGCGGTCGGCCTCATCCCGGTCATCATGCTGGCGCACACATCGGCAACCAGCTTCCGCGATGCCAAGGGCAAGCGCCGCTCAGCCGCCAAGGGTGAGGCCGCCTAAGAGGGTCAGATTCCGCTGATGCGGCCGGTCGTGTTGTCGACGATTACCGGCGTCTCGAACAGGCGGATCTCCGGTTCGGACTTGTACTTGTCGAGCACCAGCGCCCGCCAGGTGTCATCGAACGAGGCTTCCGCCACTTCCCGGTTCTCGAACAGATAACAGCCGCCGCCTTTGCGGGTTTCCGGCTCGAAAATGTAGTACTTGCGAATGAGCCCCGCCTTGTCGAGATAGCGCGGCGCGGTCGAACGAAAGATCGCCGCGGCGTCCTTGAGCGTCGCGTCGTCGGCAAGCTGAAACAGAACCATGGCGGTGATCATCGTGGCGTCTCCTCGAAAAGCGTGGCGTGTTTTCCCGCGATCATAGCGAAAGATGATGACGATGCCATGGGATCGGGAGACGCAGGCCGCCGCCGCTCCTGCGGTGACCGGGATTTTGCCGATGCTCAACGCGGACAGGCTCGAAATGGGCTATCCTTGCCGCATTGCGTGAAAGCGGACCGGCGCAATTTCGCCGCGCGATGTTCGTAAGCCCGCATCTCCCGCTTTCTCTGTGCGATCCGCTGGAGCGTTCCATGGACAAGAAGAGCCAAATCAACTTCTGGTATGCCGTACTCGCGGTCTTTCTGATCCTGATGTTCCAGTCGTGGTACGTGACGACGCAGACCGTCGAGGCGATCCCCTACAGCCAGTTCGAAAAGCTGCTCGCCGAGGGCAAGGTCTCCGACATTGCCGTCAAGGAGCGCACCATTGAGGGCAAGCTCAACCCGCCGATCGACGGACGGGAATACTTCGTCACCACCCGCGTCGAGCCCGATATCGCCAAGCAGCTCACCGATTCCGGCGTGACCTTCCGCGGCGTGATCGAATCGTCCTTCCTGCGCGATCTGCTGTCGTGGATCCTGCCTGTCCTGCTGATGTTCGGGTTGTGGATGTTGGTCATCCGCCGCATGGCCGACAAGCAGGGTCTCGGCGGCTTCATGACCGTCGGCAGGTCGAAGGCCAAGGTCTATGTCGAGAAGGACACCGAGGTCAGCTTTGCCGACGTGGCCGGCGTCGACGAGGCGAAGCGCGAGTTGCAGGAGATCGTCGCCTTTCTGCGCAATCCGGCGGACTACGGCCGGCTCGGCGCGAGGGCCCCGAAAGGCATCCTGCTCGTCGGCCCTCCGGGCACCGGCAAGACGCTCTTGGCGCGGGCCGTCGCCGGCGAGGCAGGCGTCCCGTTCTTCTCGATCTCGGGCTCCGAATTCGTCGAGATGTTCGTCGGCGTCGGCGCCGCGCGGGTCCGCGACCTGTTCGAGCAGGCACGCAAGAGCGCGCCGGCGATCATCTTCATCGATGAGCTTGATGCGCTCGGCCGCGCGCGCGGTATGGGCCTTGCCGGCGGCAACGACGAGAAGGAGCAGACGCTGAACCAGCTACTCGCCGAGCTCGACGGCTTCGACCCGTCCATCGGCGTCATTCTGCTCGCGGCCACCAATCGGCCCGAGGTGCTCGATCCCGCCCTGCTGCGCTCCGGTCGTTTCGACCGCCAGGTGCTTGTCGATCGCCCCGACCGTACCGGCCGGCGGCAGATCCTCAACGTGCATATCCGCAAGATCCGGCTCGGCGACAATGTCGATCTCGACCAGGTGGCGCAGATCACGGCCGGCTTCACCGGCGCCGATCTCGCCGGGCTGGTCAACGAGGCGGCGCTCCTCGCCACACGGCGCGGCGGCGCAGCCGTCGAAATGGACGACTTCACGCAGGGCGTGGAGCGTGTCGTCGCCGGCATCGAGAAGAAAAGCCGGCGCCTGTCGGAGCCCGAGCGCAAGCGCGTCGCCTATCACGAGATGGGCCATGCGCTTGTCGCCGCCAACCTTCCCGGGGTCGATCCGGTGCACAAGGTGTCGATCATCCCGCGCGGCATCGGCGCGCTTGGCTACACCATGCAGCGCCCGACCGAGGATCGCTTCCTGATGTCGACCGCGGATCTGGAAAACCGCATGGCGGTGTTGATGGGTGGCCGTGCGGCCGAGCAGCTCGTCTTCGCCGAAATCTCGACCGGTGCGTCGGACGATCTGCAGCGCGCCACCGATATCGCGACCGAGATGGTCACCCGCTATGGCATGGCGCCCGATCTCGGTCAGCGGGTTTACGCGGAACCGCAACAGGCGTTCCTCGGTCAGATCGGAACGCCGCGCGGCAAGGAGATTTCCGACGAGACCGTGCGCGAAATTGATCTCGCGGTCCGCCGCATGGTCGAGGACGCCTTCGACAGGGCGATGCAGCTACTTCAATCCGTACGCGCCGATCTCGATGCCGGCGCAGCCTATCTTCTCGACCATGAAACGATGACGGACGAGGACTTCCCCGCCCTGCGGCCGCTGCCGCCTGGGGAGGAAAAGGACGTCTTGTGATTCCTTTTTTTGACTGACAGACGCCGTTCTTCGAACCGTGAAATTACGAATCACGTCATCCGGCAGCGAGTTCGACGTTGTCGCGTGCGCCGCCGAGAGAGATTAGGCGGCTCAGCTTCGAAGCAATGAAATTCCACATGACGGCACCACTATAGGATGCAGTTCCTTTTTTGAGTCTATTTCTGCTTTGTTTCCCGGCTAAAAATAAAAAATACGAAAAAAAATCCGCACTGTACGAAAATAGTATTGAAGTTCGGACAGTATTCACAAATTTGTGATTCCGCATTTGCAGGAAATGCGTAAAATTACGTAATGAATAAGGGGGCGGCGAAAAGCGGGAAGCCAATCTTTTGGGTTTCCGCAGACTGAGCGCCCGGGACCTTCGTAAGGCCGGGTAAAATGCGTAAGTAGTTTCTGCGGATGATAAGCAGACTACCAAACGGGCACCGACGTTCTGCAAATAAAAAACGTTGGAATTTCCGCGAAGCACGGGAATAATTTTGTGGCGACGGTGTCTATAGCGTGTAGGGGCTCTGAAAAATGAGCAAACAAACTTCTGATTTCTGTGACTCTGTCACACGTCTCTATCGTCTGCTCGATACGAGGCCCGATGAATATATGCAGATCGGTCACAACACGAAGCTGAACTCTGTCGATGTCTCGGCCGTTCAGTTCGTTGGCGACAACCCCGACTGCATTGTCAGCGATCTTGGCGCGTTCCTCGGTGTCGTTCCAACGACAACCAGCAGTATCGTCGACCGGCTGGTGAAGCGCGACGTGATGAAGCGGCTGCGCACGGAAGAGAACCGCCGTGTCGTTATCCTTCGCCTCGCCCCCAAGGGTGAGGAGATCTACAACACCCTGCATAGCCGCCGGCTCGCGGTCGGCCAGAAGGTACTGCTCAATCTGAGCTCGGCCGAGCGCAGCACCCTGACCTCGCTGATGCGCAAGATGGCGGTCGGCAGCAGCGGCACCGCCTGACGAAACGCCCGACACGTCCAGTACCCCGCGCCCGCAGGAAAAAAGGCCGGTCATTTGACCGGCCTTTGTCGTTCTGCATGGGCTCGGGCTGAGACAGGACGTCAGCTCTGCAAATCGGGGATGTCCTTGAACAGGTTGAGCGCTTCCGGATTGGCCAGCGCTTCCTTGTTCTTCACCTCACGCCCATGCACCACGTCGCGCACGGCAAGCTCGGTGATCTTGCCGGACTTGGTTCGCGGGATGTCCTTGACGACGACGATTTTGGCCGGCACGTGGCGCGGCGAGGCCCCGGTGCGGATATTGGTCTTGATCCGCTTCGTCAGGTCCTCGTCGAGGGCAACGCCATCGGCAAGCCGCACGAACAGTACGACGCGCACGTCATCGTCCCATTGCTGGCCGATCGCGAGCGCCTCGATCACTTCCGGCATCTGCTCGACGACGTTGTAGATCTCCGCGGTCCCGATGCGCACGCCGCCCGGGTTGAGCGTGGCGTCGGAGCGGCCGTGAATGACCATGCCGCCATGCTCGGTCCATTCGGCGAAGTCGCCGTGGCACCAGACATTGTCGAACCGCTCGAAATAGGCGGCGTGGTACTTCTCGCCTTCAGGGTCGTTCCAGAACTTGATCGGCATGGAGGGGAACGGCTCGGTGCACACGAGTTCGCCCTTGCCGGCCACCATCGGCTTGCCGTCCTCGTCCCAGACGTCGGTCGCCATGCCGAGCGACGGGCCTTGCAATTCGCCCTTCCACACCGGGTTGATCGGAATGCCGCCGACGAAACAGGCGACGATATCGGTGCCGCCCGAGATCGATGCGAGGTGGATGTCCGGCTTGACCCCGTCATAGACGAAATCGAAGCTCTCCGGCGCCAGCGGCGAGCCGGTCGAGGTCATGAGGCGCAGCGACGACAGGTCGTGTGTGTCGCGCGGGCGAAGTTCGGCCTTCTTCACGGCGTCGATGAACTTCGCCGAGGTGCCGAACATCGTCATCTTCTCGGCTTGTGCATAGTCGAACAGCACAGCGCCGCTCGGCGCAAACGGCGAGCCGTCGAACAGCAGCAGCGTCGCCTCCGAGGCGAGCCCGGTGGCGAGCCAGTTCCACATCATCCAGCCGCAGGTGGTGAAATAGAACACCCGGTCGCCGGGGCGGATATCGCAATGGAGCTGATGTTCCTTGAGATGCTGCAGCAGCGTACCGCCGGCCGAATGGACGATGCATTTCGGGATGCCGGTCGTGCCGCTGGAAAACAGGATATAGAGCGGGTGGGAGAACGGCAGCCGCTCGAAGGTTACTGGCGCCGCCTCATACGGTGCGGTGAACGCATCGAGCGTGACGGCCTTCGGGATCTCTGCCGCGACCTCGTCGGCGGTGCCGAGATACGGCACGATGATCGCCGTGTCGACGGTCACAAGCTGCTCCAGGATCGGCTTCAGTTTCTCGCCGACCGGGTTCTGCTTGCCATTGTACCAGTAGCCGTCGCAGGTGACGAAGATCTTCGGTTCGATCTGGCCGAAACGGTCGAGCACGCCGCGCTCGCCGAAATCCGGCGAGCAGGACGACCAGATGGCGCCAAGCGACGAGGCCGCCAGCATGCCGGCGATGGTCTCGGGCATGTTCGGCATCATCGCCGCGATACGGTCGCCGACGCCAATACCCGCCGCCTTGAAGCCCTGCTGTAGCCGCGACACCAGCGCGTGCAACTCGGCCCAGCTCATCCGCCGCTCGACCTTGTCCTCGCCGCGGAAGACGAGCGCGTCGCTGTCGTCGTTGCGGCGCAGAAGGTTCTCGGCGAAATTCATCCGCGCATCGGGGAAGAATGCCGCGCCCGGCATCTTGTGTCCGTCGCTGAGCGTGCGCTCGCCCCGATCGCCGACGACGCCGCAGAAATCCCACAGCAGCGACCAGAACGCCTCTTTCTCATCCGTCGACCAGCGATGAAAGCTCTTGTAGTCGGGGAAGGAGCGGCCGGTTTCCTTCTCGGCTCGGTCCATCATGCGGCGCAGATTGGTGCCGGCGATACGCTCTGGCGAAGGCTGCCACAGGGGCGTTGCGTCACTCATTGGGATCTCCCTCATCGCCCGTCGGATACGGGGCTCGCATTGTTCTGACCGATAGCGGTTGGATAGCACTCTTGTTTGCACTGCGACAATGAGCGGCGACGATTTTCCCGTCGTTTCACGATGTTCCGCGAAAGGTGCCCGCCTTGCCCTGGAACTCGACGCCATTTCCTCGCGAGAAGGCCGTTCCCGCGCGCCGGAAAGCGGGCGCGGGGGCTTGCGGGAAAGCGCCAATCGGCCTATTCGGCCCTGTGCGCGTTTTCGCGCCAGGGGCGAAAGACGGGACACCATGCAGAGGCCGATTGCCATTCTGGCAATCCTCACGACGATTCTGATTGCGGCTTACGCGGTTTTTGCGTCGGCGGTTCCGACCGCCGTCGTCGGCCCGCGTTTCCTTGCCGCGATCGAGCGCGGGACCGGCATGCGCGTCGAGAGCCACGGCCGGATCGGTTTCACCGTCTTTCCCCGCCCGCGTATCGCGGTGGCCGCAACCTTGCTGCGTGGCGCCGACGGAGCGGCCTCGCTGCCAATTGGCGATGTTGAGGCCGGCCTTGAATTGATGCCTCTGCTGAGCGGCGAAATCGTGCTCACCGACGTGCAGCTGACCGGCCCGTCGCTCGACTTCCTGGCCGACGGTTCCTCGGCGCTGCCGCTCACCCGGGTGATCGAACGGCTGATGGCCGGCCGAGTCGCAAGCATCGCCGTGCGGGGCGGTTCGGTGACGGTGGGCGCGCGCCGCGACGCTGCGGAGCTGCTGCGGAACGCGGATTTTTCCTTCGCCCGCTCCGGCAACGCCGGCATCCGGGTCTCCGGCAATGCCGATTGGCGCGGTGAACGCATCGCGCTCGACCTGACGCTCGGCGACGTTGCCGGAATGACCGCCGGCAATCGCCATCCCGCACGTCTCGACCTCGTTTCGCCGGGGTTGACGGTGCGCATGGACGGACAGGCCGCACTCGGCTCGGCGGCCAATTTTGACGGGGCCGTCTCGATCGCCGTGCCCGAACCCGCCGCGCTCGCGGTTCGTTTCGACTGGGCGGCGGAAGGTCTGCCGGCAGGTGTTCCGTTCAGCGTCAAGGGCAGGGGCCAGGTCACCCCGGTTCACATGGCGGTCGGCGAGGCGGAATTCGCATTCGGACCGGCCAGTGCGCTCGGCGCCCTTGCGGTCCATTGGGCGCAGCCGCGCATCGTGGCGCAGGGAACGCTCGCCTTCGACGAACTGAAACTGAGTCTCTCCGCGCCCGAGTGGCGGCCTGTGGGTGTGCTCTCGGAAGAACCGGTTGTCCTGCCGGGGTTCCTCGCCAATCCGGTCGACCTCGATCTGCGCCTCTCGGCGGCGGCTCTGCGCTACGCGGATACGCGCCTGGGCCGTCTTGCCGGATCGTTCATTTCCCGTGAGGGACGGATATCCTTCGATCTCGGCGAGGCCCACGCCCTCGATGGCACATTCACCGGCCAGATCCGGATCACGCCGAAGGATGCGGGCCTCGAGCTCAAGGCAAAGCTGCAGGCGAGCGGTGTCGCCGCCAAGGCGCTGGCCGCGTCGTTCCCTGCATTGAACGGTCTTTCGGGCCGCATCCGCGCCGATGGAACGCTGCAAGCCATCGGCCGCACCTATGGCGACTGGGTGTCCTCGGCAACAGGCAAGGCGACCGTGTCGGGCAGGGATCTGGCGCTTTCGGCCGGCCTCGTCGAGGCGCTGTTTGCCGATGGCGCGGACGGGCAGGGCGGCAACCCGCCGGCCGCTGCGCTGTCTGTCCCTGCCGCCTCGGCCAAGCTCGGCCTGAAAGGGCAGCGGGTGACCATCTCGGACATTCGTTTTGGTGACGCAGCCGCTGTCGATGACGCCGATCTCTCGCTCGATTTTGCCGCCGGTCTCTACCGCATCAAGGGCACCGTGTTGCTGCCTGCGCCGGAGGTCGAAAACGGCGGCGAACGCGCGCCCTTCGCCTGGGAGGGAACGCTGCCGGCGCTCGCTCTGCCGGGCTGGTGGCAGGCCCGGTAACCGCATTGGCACAACGCTCTTTCGTCATGATGCGGCGAACGTGTATCATGATGCCGTAAGCCCATGCCGTTCGCAGCCAATGGTTTTCCGCAGTGCTCCGCCTGTTTGCGACCATCACCAAAATCGCTCTCGCCTCGATGCTGACGGGCGCCGTCTTGTCGGCGCTTGATATCAGCGCGGTCGAGATTCTGAGCGAGATCGGCCTGACGCCCGAACAGGTTTTCGAATGGCTGACAAAAGGGCTTGAATGGGCCGTGCCCAATATCGTGCTCGGCTCGATGGTGATCGTCCCTGTCTGGATCGTCATCTACCTCTTCCGCCCGCCTCGCGGCTGAGTGAGCCTGGTCGCGTCCGTCCCGGTTGAGGCCGATCTGTCGCCTTTACGATAGTTTTTGTCAGCCTCGTGCCTTTGCGGCGGCGCCGGTCTTGCCTAGAACAGCGTCGGGATGATTCTCGCGCGCAGAGGTGCCTCCGGCTGCGCGGCGTCAGCACCCATTCGGAACCGTCGGGAGAAACAGCGCGTGGAGATCCTCCGCAAGCCGAGCCACCTCTTTGTCCTTGCCGCGATGGTTTTCGCCGGCCTGCTGCTGGTCAATACGCCGGCGTGGCTCGACGAAACGCAGGGTCGGACGCTTGCCATCGTCATCGTCGCGCTCAGCCTGTGGGGCACCAACGCTCTGCCGGGGTATCTGACGGCCTTCCTGTTCTTCCTGACCGCCATCCTGCTCAAGGTCGCGCCGCCGGCGACCGTGTTTTCCGGCTTTGCCTCGACCGCCATGTGGCTGAGCATCGGCGGCTTTGTCATCGGCATGGCGATCCGATCGACCGGCCTTGGCGCCAGCCTCGCCGCCTATCTCGGCCGCCGGCTGGAGACCAGCTACGCTCATCTGATCTGGGGCCTCTTGATCGTTTGCGTCCTGCTCGGCTTCATCATGCCGTCATCGATCGGGCGCGCGGTGATGATGGTGCCGATCGGCATGGCGCTCGCCGATCGTTGCGGCTTCGCGCCGGGCTCCGTCGGCCGCACGGGCATCGCGCTCGCCGTCGCCTTCGGCTGCCATGTGCCGACCTTCGCGATCCTGCCCTCCAACGTGCCGAACATGGTGCTGATCGGCGCCGCCGACACGATCTACGGCCAGCACCTCGCCTATACCGACTATCTCTTCCTGCATTTCCCGGTCTTGGGTGTCGTGAAGACGGTCGTGATCGGCGCGCTCATTCTGTGGCTCTTTCCCGCCCGCCCCGAACTGGCGATGACCGCCGCCGAGCCCGACAAGGCAGCGTCCGATCGCAAGGGGCAGGTGCGCCTTGCCGTCGTGCTTGCCGGCGCGCTCGGTCTGTGGCTGACCGACGCCTGGCACGGCATCAGCCCGGCCTGGGTCGGTCTCGGCGCCGCCTGTATCCTGCTCCTGCCACGCATCGGTCTCGTCGACGGCGAGACCTTCGCCAAGGAAACCAATGTCGGCATGCTGTTCTTCATCGCCGGAGCGCTCGGGCTTGGCGCCGTGGTCAACAGCACCGGGCTCGGCACCGCGATTGCCGGCCAGATCGAAACCTGGCTGCCGCTCGACCCGGGCGCCGATTTCGTCAATTTCCTGTCGCTCGCCGGACTTTCCTTCGTCACCGGGCTCGGCACCACCTTGCCCGGTATTCCCGCCGTGCTGACTCCGATGGCCGGCGATCTCGCCAACCAGACCGGCTTCGTCCTCTATACGGTGCTGATGACACAGGTGATCGGCTTCTCGACCATCCTGTTCCCCTACCAGTCGCCGCCGCTGATGGTTGGCATGCATCTGGCGAACGAGCCGGTGCAGATCCTGCTGCGCATCACCGTCCCGCTGACCATCATCACGTTGCTGGTGTTGGTGCCGCTCGATTTCCTGTGGTGGCGCCTGCTTGGCCTGTTCGGCTGACAGCCACGCCGGAAACGCAACGGGCCGCCAGTGGCGGCCCGCGAAATCGCAGATACCGTCGAAGGGAGCTCAGTCCGCCAGCACCCGCGTCGTCGGGAAGGCGATCTGCGCGAGCGTGCCCCTGCCGGCCTCCGAGGAAATCGTGAAGCTTGCCCGGTTGGCTTCGACCAGCGCCTTGGTCAGCGGCAGGCCAAGTCCGGTGCCGCCGCCGCGCCGCGCCGTGTTGAGCTGGCGGAACGGCTCCATCGCGCTGGCGAGATCCTTGTCTTCGATGCCGATCCCGGTGTCGCGCACCCGGATCATCACCTCGCCGCTATCTTCCAGCGCCGTCGACACGATCACCTGACCGCCCGAGACGTTGAACTTGATGGCGTTGGACAACAGGTTCAACACGATCTGACGCAGGCTGCGCGCGTCGGCGACGATCTTCGGCACCGCGCTCGACAGGCTGGTGCGGATGATCACCCGCTCGCGGTTGGCGCGCGGCTGTGTCAGCGCGACGCATTCCTGGATGATGTCGTTGGCCGACACCGCCTCGAAGCTGAGGTCGAGCTTGCCGGCCTCGACCCGCGTCAGGTCGACGAGGTCGTTGATGAGGCACATGATCTGCGTGCCCGACGCGTGGATATCGCGCAGATAATCGCGGTAGCGCTCATTGCCGACCGGCCCGAAACGCTCCTCCATCATCACTTCCGAGAAGCCGATGATGGCGTTGAGCGGCGTCCGCACCTCAAGGCTGATCTTGGCGAGGAAATCGGACTTCTGCGAACTGGCGTCGTCGGCATGGCGCTTCGCGCTCGTCAGTTCCTCTTCCGCCCGCTTCCACTGGGTGATGTCGCGCAGCACCGCGCAAAACTTGCCCGTCGTGCCGTGGTTGAGCCGGCCGATCGTCATGAACAGCGGAATGAGCCCGCCGCCGGAGACTTCGCCGATCACCTCGCGCCCGTCATTGAGCACGCTGGCGACACCGTTGCGGGCCAGACCGTCGAGATAGTCTGTCGCCGTGCGCCGGCTTTCCGGGGCCAGGAACCGCGCCAGGGTCTCGCCGATCATGTCGGTGCGGTCGGTGCCGAAGAGCGCTTCCGCGCTGCGGTTGACGCCGAGGATCAGGCCTTCGCCATCAAGCATCAGCACACCGTCGGTGGCGGTGTCGATGATGGTCTCGAGTTCCTCGACCCGGTGGCTCAGATAGGTGGCGCTGCGCTCAGCGGGCGCGCCGGCGGGCGGTTCGCTCTGGTCGGTAGCCAGACCGGCAGCTGCGGAGCCTGCAGCGGCTGCCGCAGCCGTCGTGGCGGTATCAGGCGCAGCGGTGCGCTCGGCCGGACGGAACGACATCATCAGCGCGTTGCCGCCGTTCCACGGCACCGCGTGCAGCCGCACCACGGCCGACACCTTTTCGCCATCGCGGCGGCGGATCGGCATCTTGCGATCGGACTCGCTCTCGTCGCCGGTCTCTTCCCATTCTTCCGGGTCGACGAACAGAGCGTCGAGCCCGCCTGCGGACGCAAGCCCCGCGCCGGTGTCGTAACCGGTCAGGTCGAGCATCGGCTGGTTGACGTAGAGAACGTCGTGATCACGCGCGATCAGCACGCCGATCGGCAGCCGGTCGAGCAGGGTCGGGTCAATCGGCTGCGGCTTGCCGGCGGCAAAGGCCGAGGGCAGCGTGACGACCTTGTCCTCGTCTTCGCCAGTCGGCTCATCCGCCTGCGTGTCTTCGTCGTCACCCTCGAGCCGCGCGCCGAGCAGGCTGGCGATCTGCTTGAAGGCTTCGCGCTCGGGCCGTGACAGATCGTGCGCGTCGGTGATCTGCTTGGTGTGCTGGTCGGAGAGCATCACCACGTTCGGCGGGGCCGGCAGCGCGGCATTCGGGTCGGGCATGGCAAAGACCGGCTTCTCGACGGCCGGCGGGGCAAGCGACTGGTCGGCCTCGCCCTCGTCAGCGATCTCTGGACTGTCCGCAGGCTCTTCGTCGTCGGACTCATCGTCCGCCCGCGCCTCGTCGAGTTTGCCCGCTGTCGCCTCTTGCTCGCGGGCGTCGGCGCCCTCGCTCTCCACCTCGGAAGTGTCGGTTGCCACGGCGGTTTCGACCTGTTCTTCGGCCTCGCCCGTATCTTCGCTTGCCGGGTTTGCCGGTGCGGCTTCGGCAGGCGCGACGGACTCGGCTTCCGACTCGCGCAGGAACGCCGCGATGTTTTCCATGCCGCGCTCGTAGTCTGCGGTAACCGTCGGGTTCGCGATCGCTTCGGCTTCAGCAGGCGCGTCCGCAGCCGCTTCTTCGGGCGTCTCATCGCCGTCCGTTGTGTCGTCGAAGGAGCGCTCGATCGGTTCGATGGTCCTGGCTTCCGGATGCGCCGCGTCGGTGTTTGAAACCTCGCTCTCGCCGGCGGAGCCCGCGTCGCGGGCATCGCTGTCGGCGGAAATGTCCGGCTCGGTTTTGAGAGCGTCGGAAACCGGGGCTTCGGTCTCTACGACCGGCTCGGCTTCATCCGAAACGACCTCCGCCTCCGCCATGTCGTCACCGCTCTGAGGCGTGGCCTCGGCAGTCTCGGCGAACTCGCTGGCCTCTGCGGGCTGAACGGCTTCTCCCGGCTGGTCCGCGATGCCCGGCTCGCCCGACTGTCCGTCGCTGGCTTCGCTTTCCGTCGGCGTCAGCGGCAGGCTGCGCGACCACAATTCGGCAGCACCGGACCCGATGGCCGGGCGATGCGGCTCGACCGGGTGCTTGTCTTCCACCGTGCTGAACAGATCGGGCTCGGCGTCCGAGGAGACATCGACTTCGGGCCCGACATCCTCGGTGCGTACGTGCTCAGCCTCAGCGTCGTCGGATGGGATTTCTCCGGTGTCGCTGTCGATGATGTACTCGGACACAAGGTCCGCCGCTTCCATCTCACCATCGGCGACCGGCGCTTCAACGCTGCTGTCGTCCACGCCCTCGGGCGCCGTCTCCAGGTGAGCGGAGAGAAACGCCCCGGCGGCGAGGATCGCCGCGCCCGCGCCAGCAGTCGCGGCGGTGATGGGGCTTGCGCCTTCACTGCTGTCTTCGGCCGGGATCATGGGGTCCTCGGCAATCCCGCCCGGTTCGACCAGCGCTTCACCGTCGCGGGCAACCAGAACCAGCTCCGGGGTCTTTTTCTCGCTGGAAGTTTCGTTTTCGTCCGGCGTCTCCGGCGTGCTGGCCTCCATAGTCCGGCAGACGCCGAAACCGCGGAAGCCTTCGAAAGTCCGCTTGTGGCCGAAGGCGGGCAGGGCGGCGAGATCGACCGGCACGCGCAAATCCGTGCCGTCGACCGGCCAGTCGATGGTAACCCCGCTCCAGGTGTCGCAACGCGCCAGCGCCCGCGCCACCTTGCCGTCGCGGTCGATATCGAATTCGGCGGCAATTTCGGCCCAGCTGCGCCCGACCAGATCGGCGGCGCGCGGCCCGACGGCGGCGGCCAGTTCCGTGCTGACATAGGTGAAGCGGCTTTCGACATCCATTTGCCAAACGAAGCGGGCGGGGCGGTCGCCCGGCACGAAAACGAAGTGCGGCTCCGAGCTGTCTTCATTGCCGTCGGAGGTCTTCCCCTCCTCGGCGTCTCCCTCAGCAACCGCATCGCCGTCCGTCGCCGCGCTCTCCGGTTCGTCCGTCATCTCGGCAACCGGAGAGTCGCCCGGCCGTTCCTCGTCGAGGGATGCACCGGACGTGAATTCTTCCGACGTCATCGCCGCGTCCTGCGCGGCTTCTTCGTCGGCACCGGGGATGTCTTCGGCTACGCCCGGGGCGACGCCTTCTGAAGCACTTTCCCCATCGTCGGCACCTTCAGACAGGATCGCGGTTCCCGTGGCAAGTACACCGGCGGTTCCGGCGACGATGGCGCTTTCGTCCAAAACTTCGGCTTCATCGGCCACGAGGGTTTCTGCCTCTGCAGCTTCGTCGGCGGCGTCTTCGGTGACGATGTCGCCGGCAAGCACGATGCTGTGCCCGAGGCTGCCGAAGGCATGCTTTGCCAGAATGCGGGTCCGGTCGCCGAGCGTGATGCGCTCGACGTTTTCTAGGCGTCCGCCCGCGGCGTCCAGCGCTTCCGACAGTGCGCCGGCAAAACGCGCGTCGGCGGTCGCAACGAAATGGCCGTCGGCATCGACGAGCGCAAAAGGTCCGTCGCCGAACGAGTCGAAATCGGCCCGCACACGCGCCGCGCCGTCACTGGCCGAATCGGTGCCGGCCTCAAGGCCGTGCCCGATCACCGCGCGCCGGTCGTTGCCGAGCGCCACGCCCTGGCACACGGCCATCAGGTTGAGCGGCTTCAGGCCGCGGAAATAGCGTAGACGGGCAAGGCTCGGCGCGCTGTTCGAGACGGCGACACGGGCGATGTGGCTGGCGGCGGCATCGCGCGGCAGCTCACGAGCGCGCAAATCGGCCAGCGACTTCGCGCCGAACGTCTGCACCCCGGCCGTGTTCGCCCACAGGATGTGGCGGCCGTCGTCGCTCCACAGCCAGACCGGGCGCTCATCGCCGATCAGCGCGGAAAGCGCATCGCCGGACAGGATCTCGGCGGGGGAAAAGGTCACTTCACTCGTCATCATGTCGACCCGTCGGTTCGGGCTGTGCCGCGCCTCGAAAACACGGCGAAAGCATGTGTTTCCCGGCAGGAAATTTACACTTTTTTAATATCTGTAATCGGCAACAACGTCCATTCTGTGATGGCCTTTGCCGCACTCGACATGCGGTTACGGTAAACGGCGAAATGTCCGTCCGGGTACGGCACGTGGAGCCACACTTGCAACGCAATGCTGGGGCCACTACCTATGTTGCAGTGCAGCAAACTTCGTGTTACTGTATTGATGAAAAAGTAGGCAGCCGACCCGTCGGCGTGCCGCGGGCCATATGCGCATGGAGGACAGGGCATGGCGACGATGAAGACCCCGAATTTTGAAGTTCCCGAGCAGATGCGGGAGTTTGCCGAAACGAGCGTCGACAAGGCGCGTTCGGCGTTTGACGAGTTCATGGCTTCGGCCCAGAAGGCGGCGTCGACGGTCGAGGAATCGACCACCGCGATGCAGTCGGGCGCGGTCGACCTCAGCCGCAAGGCGATGAGCTTTGCCGAAGAAAACGTCGCGAACAGCTTCGATTTCGCTCAGAAGATGATCCGTGCCAGGGACCCGCAGGAAATCCTGCAGCTTCAGACCGAGTTTCTGCGCTCGCAGATGACGGCGCTCGGCGAACAGACCCGCGCGATGGGCGAGGCCGCCACCAAGACCGCCTCCGACGCCGCCAAGAGCGCGTCCGAAATGGTCAAGCCGAAGTAAGGCAGATACCGCGTTAAAGGCGGATGCCGACAGGCATTTAATTGAAGCCGGCCCTTTCTCGGGGGCCGGCTTTTTCCATTCTGGTCACGGCACGAGTTATTGTGCACCGCAAAAAAATGTTGCAATGCAAAAACCGCTGCGCTATATAGGAAGCAAGAGATTGGTAGCGCCCCGCACCACCCCTGAATGGGAGATATGACGATGGCTGAAGTGAAATCCGTTTCCGCGGCGAAGAGCAAGACGGCGAAGCCGGCGGCCCCCAAGGCCAAAGCCTCCAAGCCCTCCACCACAGAGGATGTGTTTGACATGTCGATGCCCGAAGTGCCCGCAATCATGCAGGAAATGGCCGAAAAGAGCGTCGCTCAGGCCAAGGATACCTACGAGAAGATCCGCGTTGCCGCCGAAGAGGCGACCGACCTGATGGAAGACAGCTACGAGTCGGCGCGCCAGACCACCATCGGCTTCAATCTGAAGGCGATCGACACGGTCAAGACGAACTCCGATGCAACCTTCGAATTCATGAAGGAACTGCTCGGCGCCAAGTCGCTCGCCGAAGCGATCGAGCTGCAGTCGTCCTTCGTGCGTGAGCAGTTCGATGTCTTCTCGGCCCAGGCCAAGGACATGCAGGACCTGGCCACCAAGGCGCTCGCCGAAGCCGGTGAGCCGATGAAGGACATGTTCGACAAGGCCATGAAGGACATGGCGCAGTTCAAGGTGGCGTAAGCCTCCCGAACGCCCGGCGCGGTTCATGCATTGCCGCGCCGAGCGAGACCTGATCCGGGACCTGGTGGTGTCGAGACCGGCGCCACCGGAACCGACCGGATAGTTCCTCCCAAGAACACCGAATGCCCGAGGCACCGCCTCGGGCATTTCGGTTTTGAAGGCCGAATTTGTCCGGGCGATTTTTCGCGGATCGGAGCTTTTCGTTCTCTGCCGTCGACCAGGGGCGGTGCGAAGGCCGCAGACACCGCAGAAAACTGCGCTTCTCCGGTCATGTACAAATTGCCGCAAGGTTTTGCGCAAGCCCTCTTGAAATGACCGCGATTTGTTCATAGTGTCCCGCCGATTACGGGACCTGTGCAGCTGTAGCTCAGTTGGTTAGAGCGCCGGATTGTGGATCCGGAGGTCGTTGGTTCGACCCCAACCAGCTGTACCATCCCGTAACGAGCACCCTTTCCGAACACGGTGACAGCTTCACCCCTGCGGGGACACCCGCGGGCGCGGCGGTGCGCGCGGCTATCGACTCATCCCATCAACTGGCCGCCATTCACTTCCAGCACCTGTCCGGTGATGTAGCCCGACAGTGCGCTTGCCGACAGGAACAGATAGGCGCCAACGCAGTCCTGAGGCGTTCCAAGTCGCTGCAGCGGAATCGCCTTTGCGGTCGCCGCGAGCTTCTCCTCGCTCGAATAGCGGCGATGGAAATCCGTCATGATCGTACCCGGCGAAACCGCGTTGACGCGGATTTTGTCCGGCGCCAGCTCGCGCGCCAGGCTGCGGGTGTAGGTCGACACGAAGGCTTTTGCCGCGCTGTAGATCGACGAGCCGGGGCTGCCGCCGGTCGTTGCCGAGATCGAGGTCGTGTTGACGATCGCGCCCTCGCCGCTTGCCTTCAGCAAGGGAATCGCCCGCGTCGATGCAAGCACCACGGATCGCGCGTTGAGATCGCTGACCCGGGCATAGTGTTCCGCCGTCATCGTCTCCGCCGGCACTCGGCCGAACATCGTGCCGGCATTGTTGATCAGCACATCGAGGCCGCCGAGCCGGTCCGCGGCCGTATCGATCAGCCGCGCGGGCCCGTCTTCGCCGATCAGATCTCCGGCCACGAGGCTCATCCGTTCCCGCGCGTCGACGTCGAGATCGGGAAACAGTTCTGCCACGTCGCCCCGCGCTTCGACCCCGACATGGACGAGGACACGCGCGCCGGTCTGCGCGAAGGCGGCAGCAACCGCATGACCGATCCCGCGTCCGCCACCGGTCACGAGAACGGATTTGCCGTCGAACAGGGTGGGCGAAAAGGGAAGATGCGTCGTCATGGAGGAGTCTTTCGATTTTCGATCAGGCGAAGCCGGCTCTGCCGAACGGGATCATATGCCTAACCTGCTCCAGTTCGCGGAAGAAAGCCAGTTCGGCACGTTGACGCGGCGGCATCATAGCGCTTTCGATTTTTCGTTTCCCATTGTAAATTGAAACCAGCCAGGGGAGGCCCGCATGGTACTTCAACGCCATAACGACATCATCGAGATCGCCCAGCGGGATGGCCGGGTGCTTGTCGATGATCTTGCCAGCCATTTTCGCGTCACGCCGCAAACCATCCGCAAGGATCTCAACGATCTGTGCGAACAGGGGCTGTTGCAGCGGACCCATGGCGGCGCGTTGATTGCCTCCAGCGTGCACAATGTCGGCTACAATGCCCGCCAGGTCATTGCTCGCGACGCCAAGAAGGCGATCGGCAAGCTGGCGGCAGAGCAGATCCCCAATGATTGCTCGCTGCTGATCAATATCGGCACCACCACGGAAGAGGTCGCCAAGGCCCTGCGCAAGCACCAGGGGTTGCTGGTCATCACCAACAACATCAATGTGGCCAATATCCTGCGGCCATATCCCTCGATCGAGGTGATCATCGCTTCCGGCGTCGTGCGCCATTCCGATGGCGGCATCGTCGGCGACGCTGCGGTCGAGTTCATCCGCCGCTTCAAGGTCGACTACGCGGTTATCGGCACCTCGGCGATCGACGCCGACGGGGCGCTGCTCGACTACGATTATCGCGAGGTCAGCGTGTCGCGCGCCATCGTCGAAAACGCCCGCCACGTCATCCTCGTTGCCGATTCGACCAAGTTCGACCGCACCGCGCCGGTGCGCATCGGCCACCTCTCCCATGTCCACACCTTCGTCACCGACCAGATTCGCGACGAACGGATTCGCATGATCTGCCGCACCGAGGACGTGGCGGCGATCGAGGCCGATGGCGATGGGGTTGTGTACGAACCAGAAATTTCGTAGCGGGCAAATAAAGGAAAGAACGAAAGTTCGAATTGACAGTTTTCGGCCTCAAAACTATCGTGAGCGCTCCATTCCGAAGGATTGTGCGCGGTAGAGAGGCGTCGAATGACGCGGTACGATTTGCTTATCGTCGGCGGCGGCGTGAACGGCTGCGGCATAGCGCGCGATGCCGCCGGGCGCGGCCTGAAGGTGCTTCTGTGCGAGGCCGACGATCTCGCCGGTGCGACCTCGTCCGCCTCAACGAAGCTGATCCACGGCGGGCTGCGCTATCTTGAATACTACGAGTTCGGCCTTGTCCGTAAGGCTTTGAAAGAGCGGGAAGTTCTTCTCGCGCTCGCGCCGCATATCATCTGGCCTCTGCGCTTCATCCTGCCGCATCATCGCGGCATGCGGCCGGCCTGGTTCCTGCGCCTCGGCCTGTTCCTGTACGATCATATCGGTGGCCGCAAGCGCCTGCCTCCAACGAAGACCCTGGACATGCGGACGCACCCGCTGGGCGGGCTGCTGAAGGATGGCTTCGACTACGGTTTCGAATATTCGGATTGCTGGGTCGACGACGCGCGTCTGGTTGTGCTCAACGCCGTGGATGCAGCCGAGCGCGGCGCCGACATTCGCGTCCGCACCGAATGCGTCAAGGCCGAGCGCACAGGCAGCGATTGGACGGCGACGCTGAAGAATCACCTGACCGGCGAGACCGAAACCGTCACCGCCCGTGCCCTGGTCAATGCGACCGGTCCCTGGGTGGCGCGTTTCCTTGAAAAGGCCGTCGGCGTCGAGCCGAAAAACCGCGTGCGCATGGTCAAGGGCAGCCACATCATCGTGCCGCGCTTCTTCGATCATGATCGAGCCTACATCCTGCAGACGACCGATGGGCGGATCGTCTTCGCCATTCCCTACGAGCAGGACTTCACGATGGTCGGCACCACCGACATCGATTATCACGGCGACCCCCGCGACGTGGCGATTTCCGACGACGAGATCGACTATCTCTGCGCGGCGGCGAGCGAGTATTTCCGCCATGATTTCCGTCGTGACGAGATCGTCCACACTTTTTCCGGCGTCCGCCCGCTCTATGATGACGGCGCCTCGGAGGCGAAGGCCGCGACCCGCGACTATGTCTTGAACGTCGACACCGGCGACGGCGCCGCGCCGCGCCTTGATGTCTATGGCGGCAAGATCACCACCTATCGCGTGCTCGCCGAGATGGTGCTGGAAAAACTCGGCGCGTTCCTGCCGTTCTCGCCGCGCGGCTGGACGGGCAAGGAGGCGCTGCCAGGCGGCGATTTCCCGATCGACGGCGTCGGTGCGCTAACCGAAAAACTCGCCGCCGACTATCCGTTCCTGTCCGACAAGATGGTTGCCCGTTTCGTCCGCACCTACGGCACGCGGACCTGGGACATGCTGGGCGATGCCGCGTCTTCCGACGATCTGGGCACCTGGTTCTGCGCCAGCCTCAGCGAGCGGGAAGTGAACTATCTCATCGACCACGAATGGGCGCGCAGCGCGGCCGATATCCTCTGGCGCCGCTCCAAGCTCGGCCTGCGCTGCAGCAGCGCGGATGTCGTCGCGCTTGAACAATTTGTCGCCGAACGGCTGAACGCCAGAGGCTGACGACAGATATTTCCGGCGCGCCCGCAACGTGCCTGCCGAAAGGCCATGCGCCGCGCCGCCACAGTGGTGACAACGCCGCGTCGCGGTGCTGTTATCGCGTCACGAGCGATTCAACGAGAACACCGTTCGGGAGGTCCCGCCATGTCATCCGCCATTCTTGCCATCGATCAGGGCACCACGTCGAGCCGGGCCATCGTTTTCGATGGCGACCAGCGCATCGTCGCGGTGGCGCAGGAGGAGTTCCCGCAGCATTTCCCGGCCTCGGGCTGGGTCGAGCACGACCCGGAAGATCTCTGGCGCACGACGCTCGCGACCTGCCGCGGCGCGCTGGAAAAAGCGGGTCTCAGGGCCGCCGACATCGCCGGCATCGGCATCACCAACCAGCGCGAGACCACCATCGTGTGGGATCGCGAGACCGGCTATCCGGTCCACAAGGCGATCGTCTGGCAGGACCGCCGCACGGCGGACCGTTGCGCCGCGCTGAAGCGCGAGGGCGCCGAGGCCGAGGTGGTCGCCAAGACCGGCCTGCTGCTCGACCCGTATTTCTCCGGCACCAAGGTCGCCTGGATTCTCGACAGCGTTCCCGGTGCGCGCGAACGCGCCGAGGCCGGCAAGCTCGCCTTCGGCACCGTCGATTGCTTCCTGCTGTGGCGGCTGACCGGCGGGCGGGTGCACGCGACCGACGCGACCAACGCCGCGCGCACGCTTCTGTTCAACATCCACACCAATGACTGGGACGACGATCTGCTGCGCATGCTGAACGTGCCGCGCGCGATCCTGCCCGATGTGCGCGATTGCGCCGCCGACTATGGCGTCACCGCGCCCGACCTGCTCGGTGGCTCCATACCTATCCTCGGCATTGCCGGCGACCAGCAGGCGGCGACCATCGGTCAGGCCTGCTTCGAACCGGGCATGATGAAGTCGACCTACGGTACCGGCTGCTTCGCCGTCCTTAACACCGGCGAGGAGGCGGTTACCTCGAAGAACCGGCTTCTGACCACGGTCGCCTACCGTCTCGACGGCCGCACGACCTACGCGCTCGAAGGCTCGATCTTCATCGCCGGCGCCGCCGTGCAGTGGCTGCGCGACGGGCTGCAGGTCATCACCTCGGCCTCCGAAACCGGTCCGCTGGCGGCTGAAAGCGACAGCGGCCAGCACGTCTATCTGGTGCCGGCCTTCGTCGGCCTCGGTGCGCCCTATTGGGATGCGGAGGCGCGCGGAGCCCTGTTCGGCATGACCCGCAACACCGGTCCGCGCGAACTCGCCCGCGCCGCGCTCGAAGCGGTCTGCTACCAGACCCACGATCTGCTGGAGGCCATGCGCGGCGACTGGCCGGCGGCGAGCGGTGCCGGCACCGTGCTGCGCGTCGATGGCGGCATGGCGGCGAGCGACTGGACCATGCAGCGCCTCTCCGACATTCTGAGCGCCCCGGTCGACCGTCCGACGGTGATGGAAACGACCGCGCTCGGCGCCGCCTGGCTCGCCGGCATGCGGGCGGGCGTCTGGCCGGATCGCCAAGGCTTCACCGAACGCTGGCAGCGCGACCGCCGCTTTGAGCCGGGCATGGCCGAGACCGAGCGGGCGGTGAAGATCGCCGGCTGGAAGGACGCGGTGCGCCGCACGCTGAGCGAGCACTGACCCGCTCAATTGGTGGCGTGCCGGTCTACAGCAGCGCGACGACGATCAGCGCTGCGGTGATGACCGCACCGGCGACCGGCACCGCGATCGGAACGTGGAACGTCGCGCGCTCCGTCCCTTCGCGACGTTTGATCAGGATCAGCGCGCCGTTGACGATCAGAAAGATCGTCAGCGCCAGCACCGACGTTCCCGCCGCCAGCTTCTCGATCGGAAGCGCTACAGCAAGCGCCGTCGCAATCACCGTGACCAGCACCGTCGCGCGCAACGGCGTGCGGGTGCGCGGATTGACACTCGACAGCCAGGCGGGGATCCAGCCGCGCCGCGCGATCCCGTAAAGCACCCGCGAGGCCATGACGATCTGGACGAGAATGCCGTTGACGCCGGCCGCGACCGCAATCGACGAAATGACGACGGCCGGCACGAGGCCCGAGGCTTCGGCGACGGCGGCGAGCGGGGCGGGGGCCTTGGCCAGCACGTCGGGGGGAATGACGGTCACCGCGATGGCCGCCACCGACAGATAGATCAGCGTGGCGAAGAACAGCGTCAGAAGGATCGCACGCGGCACGGTCTTCTGCGGTTCGTGAACTTCCTCGATGACATTGACCATGTCCTCGAAGCCGATGAAGGCGAAGAACGCGATCACGGCACCGGCGGCAATCGGCATCGGCGCGGTCGAAAAGGCAGCGCTCATCGTGTCGCCGAGTTTGGCCAGAATGTCGGGATCGGCGATCACCGCGCCAGCGGCAATCAAGATCAGCCCGCCCGCCTCGACGATGGTCATGAGGCCGGCGAAGGCGACGGATTCGGCAATCCCGCGAACGGCAACCGCACCAAGCAGGACGACGATGACGATCACCGCAAGTGCGGGCGGGATGGGCACCAGCGTTGCCAGATAACGCGCCGCGCCGATGGCAACGGCGGCTGCCGAAATGACACCCGCCGCGGCAACCGCGAGGCCGATCAGCGTTCCCATCAGCGGCGATCGGTAGCCGGCTTCGGTATAGGCGGCTTCGCCGGCGCTTTCGGGATAGCGGGTCGCCAGTTCGGAAAAGGAAAGCGCGGTAAGACCCGCTGCCGCGGCCGCTGCCACGAAGGAGAGCGGCGCGCCATAGCCGGCAAGCGCTGCAACCTCGCCGATCAGCACATAGATGCCCGCGCCGATGGTGACGCCGAGGCCGTACAGCACCAGCATGGTGAGCGAGATCGAGCGCTTCAGTTCGGTCATCTCGGACCTCCGTGCTGCTCACTCCCCGATGTGGTCATTCCGCCCCGGCAATGCCATGCGACATATGGGAAAATCGCAGGCCAGCGTGCTCAGAACCGGTAGCCGTGATGGTCGAGGAACGACTTCAGCGCCATCGGGAACGGCACGGTCGCGCGCATGTTTTCCGCGCATTCGCCGAACAGCCCGGTGTCCTTGCAGACCTCGAAGCCGTCATCCTTGCCCGGCTTGTAGGCCTTCTGCATCGCCTGCCAGGCTTCGACTCCTTCGCCGATCATCGATTTCGCCGCGATCCAGCCGGCAAAGAAGCCCGGCTGGAACTTGCCATCGTCCTGTCGCCAGCCTTCAAGTGCCTTCGCCCATTGCTTCAGCTTTGGCTGGAAGCGCGGCTCGCGCGACACGTCGACGATCTTGCCGGCCTGTACCGACAGGATCTTCACCGGCGCGGCGCTGCAGGCGTAGCAGTCGAAGGCATAGAGAAAATTCTGATCGGCGGCGACGAATTCGGCCCGGCCGTCGCCATCGGCGTCTTCCATGTAGTTGCCGCCGCCGTCCCATTCGCCCATGTCGACCGAGTTCCAGCCGCCGGCCCTGTCGGCGGTGGCGATGACCACCTTGGTGCAGCAATGTGCGCCGCCGGAATAGCTCGAGAACACCACCTCGGGCAGGTCGTTCGCCGCGTCGACTTCGATGACCTCCGCAACGCCCTGAACCCACTCGCCCGCCGAGACGCCTTCGGCTTCCAGAACCTTCTTGGAATCGACGAAGACATGCAGCACCGGGACGGTTTCCTCGTAGCCTTCCACGGTGCGTTTTTCGGTCCTGAGCGCCGCGGTGATGCGCCCTGACGTCACCATCGCCTGACGGTGCTGGTCGTCGAGCGTTGCGGTCGGATAGGCGGGCTTTTCCTCGGCAAGGGCGGCAAAGGGCGCGATCAGGATGACGGCGATGGCCGTGGCGGCCCGGAACAGATGGCGGTGCATGGCATCCTCGTCTTACGCGGCAACCGATACCGGCCACTCCGGCGGCAATGTCGGCGCAGTCAATAATGTCCGCGCCGCCGAAAGCAGCCCGGATTACATCGCGCGTACCATATGCGATTTTCGGATCCGAAACACGTCTTCGCGACCGGAGCGTAGCGGGTCTCGCTGAACGACTACGCTGAGCCGGGTGCAAGAAGCGAACCCAAGGCCGCGCGAGCGCTCTCGGCCGTGTCCGCGGACGAGCCCGAAGCGTCGATTTCCGCCCAGTCGAGTGCGCCGATATCGTAGCCGAGCTGCTGGCGGACGACGATGACGCCGGCATCCGACGCGTCGCCGGTGCGGCCGCCGACGCGCTCTTCGAGCACGCCTGCCGGCGCGGTGAGCCAAAGGCCGGCAAAGGGCGCCTCGACGGCTCCGGCAATACGGGCAACCGCGATCCGCTCTTCCGGATCGGCGAAGACGGCATCGATAATCACCGACTGGCCGGCGGCGAGCGCGGTACGCGCCTGGATCATCAGCCGGTGATAGACCTCGTCGGAGATTTCCCGTGCATAGGCCTCGGCCGGCAGGGGATCGGTCTCGGCAACGCCGAACAGCGCCTTGCGCTCAACGTCGGTTCGAAGCACCACCGCGCCCGGCGCACGCCCGAGATCGGGGGCAATCGCCATGGCGAGCGTCGACTTTCCGGTCCCCGACAAGCCGCCGATGGCAATCAGTGCCGGAGCCGTCGGTTCGACGCATTTCTCGGCGGTGGTGAAATAGCGCAGCGCGTCGGCGATCACCGCTTTGCGTTCGGCATCGCCGGCAAAGGGCAGGCGGGCGGCGGTGACCTTGGCACGGATCGCGGCCCGGATCGCCATGAAGAAGGCGAGTGCGGCAATACCTTCGAGATGGTCGGCCTGATGGGTGAGGGCGAGGTAACGCACCATCAGCCGGTTGGCAGCCGCGCGGTCGCCCCGTTCCCACAGATCCATGATGAGGAAACCTAGATCGTAGAGCACGTCGCCGGTGGCGATTCCGTCGTCGAACTCGATGGCGTCGAACAGGACCGGCGCGCCCTCGTCGAGCACGATGTTGCGCAGATGCGCGTCGCCATGACAGAGCCGGATATGGTTCATCCGCCCGCGCTGGGTGAGCAGCGGGGTGAGCCGGGAGAGCGTTTCGCGGCATTGCTCGGTCAGCGCATGCACCCGCTCGAACGGAAACAGGTCGGGCCATTCGAGGAAGGCGGTCTGGTTCTGCTCGATATAGGTGGCGAGATCGGCAATCCAGGATTCCGCCTCGCGCGGGCCGGCGGCCTCGTGGGCACTGGCCATCATCGCAGCGAGCGCATCGATCATCGCGGCGTCGAACGGGCCGTTGCCGGCGATCCGGTCGAGCGTTTGCGCGGGGTCGAAGCGGCGCATGCGCACGGCGTACTCGATTGTCTCGCCGGCGCCATCGAGTTCCAGACGGCCGTCCGCTTCACGGGTGATTGCGACGACGCCCTGATAGATCGACGGGGCGTTCGGCCTGTTGCGCTCGATCTCGCGTTCGCACAGCTCCCGGCGGTGATCGAGATCGCCGAAATCGAGATAGGGGAAGCGCACCGCGCGCTTGACCTTGTAGGCAAGCGGCCCGGCAAGGAAGACGGCGGAGATTGCCGTGTCGACGCGTATGACGGCTTCATCGATGCCGTGGGTCGCCGGGTCGGCAAGAAAGCCGAACGTCGCATCCTGGTCGGCGACGATATGCGATGGGGCCGGATCGCCCTGCGGCGCGGCCGCACCCGTCCACTCTGTCGTCATGGCGGGGCCTCCTCACGTGACGTCTGGCCGGGACGGTCTGCGTCTCCGGTGGCCGACGGGCCTGCGTAACATCCCGCACCTTCGCACAAGACTATGAAATCAGGTAGCGTTGCGGTAAGGCGTTGATCAAGGTCAATGATCGGCGGGCCTTTTGTGCCACGCTTGATCGTTCGACAAAAAATCGAGGAACGCCGAACAAGAGGATACGACCATGCCAAAGACGGGGCTTAAAAAAGTAAGACTGAATCTTGCGCGGACAAAAGAGTTTCCGGGCGGTTCCAGCCGTCATGGCTATGAATTTACCGCGCCTCTGGACGATGCCGGGCACATTGACCCGACGGCCTGGAAGAAGGTTCGCGATCAATGCCGTGTTCGCCGCTTCTGGGCCGGCGAGGAAGAGGACATCGGCCATCTCGTACATCGCCCCGGCGGCAGCTGGGCGTTCCGCTACGATATCGATGGCGATGAAGACGACGAGGCCGGCTACAAGTTCGGCGAGCACCCGTTCCATCCCGGCGAATACGTTTCGATTCGCGATGAAGACGGCGACCTGCACACGTTCCAAGTGGTGACCGTCACCGAACTCTGATTCCAAAACCCGGTGTCCCTCGGGTTCTGATTGCGCAGCCCGGTGTTCGATGAGGACGCCGGGTTTCGTGTTTCTGCGGTCGGGCGTTGGCGTGCGTTGAACACGTTTCCTTCGCGCACAAAAACCGATAGGGGTTTTCGACAGGCGGAAGGCTCCGCCAAACCCGAATTGCAGTCAGAGTGAGCATCATGGCCGAGACGAGGAAAACCGGCGGCGAACTGGTCGTCGCGATGTTGGAGCGCAACGGAGTCGACCGGGTGTTCTGCGTGCCCGGCGAAAGCTATCTCGCCGTGCTCGACGCGCTGCACGACAGCGATATCGAACTCACCCTGTGCCGTCAGGAAGGCGGCACCGCGATGATGGCGGAGGCCGACGGCAAGCTGACCGGCCGGCCCGGCATTTGCTTCGTCACCCGCGGTCCCGGCGCCACCAATGCGGCCGCCGGCGTGCACGTCGCCAAGCAGGACTCGACGCCGATGATCCTGTTCGTCGGCCAGATTGGCCGCGATCACCGCGAGCGCGAAGCCTTCCAGGAAGTCGACTACCGGCAGATGTTCGGTCCGCTTGCCAAATGGGTGACCGAAATCGACAGCGCCGAACGGGTGCCCGAAATCATCGCCCGCGCCTTCACCGTCGCCATGTCGGGCCGGCCGGGACCGGTGGTGATCGCGCTGCCCGAGGACATGCTACGCGAAACCGCCGAGGTGCCGCTGCCGGCCCCTTCGGTCGTCGTTGAAGCCTCGCCGGGCGCCACCCAGATGGCCGATCTCGGCGAGCGTCTTGCCGCTGCCCGCGCGCCGATCGTCATTCTCGGCGGCAGCCGCTGGAACGAGGAGGCGCGCGCCGCCGTCACCCGCTTTGCCGAACGCTTCGACCTGCCGGTGACCTGCTCCTTCCGCCGCCAGATGCTGTTCGACCACGACCATCCGAACTATGCCGGCGATGTTGGCATCGGCATCAACCCGAAGCTCGCCGCGCGCATCCGCGACGCCGATCTGGTGCTGCTGCTCGGCGGCCGCATGTCGGAAATGCCGAGCCAGAGCTATACGCTGTTCGATATTCCCACGCCGCGCCAGCAGCTCGTGCATGTCCATGCCGATGCCGGCGAACTCGGCCGCGTCTACCAGCCGGCGCTGGCGATCAATGCCTCGCCGGTGCAGTTCGCCGCCGCGCTCGACGATCTGGCGCCCGCCGCGCCGCCGTCATGGGGGGAGGCGACCCGCGCCGCCCGCGCCGATTTCGAGGCCTGGTCGACGCCGCCGGCGAACAATCCGGGCGACGTTCATATGGGACCGATAGTCAGCGCGCTGCGCGCCCGGCTCGACGACGAGACGCTGATAGCCAACGGCGCCGGCAACTACGCCACCTGGGTGCATCGTTTCTGGCGCTTCCGCCGGTTCAATACCCAGCTTGCTCCGACCTCGGGCTCGATGGGCTACGGCCTGCCGGGCGCAATTGCCGGCAAGCTGCGCTTTCCCGAGCGCAATGTCGTGGCCTTCATCGGCGACGGCTGCTTCCAGATGACCTGCCAGGAATTCGGCACGGCGGTGCAGGCGGGCGCGGCCATCGTAGTCGTCCTCGTCGACAACGGCATCTACGGCACGATCCGCATGCATCAGGAGAAGAATTATCCGGCCCGCGTCATCGCCACCGATCTGGTGAATCCGGACTTCGCCGCCTGGGCGCGCTCCTATGGCGGTCATGGCGAGACGGTAACGAAGACGGACGAGTTCATGCCGGCCTTCGAGCGCGCGGTGGCAAGCGGCAAGCCGGCCATCCTGCATGTTCGCCTCGCACCCGAAGCGATCACGCCGACAGCGACCCTGACCGGCCTGCGCAAGGCGGCACTCGCCGAAAAAGGATGAGTCTCTTATCCGGACAATAAAAAACGCAGCCCGAAAGGCCGCGTTTTCTTTGTTTTCAGTTTGGTCGGCGCCGTTGTTGGCGGCTCATTTCAAGTCCATTGCAAATGGAGCTTGAAATTCCGTTCGTGTATTTCTCCCGGCTTCCAGCCGAAAGAGAAATTCACGAGCATCCGCAGGACGGGCGCATCGCGCCCTTGTGCTGCGAAATTAATGCGCCATCAGCACCGGCACGGTCATCGAGCGCAGGAAGGTGCGCGTCGCGCCGCCGAGGATGAATTCGCGCATCCGGCTGTGCCCGTAGCCGCCCATCACGACCAGATCCATCGAATGATCGGCCACGTAGTTGAGCAGCGCGTCGCCGACGCCGGTCGGCGGGGCCGGGATCCGTTCGATCTCGACCTGCAGGCCGTGGCGGGCGAGGTAGAGCGCGATATCCGCGCCGGCTTCGCCTTCCGGCTTCTTGCCGTTTTCGACGATGACCACGGTCACGCTCTTGGCGAGCTCGAGCATCGGCAAGGCGGCATGAACCGCGCGGCTTGCCGTCCGTGATCCGTCCCATGCCACCATCGCCTTGCGGTCCACGAAGGACGGCTTGGAGACATACGGCACGAGCAGGATCGGCACGCCCGAATCGAACAGCGTCGCTTCGATCAGCGCTTCGCGCAACGGCTGCGGATGGTCCGGATCCTCCTGGCCGATGACCACGAGGTCGGTCAGCCGGGTGCGGGCGAGCAGGCCGCCCCATGCGCCGTCACCGACGGAAACGATCGCTGTTTCGCCGTTGACGCCGCCAACACGCAGCTCTTCCTCGAACTGCTTCGCGCCGGCTTCCGCCTGTTCGCGCGCCTGCCGGATCGAGGCTTCGAGATAGTCGCCCGGTATCGGCGCGGTGACATAGCCCGGAACCACCGGTTCCACCATCGGAGCAAGGCCGGTGAGGTGCGCTCCCACGAAGCGGGAGATCTCAACGGCAATCTTCGGGGCAGGTCCTTCTGTCTTCAGGTCAAGAACGACCACAATGTCCTTAATAGCCATGATCGGCCCTCCTCTCGTATCATCGGAATGATGATCCGACGAAAAGCATATGAGAACCTTGATTAAACGCAAGAATACCCTGCCAACATGGCGATTTTCCGGCTGTCGGCGGGGCTTTCGCGGACACTGGTTACCGGCGCGCTGAGACGCGCCCTCGCGAATCAGGAAAAGTGTTGCACGATGCAACGCTTCGTTGACATCTCAGACACAAACTTCGCCGGATGCGGGTGGCATCGCAGCGCTTCACGCGGCGCGCGCGGTGCTCAGATTGTCGAGCGACATCGCGATGTGCTCGGCGAGCTTGATGTGCACCGGATGGGTCGCCGTGTGGCCCTTGATCAGCGCAATGTTGGTATGCGCGAGACGCGGGACGCCTTCCGCCGGTCCAAGCACCCGGAGATCGCCGTTGAGTGCGCTTTCCGGCAGGACGCCGACCGCAAGCCCGGCGGTGATCGCGCCGATCATGGCCGTAGCGCTGCCACTGACGAAGGCGATGCGGTAGGCGCGTCCATGGTCTTCGAGCGCCTGAATAGCCGCCCGGCGCCAGCAGCAGGTCGTCGGCCCGACCGCAAGCGGCAGCGGGTCGAGCAGATGCGTCATGTGCGTGTCGGACCCGAGGAAGAACAGCGGCTCGCTGCGGATGATCTGCGCGCGGTCGCCGAAGTCCCTGACCACGTCGCCATGGGTGACGATGCCGAGGTCGAGATCACCCGCCTTCACCCGCCGGTTCACCTCGTTGCTCGACTGGCAGGTCATCGAGATTTCGAGGTTCGGATGGGTGCGCGCAAAGCCCGCGAAAATCCGCGGCAGCAGGCGCGGCGCGTAGTCGTCGGGGATGCCGATACGCACGAAGGTACGTTCCGTCTCGTCGGAAAAGGCGGTCAGCGTTTCCGCGTTGAGGGCGAGCATCCGCCGCGCATAGTTGAGCAGGCGCTGGCCGTTGTCGGTCAGCCGCGACTGGCGGCCCTCACGCGCGAAGAGCGGCTTGCCGACGTTCTCTTCGAGCTTCTTCATCTGCAGGCTGACCGCCGATTGCGTCCGGTTGACCCGGTCGGCGGCCTGCGTGAACGAGCCGGCATCCGCAATCGCGACGAAGCTGGCCAATTGATCGATATCGAGCGCGCGCATTGATGTTGTCCCATGAGCTTTTCTTATGGGTTAGATTAAAAACATTCGTTGGAATTATCAATAGCTGTCGCAGATACTGCATTCATCGACGCGGCGCACTTGTCGCCGGTAGGGAGCGAACGGCCCCATCCGGCAGCGCCGCAAGGACCACGGCTTCTGAAATCGGCTCACGACGGGCTGGCCCGCAGTGTTTTGCGGGAACGGGGAAGGCGTGTCTTCTTGAGGAGGTTGGACGATGAATATCGGTCTTCACGATACCCGCAACGACAGCCGGCGGATCTGGAACTCCCAGCGGATCGGCTACGCCTTTGTCGCCGCGGCAGGCACCGTGGCTCAGTTCGCGTCGAACTGGTGGAACCGTCGCAAGCTGCGCGCCCTCTACGAGTTCAGCCCGCACGAACTCGCCGACATCGGCATCACCCGGCAGGATCTCGACGCGGCCTATTACGGCCCGGCCGAGATGAGCCCGGGCGCGATCCTGCGGCGGCGGGCGAACGACCGGCGCACCGCCGAACGCGATGCCCTGCGGGCACTGAACAAGCTCGGGCACTAGTTCAAGGCACGTTGCCGCATCCCGTTCTGGACGGCTGCGGGATGCCGCGGCAAACCTGACTGAAATGACGCGGCCCGTTCCCGGCGCTTCTCCTTCTCACCAATCGCCGAGGACGGACTGCACCACCGCAAGGGCTGCAACTGCTGCCGTATCCGCTCTCAGGATACGCGGCCCAAGCGGAATGGCGGAGACGAACGGCTGGGCACGCAACACCAGCCGTTCGTCTTTCGAAAACCCGCCTTCGGGACCGATCAGCACCGCCAGCGGCCCGCGCGGCAGCTCGGCAAGGATCGGGATCGGGTTCATCTCGTCGTCGCGCTCGTCGCAGAACAGTAGGCGCCGCCCCGGCTCTCGCCCCGGCCATTTCTCGATCAGATCGGCAAGCGCCGCTGGCTCGCGCACTTGCGGGATCGCGAGGATGCCGCATTGCTCGGCCGCCTCGATCGCGTTCGACTGCATGCGCTCGGTGTTCACCCGGCCCGCCTGTGTGTGCTGAGTCATCACCGGCTGCAGCACGCCGGCGCCCATCTCCACCGCCTTCTGCACCATGTAGTCGAGCCGCGCATGCTTCAGCGGCGCGAACAGATAGTGCAGGTCGGAGGGCGGCGTCTGCTCGCGCGTCTGCTCGACCATGGCGACGACGCAGTGCTTGCGGCTCATTTCTTCGAGCCGCGCGAGCCACTCGCCGTCGCGCCCGTTGAACATCAGCAACTCGCTGCCCTCGCTCATGCGCAGCACGTTGCCGAGATAGTTCGCCTGGCCCTTGTCGAGCTCGATGCGGGCGCCCGCATTGAGCGTCTGGCGCACGAAAAGCCGCTGCATGCGGAAAGCGTAGCGAGGCATTTATCCTGTCCCCGAAAGTCTGCCGGCCAGTCGGTGCGGATCGCCGGTGCTGACCGTGTTGCCTGTTCTTGACCTTGTGTCGGCCGTTATGCCTCCTTGTGCGTCGAAAAGGAGACCAAGGCGTGACCGATTCTGTATCGAACATAGCCGAATATAGCGTTTCGGAAGTGTCGTTCGCCGTCAAACGGACGGTGGAAGACGCCTTTGGCTATGTGCGCGTGCGCGGCGAGATTTCCGGCTATCGCGGCCCGCACTCGTCGGGCCACGCCTATTTCGCGCTAAAGGACGAGAAGGCCCGCATCGAGGCTGTCATCTGGCGTGGGGTTTTCTCCAAACTCGCCTTCAAGCCGGAAGAGGGCATGGAGGTGGTCGCGAGCGGCAAGATCACCACCTATCCCGGCTCGTCGAAATACCAGATCGTCATCGACCAGTTGGAGCCGGCCGGCGTTGGCGCGCTGATGGCGCTCGTCGAGGAGCGCCGCCGCAAACTCGCCGCCGAAGGTCTGTTCGACGACGCGCGCAAGCAATTGCTGCCCTATCTGCCGCGCGTCATCGGCGTCGTGACCTCGCCGACCGGCGCCGTCATCCGCGATATCCTGCATCGTCTGGCCGATCGGTTCCCGGTCCACGTGCTGGTGTGGCCGGTGCGGGTGCAGGGCGAAACCTGCGGGCCGGAAGTGGCGACGGCCATCCGCGGCTTCAATGCGATCGAACCCGGCGGGCCGATCCCGCGTCCCGATCTGCTGATCGTCGCGCGCGGTGGCGGCAGTCTCGAGGATCTGTGGGGCTTCAACGACGAGGTGGTGGTGCGCGCCGCCGCCGACTCGATGATCCCGCTGATTTCCGCAGTCGGCCACGAGACCGACTGGACGCTGATCGACCACGCGGCCGATCTGCGTGCGCCGACCCCGACCGGCGCGGCGGAAATGGCGGTGCCGGTGCGCTCCGAACTGCTCGCGACCATCGAGGATCTGTCGCGCCGCCACGCAGGCGCAATGGCTCGCCTGATGGAAGCCCGTCACCGCGATCTCCGCTCACTCGCCCGCGCGTTGCCGAAGCCCGACGACGTGGTTGCCGTGCCGCGCCAGCGTTTCGATGCGGCAGCGGGACGGCTTTCCCGCGCGCTCGGCGCCAACACGCAAGCACACACGACCCGATTTGTCCGCACCGGCGGCCGCCTTTCGCCGCGCCTTGTCGAGCGCCTCGTCGAGCGCCTTCGCCAAAAGCACGACCGCGCCGGCGAGCGCGCCGGTCAGGCCTATCATTTGTTCCTCACCGCAAAGCGCCGGCAGATGGATCGCACCGCGCTACGCCTCCAGCCGCGTCTGGTCGACCACCGCGTGACCCGCTCCGCCGACCGGGTGGAGAGTGCCTCGCGGCGTATGGAGCAGGGCATGCGGCTGCGGCTCGAACGCGCCCGCCAGCGCTTCGATGCGACCGCAAAGCTGATGGAGACGCTCTCCTACAAGAACGTGCTGAAACGCGGCTTCGCGCTGGTGCGCGACGACGCGGGCAAGCCGGTGCGTGCCGCCGCCGGCGTCGCATCGGGTTCGGCGCTCGAGATCGAATTCGCTGATGGCCGTCTCGATGTGGTCGCTGCGGGCGGCAGCAAACCGCCGAGCGGCGAACCATCAGCCGCGAAGCCGCCAAGCTCGAAGTCGTCGGCGAGGAAACCGGCAGCGCCAAAGAAAACCAAACCCGAGCAGGGCAGTCTGTTCTAAGCTGTCCGAAATCGGAACGAACCGGCCGAAGCGGGGACGGCACCCGCCGCGCCGAAATGGAGGAACGCCCATGGACCTCGCCTTGAGCGAAGAGCAAAGCCTGATCCGTGACACTGCGCGTCGGCTGGCCGCGGACAGGCTGGCGCCGCTTGCCGAAACGCTGGACGAGGGCGGCGGGCGCGAGGAACTCCTCGCCAATCTCAAGCTGCTCGCCGACAACGGCTTCATGGGCCTCAATGTCAGCGCCGACTACGGCGGCACCGAAGCCGGCAGCATCGCCTTTGCACTCGCCATCGAGGAAACCGGCCGCGCCTGCGCAGCGACCGGTGTGACGTTGTCGGTCACCAACATGGTCGGCGAGGTCATCCAGGCGGTTGGGTCGGACGAGCAGAAGGAAACCTATCTGCCGCGCCTGTGCGACGGCACCTATCCGGCCGGCGGCTTCTGCCTGACCGAATCCGGTGCCGGTTCCGATCCGTCCGGCATGAAGACCCGCGCCGTCATGGACGGCAACGAATGGGTGCTGAACGGCTCCAAGCTTTATATTTCCTCGGCCGAATATGCCGGCGTGTTTGTCGTCTGGGCGGTCACCGACCCGGAGGCGAAGAAGGGCAAGGGTATCTCCTGCTTCCTCGTCGAGGCCGGCACGCCGGGCATGACCATCGGCAAGGCCGAAAAGAAGATGGGCCAGACCGGCTCGGCGACCAACGAGGTCATCTTCGACAATTGCCGCATCCCGGCATCCGCGCTGATGGGTGAAGTGAATGACGGCTTCCGCATCGCCGTGGCTGAGCTGGCCGGCGGCCGCATCGGCGTTGCTTCGCTTGCGCTCGGCATTGCCCTCGCGGCGATGGAAGCGGCCAAGGCTTATGTGTTGGAGCGCCAGCAGTTCGGCCGCGCGATTGCCGATATGCAGGGTATACAGTGGATGATCGCCGACCGGGAAACCGAGCTCGAAGCGGCGCGGCTGCTGATCCTGCAGGCCGCCTGGCTGAAGGAAAATGGCAGGCCCTTCGCCAAGGCCGCTTCGATGGCCAAGCTCTATTCGTCGGAGGCCGCTCAGCGTGCCACCTACACCGCGCTGCAGCTCCATGGCGGCGCCGGCTATATCCGCGACTACCCGCTGGAACGCCACGCCCGCGACGCCCGCATCACCACGATCTACGAAGGCACCAGCGAGATACAGCGCCTGATCATCGCCCGCGAGGTGCTCAAGGAGGTCGGGTCGGACGGCTAGGGTGAGGCGGCACA
This sequence comes from Hyphomicrobiales bacterium, assembly GCA_002869065.1. Lineage (NCBI taxonomy): Bacteria > Pseudomonadati > Pseudomonadota > Alphaproteobacteria > Hyphomicrobiales > Hyphomicrobiales bacterium. The sequence continues at coordinate 73,788 of PKTR01000006.1, forward strand.
GCAGACCGTCTCCGCGCCGGCTCCTGGGGCGGGTAGGGTTAAGTTGCTGTTAGGCTTGTTTTCCTTTTTGCGACCATTTGCTTAGCCGTTTACCGGCTGTCCAGAGTGCCGCTGTATTTTAGGGCTCCCTAATTCTCGGTTTCGGCATCTGGAGCCCGCCCATGGCCAGGACCTTGGCTTCCCTCTCCAAGCACCATGCGCATCTGCGAGCGCTTGCCGCCGATGATCGCGGCAATATCGCCCTGATCTTCGCGCTGCTCCTGCTACCGGTCCTGCTCGCAATCGGCGGAGCCGTCGATTTCGTGCGCACCATCGAAACGCGCGGCGCGATACAGAGCAGCGCGGAACTGGCGGCACTGGCGGCTGCGACGCCGGAAGCGCTGTTGCTCTCCGAAAACAAACGCCGCGAACGCGCCGAGAAAGCCTTTGCCGCGCATATGGAGGGCAGGGGCCTTGATGATCCGCGCGTCACGGATGCGCGCTTCACGGCCGATACCGTCGCCGTCGATGCGACGGCTTACGTTCCGACCAGCTTTCTCAAGCTGATCGGTATGGACCAGATCGAGATCTCGGCTGAGGTCGAGGTAACGATCCCGGAAACCCGTGTCGGTGAAATGGTGTTCGTGTTCGACTTCCATACCCCGGCTCACAAACACATGAAGGACGGTCTGGCCGACCTCATCGGGCGGCTGACCAACCAGGGCGCCGACGATACGGCGCGGATCGGCCTCGTACCCTTCGGCGATGTGGTCTATGCCGGGCTTTCTCCGGCCTATCGGCGACCCGAGGCCGTCGATGCAGCAACCGGCAAGCCGACAGGTGAGTCGGCCGCAGGCGCGGCGAATGTCTGCCTGCTCGATCGGCCGCTATCGGCAGCACTCTCCGACCAGCTTCCGGCTCAGGCGAACCCCGACACTCTGTGGCCGGCGATCCTGCCCGACAGCGGCAATGGTTCGAATGTCTGCCGCCATTTCGAGCGGGCGAACGCGAGCTTGCGTCCTCTGTCGTCGCAGCACCGCGAGACCATGGCCGCCGTCAGGGATATCGGCGCGATGGTCGATACATGGTCGAGCGAGGCCCGCCTCGCCAACGCGCTGGCCCTTGGCTGGGCGGTCCTGTCGCCGACGGCGGCCTATGAAGAGGGTACCCGATATGGCGACCCGAAGACGCCCAAGACCATGGTGGTGATCGCGACCGCGACGCCGGGTGAGAACAACCCGGATCAGTCGGTGGTCAACAAGCACAGCGAAAGCGTCGGGGGCGACGATGTCGCCTATCGCAATGCCGCTCGCATCTGCGACGCCATGAAGGCGCGCGGGGTCAGGATCGTCACGGCGATCTGGGATGTGAACGGCAAGAGCTTCGATCTCGGCGAGGAGAAGTTCGTCAATCTGCAGCACTGCGCCTCGGAGGACGATGATTTCGTCGTCCTGAGCCGGGCGAACGATGTGCGCGGCCGGCGGATCTACGACGCGGTCGTTGCGCTCGAGCCGCTCCTGCGCCGCAAACACATCGTCTTCGTCAGCCGCTGACGTTGGCCCAGGCGAGCGCCGCCGCAACGGTGAACACCGCGAGGATGGTCGAGATGAGGATCGCCGCCGACGAACGCCGCGGCAGCACGTCGTAGGCCTGCGCGATCACGAACACGTTGCCGGCAATCGGCATCGACGCCACGACGACGCCGATGGCGAGCGCGGTCGACGGCACGCCGGCAAGGGTGAGGCCGGCAAAGACCGCAAGCGGATGCGCGACCAGTTTCAGCAGCGTCATGATGCCGATAGCCGTGATGTCGCCCTCGATGCGCCGTCCCGACAGCGAGACGCCAAGCGAGAACAGCGCCGCCGGCCCCGCCGCTGCGCCAAGGAAGGCCAGAAATCGGTCGAGCGGGCCGGGCAGGCCGAAGCCCGCCGCCGAGACAGCCAAGCCGAGCGCAATCGCGACGAGGAATGGGTTGGCGACGACGCCGATGGCGATCTGCCGGATCGCCGCGCGATGGCTTTCCGCGCCCCGGCTTGCTTCGAGTAGCGCGATCGACAGCGGGATCATGACGACGAGGTCGATGACCAGCGCCTGCGCGACCGGGCCGGCGCCGGCCTCCCCGAACGCCGCGATGATCAGCGGCAGGGCGAGGAAGCCGATATTGCCCACCGAGGCGGCCTGGCCGAAGATCGCCATCTCGCCAAGCGGGCTCGAAAACACCAGCCGGGCGAGAAGGGCTGCAGCGGCAAAGATCACCAGCCCGGCAAGGCCCCAGCCGAGAAAGAAGGCGGGATCGATCAGCGTGCCGATGGGCTGCTGGCCGAGCGCGCGCACCACCAGCGCCGGCATGGCGAAATAGAAAATGAAGATGTTGAGGCTCTTCACGCCCGCCGTGTCGATCATGCCGCGCCGTCCGGCGACGAGGCCAAGTCCGACGACGGCAAAGAACGGCAGGGTGAGGGTCAGAATGAGATCCAAGGAAAACTCCGCGGGCGGCTGGTGGGTACCTCACCCATATCGCGGCAGACGGTGCACCGCCACCCTCTCGCACCAACCGCAGAGCTGCGCCATTGCCCGCCGCAGGCCTCCCGGTTTAGCGTTGCCATTCCGACCCTTTGAGGACCCGCCGCCAAATGCCCGCAAGCCTGACCACCATCGGCTTCGATGCCGACGATACGCTTTGGCAGAACGAACAGTTCTTCCGCATCACGGAGGAACGCTTCGCCCATCTGGTGGCGCCGCACACCAATATCGACGATATCCAGGACCGGCTGCTCGAGGCGGAGAAGCGCAACCTCAGCCGCTACGGCTTCGGCATCAAGGGGTTCACCCTCTCGATGATCGAGACCGCGATCGAGATCACCGAAGGCGAGGTTCCGACCGCCGTCATCGGCGAGATCTTGCATATGGGCCGCGAGATGCTCGCCCATCCGGTTCACACCCTGCCGCATGCCGCCGAGACGCTCGAGTCCCTCGCCGGCGAGTTCCGTCTCGTCCTCATCACCAAGGGCGATTTGTTCGATCAGGAGCGCAAACTCGCCCAGTCGGGCCTTGGCGATCTGTTCGACGCCATCGAAATCGTCAGCGACAAGACCACCGACACCTATGAGCGCATCTTCGCCCGCCACGGCGACGGACCCGCGCGGTCGATGATGGTCGGCAACTCGCTGAAATCGGACGTTATCCCCGCCATCGAGGCCGGCAGCTGGGGCGTCTATGTTCCGCACGATCTGACCTGGGTCGTCGAGCATGCCGAAGAGCCGGAAGGCGCGGCGCGCTTCCGCAGGCTCGTTCATCTTGGCGAATTACCGGCCCTGATCGCGGGTCTGACAGGATGAATGCACTCAGCGCACGGAGCCATGCAGAATTGTTGACTCAAAAGTGGTTCGCAAACCGGCGCCGACCCCCTATATCCGCTTGAACAGTTTTTCTTCCGATCAGGCGGCGCGCATCGCATTTCAAGGCCGCCCCCGCCAAGGAGCCTTTCATGGCGCGCGACACCATCGACGAAACCCCGATCGAAACGCCGGATCAGCTTGCCGACTGGCTCGCCGTCGGCTGCAAGCCGGAAGAACGTTTCCGCATCGGCACCGAGCACGAGAAGTTCGGCTTCCACACCGAGGATCACATCCCGGTTCCCTATGAGGGGCCGCGCGGTATCCGTCGGCTGCTCGAAGGCATGGAAGGCCTGCTCGGCTGGGAGCGCATCGAGGATCGAGGCAAGATCATCGGTCTCGTCGATCCGACCCATGGCGGGGCCATCAGCCTTGAACCGGGCGGTCAGTTCGAGCTGTCCGGCGCGCCGCTCGAATCGATCCACCAGACCTGCCGCGAGACGAACTCGCATCTTGCGCAGCTGATGGAGATCGCCGAGCCGCTCGGCATGAAGTTTCTCGGCATGGGCGTGTCGCCGAAATGGTCGCTCGACGAGACGCCGCGCATGCCGAAGTCGCGCTACGACATCATGAGCGCCTACATGCCGAAGGTCGGCACGCATGGCCTCGACATGATGTACCGCACCTCGACCATCCAGGTGAATCTCGACTTCTCCAGCGAAGCCGACATGGTCACCAAGATGCGCGTTGGCCTTGCCCTGCAACCGATTGCGACCGCGATTTTTGCCGCTTCGCCGTTCCTCGACAGCAAGCCGAACGGCTTCCTTTCGTATCGTGCCGAAGTCTGGCGCCACACCGATCCGGACCGCACCGGCATGCTGCCGATCGCCTTCCATGATGATTTCGGTTTCGCCTCTTACGTGAACTGGGCGATCGACGTGCCGATGTATTTCGTCAAGCGCGGCGACACCTATCACGACGTCACCGGCCACACCTTCCGCGACTTCATGGAAGGCCGGCTCGAGAATATCCTGCCGGGTCAGCGCCCCACCGTCGGCGACTGGAACAACCACCTCTCGACCCTGTTCCCCGACGTCCGGCTGAAGCGCTACATCGAGATGCGCGGTGCCGACGGCGGCCCGTGGCGTCGTATCTGCGCGCTCCCGGCCTTCTGGACCGGCTTGCTGTACGACGCCGAATCGCTTGCCGCGGCGGCCGACCTCGTTGCCGACTGGACCGAGGCGGAGCGCCTGCAGCTGCGCGACGACGTGCCGAAACTGGCACTGCGCGCGCCGTTCCGCGATCACACGGTGCGCGAGATCGCTCGCGATGTGGTGGCCCTGTCGCGCGCCGGCCTCGCCCGCCGCGCCAAGCTGAACAGTGCCGGCTTCGACGAGACGGGCTTCCTTGCGCCGGTAGAGGAATCGCTCGCCATCGGCGAGACGCCCGCCGACCGCATGCTGCGCCGCTATCACACCGACTGGAACTGGGAGATCGACCCGGTCTTCGAGGAATACGCCTACTGAGTCGCCATACCGGGTGCTTCGAACCCGCAGGGTTCGCAAGGCCGACCGGCCGCCGGCACTTATGTGCCGCCCACGCGGAGGGCCAGCCCTGCAGGGGCGTACGGCCCGTGAGCGGAATAGCTCGCTCGCAGGGTTCGCTAGGTCGACTGGCCGCCGGCACTTATGTGCCGCCCACGCGGAGGGCCAGCCCTGCAGGGGCGTACGGCCCGTGAGCGGGATAGCTCGCTCGCAGGGTTCGCAGGGCCGACCGGCCGCCGCTGCAAGCTCTCCCTCGTCATCCTCCGGCTCGACCGGAGGATCGGCCAGCCAATTGCGCCAGATTGGCCGGTTCGGAGCGGGTGCTGCCGTTTCTATCGTCCCAAGACGCGATCCCTGGACGTGTTGAGAGCGATCCTCCGGTCGAGCCGGAGGATGACGAGGTGATTGTTTCCCGAACCCGAATGCATCCCCGTCTTTTCGGGAAATTGACGAGTCCGCCTTCCTCCCCGATCATATGGTCGGGAGCCAGCTGATCGCTGGCCGGGGGAGGCGCCCATGAGCTATTCGCTCATCAATATTCTTTTCGACGCGCAAAACGGCGACGCCGTCAGCAATTTCGCCAAACGCTTCGGTCTCGGTTTCGACGACACCGAGCGGGTCATGGAAGCGTTGATGCCGGCCTATTCGCGCGGCTTCAAGCTGAACACCTCGAACCCGCTCAGCCTGGCGAATTTCCTCGATGTCCTCGGGCAGGACCGCCATATCCGCTACTGGCGCGATCCCACGGCAGCCTTCACCGCCAACGCCTTCGACGATGGTGCCGGCATCCTACGGCACATCTTCGGCTCCGACAGCCTGGTTTTCGCGATCGCCAGGGAGGTCGCGAAAAAGACCGGCGTTCCCTACGACACCGTCGAGAAAATGATGCCGCCGATTGCCGCCATGCTTGTTGGCGGCATCGCCGAGGAACTGCCGCGCACCTCATTTGGCGAATTGATCGACGCCTATCTCGACGGGTTCGCCCGTGGGCGCCCCGATCCGGAGCCTGAACCCGAGCCGCTCCCTCTTGGGCCATCGAGCTTCTTCGACGCGGTCGGCACGTTTTTCGAAGGTCTTTCGCGCGGCCGGACCGAGGACAATGAGACCGAGGACGATGAGACCGAGGCCGAACCGGAGGAGGAAGGAGAAGCCGAAGCGGAGGAGGAATTCGAGGCAGACGCCGAGGAGTTTTCCCCGAACGGCGAGGAACTCACCGGCGAAGACCTGTTCGGCAGCCTGCTCGACGCCGGCGTGGAGCTGAGCCAGAGCCATGTCAGCGCCATGAGCGAGGTGTTCGAGCGCTTCTGGGATATCTCGCCGCAAATGCCGGGCGACGACGACTGAGACGAATACGGCGGCGAAGCCCGAAATGCTCCGCCGCCATTTCCCGATCTGTTCGCTACCGAATACGTGGGAAGAGCGTCAGTCCCACATCGGGACCGTGCTGCCGCCACTTTCGCGCTGCTTCATAACCTTGGCCTGGATGTATTTCTGGAAGTGCGTGTCCTTCCAGTGGCCCTCATGGACGAATTCGTGCATCGAAATGAAGTGGAACGGCTTGAAGTAGCCCGGCATACGCACCGTCTCGGCGTCCTTGCCGCTCTTGCCGGCAACGTCGGCCTCGCGCGAGAAGAAGCTGATCGACGGCGTGTACATCACGCCCCATTTGCGCGCCAGATCCCGCTCTTCCATCGTTTCACCGTCGAAATCGGTGGTTTCGCGCGAACCCCACATGTCGAGCTGCACGACGACGAAATTGTTCTTGATGTAGTCGGCGATCTCGGGAATCGCGAAGTTCTTGACGTGCATCTCGCGGCAGTAGGGGCAGCCGCGCTGTTCGAAGATGACGGCGAAGTCCTTGCCGGCGGCCTTCGCCTCTTCGAAGTCTTCCGCCATGTCGAGGAAGGATTCGTGAAACCACGGCTGGACATGCAGTCCGTTCGGGCCGACTTCGCCTTCGCCTGCAGCTTTCACCAGAGACGGCGCTGCAAGTGTGCCCGCAGCCGCGCCTGCGGCCGCACCGAGCATGAAACCTCTACGGTTGAGATTGATCATCGTTTCCCCCTCATGGAACGCGTTTGATTGGTCTTGTTTGATACGATCATACCTCACTGTCAGATGGTGAACAGAGGCGCGTTGTCAAAGCTTCGCGAGCGTGGGCCAGTGTGCCGACGTTCCCGTCTCGCCCGGCGCGGGAAGTCGTGATAGGGAATTCCCAAGGGCCGCGCTTCCCGCTGCCCTGTTTTTTCGGTTTTCGTTCGGTGAGATGCCATGCGCGTTCTGGTGATCGAGAATTTTGCCGCGACCACGCTCGGTCTGGTCGGGACCGCGCTTGAGGAAGCCGGCGCGGAGCTCAGCGTGATCCGCACCTTCGAGGGGCCTGTCACGATCCCCACCGACTCGGACGGCTTCGACGCGCTGGTGGTGCTTGGCGGCGCGCAAAACGCCCTTGCCGACGACACCCACCCCGAATTGCCGCGCATTGCCGCCCTGACGAAGGCGTTCGGCGACGCCGACAAGGCGGTGCTGGGCATCTGCCTCGGTGCCCAGCTCGTCGCTCGCGGTTATGGCGCGGAAAACCTTCTTGATCGCGGCATCGAATTCGGCTGGCAGCCGGTCGGTCCGACCGAAGCGGGCCGCAGCGATCCGGTCATTGAGCCGCTCGGTGACGCCGCGCCCGTGTTCCACTGGCACAGCGACACGTTCACCTTGCCGCCGGGCGCCGAGCACCTCGCCACCAGCGATCTGACCCGCCATCAGGCCTTCCGCATCGGCCGCGCGGTATACGGCATCCAGTTCCATTTCGAGGCGAGCCGTGCGCTGGTCGAGGAATGGTGCGAGGTCTTCGCCGATCATATCGCCGAACATACGCCGGACTGGCCGCTGCGGATGGAAGAGGAAAGTGCCCGCCACGGCGTGCTCGCCGATACGGTGGGGCTTGAAATCGGCCGCCGCTGGGTGTCGCTGATCCGCTGAATTTGTCAGGAGAACACACCGTGCGCGTCCTTGTCATCGAGAACACCAACCCCTCGAAGATCGGCCTTCTTGGCGTGGCGCTGGAAGAAGCCGGCGCCGAACTCGATGTGCTGCGCGCCTACGAGACGCCCGATGCTGTGCCGGCTAATTCAAGCGGCTACGATGCGCTCGTCGTGCTTGGCGGGCCGCAGAATGCGCGCGCCGACGATCTCCATCCCGAATTGCCGGCAATCGCCGCGCTAACCCGTAACTTTGGCGATGCCGACAAGGCGGTGATGGGCATCTGCCTCGGCTCGCAACTCGTCGCGCGAGGTCACGGCGCGGAAAATGTGCTCGACCGGCCGATGGAGTTCGGCTGGCACGAGGTTCGGCAAAGCGCCGAGGGTGCCGCCGATCCGGTGATGGCGGCGATCGGCAGGGGCGAGCCGATCTTCCACAGCCACCGCGACACCTTCACCCTGCCGCCGGGCGCGGTGCATCTCGCCTCAAGCGACCGCACGCCGAACCAGGCCTTCCGGCTCGGCCGCGCCGTCTATGCCGTGCAGTTCCATTTCGAGGCGAGCCGCGACGTGGTCAGTTTCTTCAGCGACGCCTTCGCCGAGCGCATCGCCAGTCACACGCCCGACTGGCCGCAGCGACAAGCCAGCGAAGCCGAAACGCACGGCGTTCGCGCCGATGAGGTCGGGCTCGACATCGCCCGCCGCTGGGTGTCGTTGATTCGGTAGAGCAGGGGTTATTCGACGACGGCGTCGGCTTCGAGTTCGACCAGCCAGTCCGGGTCGACGAAGCCGGAAACCTCGACGAAGGTGCAGGCCGGGCGGATGTCGCCGAATGCTTCGCCATGCGCTTTCGCCGCCTCTTTCCAGCGCGAAATATCGGTCACCATCACCCGCGTGCGGATGACGTCGCCAAGCGATGCGCCGGCGTCGGCAAGCGCCTGTTCGATAATCTCGATGCAGCGCTGGGTCTGCCTGTAGACATCGCCGACGCCATCGGTGCCGCCGTCCGCCGCAATCGGTGCCGTGCCGGCAACCGCGATCGTGTTGCCGATCCGAACCGCGCGGCTGAAGCCGATCTCGGGTTCCAGATAGGAGCCCGAGGACACGTTCTTGCGCATTGTTCTGCTCCGAAAGTGGCTAGAGCGTCTCGCGTTCAAGCTGAATCTCGAAATGCTCTAGCCCTTTGTTTAGCCGCATCTTTGTCGACGCCAATTGTTCCAATTGGCTGCACGATGCTCTAACCGACCACCACGATGTGCAGTGCCCGCGGCCCGTGTGCGCCCAAAAGGATCGTCTGCTCGATGTCGCCGGAGCGCGACGGGCCGGTGATCATGTTGACGGTGCGCGGCATCGTTCCCTTGCCGTTATAGGCGCGCAGCCGCTCCCACATGGTCTCCATGTCGCCGGTGATGTCCTCCGCCGCGACCACCACGATGTGGGTCTCGGGCAGGAAGTTCAGCGTCGTCGGATTGTCGGCGCCCGATTGCAGCACCAGCGTGCCGGTTTCGGCGATGCCGGCGAAGCTGTGCGACAGGCCGACCGCGTCGTGCCCGTCGGACGGGCCGGTCTGAACGTCAAGCGTCGGCGTCTTGTCCCACGGCACGCCGGCAAGGCGCGGATCGTTGCCGCGCCGCAGTGCGGCCGGCAGGTTCTTGTCGCGCAGATAGGTCTGCAGCGCGGCGGGCAGTTCGTCATAGGAACCGATGCGGGCAACGCTCGCCTGCACCTTCTCTGCTTGCTCGACGAACATGCCGATGCGCTCGGCGAGCGGCAGCTGGCCGCGCTTCGGGATCACCCCGCGAGGCGTCTCGGCGAGGCGCGTTTCAGTGATCGTCCGCCGTTCGGTGTCGTCGCCTGCAACGCCGAGCGAACGTTTCAGGCGGGCAAGGATGGCGTCGCGTCCGCTCATTGCTGTGCTCCCCGGTTGCCGCTGGCGCGCTGGCGTTCGGCCCATTGCTGCTGGAAGGTTTTGCCCTGCGGCGCCGGCAGGTCGCGATGTCCGGTCCAGCCGCCGGCAAGCGGCAGCCGCGAGAACCGGCCAGAGCGTTTGCCGAAGAACGACATGAACCGCGCCGCAAGCCCGGTCGCGAACTGATAGAGCTTCGGGCGCTTGGCCAGGAACGCCCACAGCTTCAGCCCGTTGCGCTGGGTCGTCGGCTGCAGATTGCGCTCGAACTCGCGCTCGCGCCAATGCCGCATCATCTTCGGCAGCGGGATGCGCATCGGACACACGCTCTCGCAGCGCCCGCAGAAGGTCGAGGCATTCGGCAGATGGCCGGACTGGTCGACGCCCCACAGCGTCGGCGTCAGAACGGCACCCATTGGGCCCGGATAGACCGAGCCGTAAGCATGGCCGCCGACCGCGTGATAGACCGGGCAGTGGTTCATGCAGGCACCGCAGCGGATACAGCGCAGCATGTCCTGGAACTCTGTGCCGAGCATCGCCGAGCGGCCATTGTCGAGCAGCACGACGTGATAGGCGTCGGGACCGTCCGGGTCGCCCGGGCGGCGCGGGCCGGTCGAAAAGGTGGTGTAGACCGACATATCCTGGCCGGTGGCGGAGCGCGCCAGAACGCGCAGGATCGTCGCCACGTCGTCGAGCGTCGGCGTCACCTTTTCGATCGAGGCGACCACGATATGGGTGCGCGGCAGGATCTGGGTTAGATCGCCATTGCCCTCATTGGTGACGATGATCGAGGTGCCGGTCTCGGCGATCAGGAAGTTGGCGCCGGTAATTCCGACATCCGCGCCGAGGAAGGTATCGCGCAGCACCTCGCGCGCTTCGCCCAGAAGCGATGTCGCTTCTTCCAGATTGCGTTCTTTCGGCAGATGGGTGTGCACGCGGCGGAAGTCGGCCTCGACCTCTTCCTTGTTGACGTGCACTGCCGGCGCGATGATGTGGCTTGGCGGCTCGTTGCGAAGCTGGATGATGTATTCGCCGAGGTCCGTCTCCACCGGGCGGATGTCGTTCTCGAGCAGGTGCTCGTTGAGCCCGATCTCCTCGGTGATCATCGACTTGCCCTTGGTCACCGTCTTCGCGCCCGCCTGTTTGCAGATGTCGAGGATGATGGCGCGGGCATCCGCCGCCGTCTCCGCCCAGTGAACCTGGCCGCCGGCCTCCGTCACCTTCTTTTCGTAGGCCTCCAGATAGAGGTCGAGATGGGCCAGCGTGTGGTTCTTGATATCGCGCGCGTTGTCGCGCAGCGCCTCGAACTCGGGCAGCGCGGCGGCAGCCTTCGCCCGCTTGGTGATAAAGCCGCGCTTGACGTTGCCGAGCGCCTTTTGCAGCCGGGCATCGCCGAGCGCTTCAGACGCCTGTTCCTTGAAGGCGGTCGATTTGATCTGCATGACGCCCCTCAATCCTGCGGTTCGCCGATGGCCGGCGTATCGGCCATGCCGGCAAGCACTTCCGCGACGTGGCGCACCTTAATGGTCTGTCCCTCGCGCTGCATCTTGCCAGCCATGTTCATCAGACAGCCGAGATCGCCGCCGAGCAGGGTTGCGGCGCCGCTCGCCGTCACGTTCTCGCTCTTCTTGCCGACGATGGCGTTCGAGATGTCGGGATATTTGACACAGAACGTGCCGCCGAAACCGCAGCACACGTCGGATTCTTCCATTTCCGTCAGCGACAGCCCCTCGACCGAGGCAAGCAGCGCGCGCGGCTGGTCGTGAACGCCGAGTTCGCGCAGGCCCGAGCAGGAATCATGGTAGGTCACCGAGCCGTCGAACTTGGCCGAAACGGTGTCGATCTTCAGCACATCGACGAGGAAGCTCGTCAGCTCGAAGACCTTGTCGGCAAAGGCTTCGGCGCGCGTCGCCCAATGTGCGTCGCCGGGGAAGAGATGCGGGTAGTGCACCTTCATCATCGCCGCGCAGGAGCCCGACGGCGCGACCACATAGTCGAAGTCCTCGAAGGCGGAGATCACCTGCTCGGCAAGGTCACGGGCATCCGCCGTGTCGCCGGAATTGTAGGCCGGCTGGCCGCAGCAGGTCTGCGCTGGCGGCACGACGACCCGGCAGCCGGCGTCCTCCATCAGCTTGACGGCGGCGAAACCGACCGAAGGCCGCATGAAATCGACCAGGCAGGTAACGAACAACCCGACGGTGGGCTGCGAGGCGGCGGGCGAGGGGCTCAAGCTTGTGACTCCCTGGTGTCGGAGGCGGTCCGGCGCTTGCGCGCCGGCGAAGGGGACATATGCGACGACCGCTCGGCCATTTGCTGCAGGCGGAGCGCGGCGACCGTTTCCCAGTCTCCGGCGCGCTGCACCTCGCGCATCGTCGTCTCCACGTAATCGATATGGGCCTCTGCTGCCAAGCGCGAAGCGACCGGATCGCCGCTGATGATCGCCTCGTAGATGGCCCTGTGCTGGGAAAGCAGGTTCTCACGGGCGCCGGGGAAGGCATAAACCGTCATGCGATTGTAGAACACGCCGTCGGACAAAAGCCGGTAACAGGCCCTGAGCGTGTGCAAGAGGATCATGTTGTGCGCGCTCTCGCCGACCGCATTGTGAAATTCGACATCGATCGCGGCCTCGGCATCGAAGTCGCCCCGGCCGTGCGCTTCTTCCATCCCGGTGAACAGGCGCGTCAGGATTTCCTTGTCCGCTGCGGTCGCCCGCAACGCGGCGAGTTCGGCGGCGGTTCCTTCGACCTCGCGGCGGAATTCAAGATAGTCGGCGACGGCGCGCGGATGACGGCGGATCAGGTCGACGATCTGGTCGGAGAACACCGTGCCGATCACGTCGGAGATGAAGGTTCCCTCGCCGTGACGCGAGGTGACGAGCCCGCGCTCCTCAAGTTTCTTGATCGCTTCGCGCAGGATCGGCCGCGAGACATCAACTTTTTTGGCCAATTCGCGCTCGGCCGGAAGCCGGTCGCCGGAGCGCAGAATGCCTTGCAGGATCAGGCTTTCGAGCTGCTCGACAACGGCGTCCGCCGTGCGGTTGTGGCTGATCTGGTGAAAAACCATTCGTTGGCACTGTATTTTAGCGATATCTGAAGTATCTGCCGCGTCGGTGCGCAAATAGCCTTTTCAGCGGGCCATTTTGTTGCTGACGCATGCAGGGCTCGGCATCGAAACTATTCTGCATTGCTTTCAGTGGTCAACATTGTTACCCAATAGACCAATGGCGGGTAACCGCACCGGCGTGGCGTCTGGACAATGAATGAGGGCTGGCCATCGGCCCCTTGATCGGTCTAGATTTCGGTCGGGAACAACGATCCGTCTTTTCAAGAAACGGACTTTCGACATCCAAGGGAGGAAACAGGGATGAAGAAATTTCTCGCTGCATCGGCTCTGACCGCTGCTATTGCGATGACTGGTGCTCCGGCTCAGGCTCTCGACAAGCTGAACTGGGACATGCAGTCGACCTATTCGAGCTCGCTGACGCAGCTCGGCACGCTCGGCAAGGTGATCTCCGAGCGTCTCGCGGCCGTTTCCGGCGGCGACATCAAGCTGACTTTCCAGGAGCCGGGCGCCATCGTGCCGGCACTCGAAGCGTTTGACGCGGTCTCCTCGGGCGCCATTCAGGCCGCCTGGTCGACCCCGGGTTACTGGACCGGCAAGGACTCCGCCCTTGCGCTGTTCGCCGCCGTGCCGTTCGGCCCGAGCGCCGGCGAATACTACGCCTGGATCAAGTTCGGCGGCGGCCAGGAGCTGATGGACGAAATCTACGCTCCGCACGGCATCAAGTCGCAGATCTGCGCCGTCATCGCCCCGGAAGCTTCCGGCTGGTTCAAGAAGGAAATCAACTCGGTTGACGACCTCAAGGGCCTGAAGATGCGCTTCTTCGGCCTCGGCGCCAAGGTCATGGAAAAGATGGGCGTTTCGACCCAGCTCCTGGCCGGCGGCGACATCTTCCCGGCGCTTGAACTCGGCACCATCGACGCCACCGAATTCTCCATGCCGGCGATCGACCTGAAGCTCGGCTTCTACCAGGTCGCCAAGCACTACTACTTCCCGGGCTGGCACCAGCAGTCGACCCTGTTCGAACTGATGATGAACAAGGAAGAGTGGGACGGTCTCGGCGACGACACCAAGGCGCTGATCGAAACCGTTTGCGAAGCCAACGTCGCTTACGGCCTGGCCGAAGGCGAGGCGATCCAGTTCGACGCGCTGGCCAAGCTGAAGGCCGAAGGCGTGACCATCCACAAGTGGGACCAGTCGATCCTCGACGCCCTGCAGGCCGCCTGGCTTGAGGTTGTGGACGAAGAAAAGGCAAAGAACCCGAACTTCGCCAAGGTCTGGGAATCGCTCTCGACGTTCCGCGCCGGCTACAAGACCTGGAAGGACATCGGCTACCTCCAGTAAGCCGCTGTTTCTCTTGAGGAATAAGGCGCCGCGCGGACATGCTTCGCGCGGCGCCGGAATTTCAGCCGGACCGGGTCTTTCGTTCCTATCGTGACAGCACACAACGTGCGAACAGGCGTTAGTCCGTTCCGCTGATCGGGCGTGGTCGTCAGAGGTTCCCGCGGGAACCGTTCTCCGATCCCGACCCCGTTTCTTTGACACTGGCGCCCCGCAATCGTGGCGTTGCGTGCCGTATTGAGCGTTTCCGCCGATTTCCCGTGAGGACACCGCGCGGCGCTCCAGGGGGAGAGAGCACCATGGGTTCCGCTCTGGCCGGCCTTGGCCTGCTGTTGGCGGTGGTCGCATCGATGCCAGCCGATCTGCTGGGCGATGCAATCACGTCCTACGCGATTTGGTTTTACGCAGCCGGCGCCGTACTGATCGTCTTGGGCGCAGCGCTGGGCGCGCGGCCCGTCATCGTCCTGCTCGGCGTACTGATCGCCGTGCCCTTGTTCTTCATCATCCCCGACGGACTGCCGGGCATCCTCAAGGCCAGCGGGATGAACGCGAAGTCGGTGTACCGCAACCACGAGCAACTTCTCGTGTTGTGCAGCCTTGCGGTGATGATCGCGGTGTTCCTGCTGGTGCTGTTCCGCAACCGCAGCGGCGTCTTCGCCGGCATGACGGAGTCGGCCGAGGATATCGACGATTTCGTCATCAAGGTCGGCAAGCTGGCCGCCTGGCTGTTCATCCCGCTGATGCTCGTCATCACCTACGACGTCACCCAGCGCAAGATCCTCGACTACTATCCCGACTATCTCGATACGGTCTTCTCGTTCAGTTCGACCAAGCTGCAGGAACTCGAGTGGCACCTGCACGCCACGCTGTTCCTGTTCTGCCTCGGTTTCGGCTATGCCAGGGATGCGCATGTCCGCATCGAACTGGTTCGCGACCACCTCAAGCCGAAGAGCCGCGTCTGGCTCGAAATCATCGGCGCGATGCTGTTCCTGCTGCCTTACTGCTATCTGGTCGTGAAGTTCGGCTACACCTTTGCTGAACGCGCCTGGACCTCGAACGAAGTGTCCGCGGCCCAGACCGGCCTCAGCCATCGCTGGATCATCAAGGCGATCCTGCCCGCCGGCTTTGCGTTCCTCGCACTGTCGGGCATCGCCGGCCTGTTGAAGAACATCGTCTACCTCTTCGGTCCCGACGATCTGAAACCCCGTGTTGCCGAATATGCCGGCACCCACCACGCTGACCAGCCGGACGATCTCGCCGAGCATGGTCCGATCACAGACTGACGGGGACATCGAAGATGGAAACCTTCATCGAATATTTGCCCCTGTTCATGTTCGTGGCGCTCGGGCTCTTTCTTTTCACCGGCTTTCCGGTCGCCTTTATCCTCGGCGGTATCGGGCTTGGCTTTGCCTTCCTCGCCGACCAGCTCGGTGCGTTTAACGTCGCCCGTCTGGTCGTCGTGCCGAACCGCATTTTCGGCGGCTCGATGGAAAATCCGGTTCTGGTCGCCATCCCCATGTTCATCTTCATGGGGACGATGCTGGAAAAATCGGGTGTCGCCAAAGACCTGCTGCACTGTCTGCAGGTGCTGACCCGGCGTGTACCCGGCGGTCTCGCTCTCTCGGTCACGCTGATGGGCACAATCATGGCCGCGACCACCGGCATCATCGGTGCCTCGGTCGTGATGATGACGCTGCTCGCGCTGCCGGTGATGATGGAGCGCAAATACGACATCCCGCTCGCGACCGGTACCATCGCGTCGTCCGGCACCCTCGGCATCCTGATCCCGCCATCGATCATGCTCGTCATCATGGCCGATTTGATGTCGATCCCGGTTGGCACCGTGTTCATCGCCGCCATCGTGCCGGGCCTGCTTTTGTCGGCGCTCTACTCGCTCTACATCTACGGCCTGTGCCATTGGAAGCCGCATCTCGCACCGCCGCTTCCCGATGATATCGGCCCGAAAAACCGCCGCGAATTCTGGGCGATGATCTTCCGCAGCTTCGTCCCGCCGGTGCTGCTCATCGTGCTGGTGCTCGGTTCGATCTTCGCGGGCTTTGCCACACCGACCGAGGCGGCCGGCGTCGGTGCCATCGGTGCGACGCTGCTGGCCATCTACAACCGCGCGCTCAACAGCGAAATCCTCAAGGACGTTTGCCATCGTTCGGCACTCACGACCGCGATGATCTTCGGCATCTTCGTCGGTGCGACCTGCTTCAGCCTGGTGTTCCGCTGGCTCGGCGGCGATGTGCTGATCGACGAGTTCATCAACGCCGCGGGCATCGGCTCCTGGGGAATCCTGCTCGTCATCATGGGCATGATCTTCTTCCTCGGCTTCTTCTTCGACTGGGTCGAGATCACGCTCATCGTGTTGCCGGTGTTCGGTCCGATCGTCGCCGCCCTCGATTTCGGCGGTCATGTCGGCGAATGGCCGGGCGTGTCCGAGTCGGCGCTGATCTGGTTCACCATCCTGGTGGCGGTGAATTTGCAGACATCGTTCCTGACCCCACCATTCGGGTTCGCGCTCTTCTACATGAAGGGCGTCGCCCCTCCGGGCGTTAAGATCCAGCACATCTACAAGGGCATCATTCCCTTTGTGATCCTGCAGTTGATCGGTCTGGCTCTGGTCGTCAGCTTCCCGGAAATAGCACTGTGGCTGCCAAGCACGCTGCTCAAATGACCTGATCCCGACGGCCCCGGCAAAAACCGGGGCCGTCTCGCATCTGTCGCCGTTTTTGTGATATCGCCACGCAGTGGGTTTACTGCGCGAAGGCAGGTGTATGCTTTGCCGCGGTCGTTGGTGGTCAGCAGAAGGAACGGGTCATGGGTGAAACGTCATCGGCCGGCGGAGGGGCGGTCTTCGAAGAACACCCGTTGCGCCAGACGCTGCTCGACGAGGTCCACGCGCGACCTTTCCCCTTGCTCGAGGCGCCGCTGCGCTCGATCCATCTTGCCTTCATGAATGCCAATACGGATGCCGAAAGCGAATTGGCCGCCGTCAGCGCGCTGTTTAGGGCTCATGGAGCCAAGCCGCCGGCCGCCGGTGCTCGTTATCACCGCAGTCCGATCGATATCGGCATCCTGCGCTGGGAACGGCACTCGGAATTCTCGACCTACACCTGGGAATCGAAGCCCGGCGAAGATCCGTTGCGGGAAGTCGCGCCGCGCGGCCCCTTCGGCGATGGCTTCACCCAACCCGGACCGCTGTTGTCGGCCTTGCGCCTGATCTTCCTGCCCGATCCCGGTGATGCGGGGCTTGAGAAACTCCTTGAGGCTTTCGATCCCGTCAGCCTCAGCGTCTCCGAAGTCACGCAGGGCAAGGGCCTGTTCGCGACCGACCTGAAGCAGGATCCACAGGGCTATATCCGCTACCTCGTCGTCGACCACGGCATGAGCCTCAGCCGCGCCGGTTCCGTCATCCTGCGCTTGCACGAGATCGAGACTTACCGGACGCTTGCGCTGCTCGGCCTGCCGGAAGCGCAGGCGGTGGCGCCGCGTGTCCGGCGGATGGAAGAGGAGCTGAGCGGCATTACCGCCGCCATCCGCGACACCACCGAACTGACCGCCAACCGGGAACTTCTCGCCCGTCTGACAAATCTGGCCGGCGAGCTCGAGGCCGATGTCGCGCGCATCAGCTACCGCATGAGCGCGACGCGCGCCTATGACGAAATCCTGCAGTACCGCATCGATGCGCTTGACGAAAAACCGACGCCGGGCCACGGCACGCTTGACCGCTTCCTCGCCCGCCGCCACAAGCCCGCGATCCGGACCTGCAATTCCGTTCAGAAACGTCAGGAGGCGCTGGCCCAGAAGCTCGGCCGTGCCATCGACCTGCTGCGCGCCCGGGTCGACATCGATCTGGAACAGCAGAACGGCGAATTGCTGGAATCGATGAACCGGCGTGCGCGCATGCAGTTGCGCCTGCAGCAGACGGTCGAAGGCCTGTCGATCGGCGCCATCAGCTATTACCTCATCGGCATCGTCGGCTACGCCGCCAAGGGGCTGAAAGAAGCCGGCGTGTTTCCGGTTAAGCCGGAAATCGTCATGGGCGCGGCCGTACCGGTCGTTCTCGGCTTCGTCTGGATGATGGTGCGCCGGATCCGCAAACACCACGCCGAGCACGACGACGGCTGATTGCTGCACCTCGGAGCGGCAACAAAAAAGGCCGGGACAAGCCCGGCCTTTTCAAATCTCGCGAGAATGCCGTGAGGCTTACTTCTCGTTGCCTTCCAGGTCGAACGACGACAGGTAAGCGATCAGGTCGGCGGCCTGCTTGTCGTCGAACTTCTGCTTGGTCATCTTCGACTTGCCGCCGATATAGGCCGACGGGTCGCGGGCGTATTCGACGATCTCGGCCGGCTCCCAGGTGCCGATCTCGCCGGCCTTGGCCTTCAGCAGGTCGGAATACTTGGCAGAATAGCTCTCCCAGGTCGCGGCTTCGCGGCCGACGATGCCGTTGAGAACCGGGCCGACAGCGTCTTTCGCCTTGTCGCCGACGCGGTGACAGGCCTTGCACTTGTTGAAGACCTTCTTGCCAGCCTTGGCGTCGCCGCCAGAGAAGTCCTGAGCGGACGCAGCGCCCGTCACGGCGATCATCGCAGCCGCAGCAAGACCAATAATATATTTCATGAGGAATGCCCTCCGGTTGTTTCCATTGCTCTCGAACACCGGGCCGCCCCTGGACCGGAAGCGGGACCATATCATGCAATTTTGGAATGTCAGCCCCCCGCGCTTTAGAGGCGTTAAAGAGAGCCCGGGGGCGACAATATGTTGCAGCCGCCAGCAGCGTTTCAATCGGGGAAGGGGATCACGCTCGCCGATTTCGCGTCGGCCACCGCCGGTGATGATTCGCCAAGCAGCTCCGAAATTCCGACATCCCAATAGGGCATCACGCCATAAATCTCGGCGAGGTAGTCGATGAAGACGCGGACCTTGGCCGGCAGGAAGCGGCGGCTCGGATAGACTGCGAAAACCGCAACGAGGCGCGAGCCGGAATATTGCGGGAGGACGACCTTGAGCTTGCCGGAGGAGAGTTCCGGCCCGATGTCCCAGGTCGACCTGAGAGCGATGCCAAGCCCGGCCATGACAGCCTCGCGCACGACCTCGCTCGAATTGGTCATGATGCGGCCTGAAGCGCGCACCGATACGAAGCCTTCCGGCCCTTCCAGTCGCCACGGGTCCTGATGCGCGGCGGCGAGGCAGACATGCCGTTCCAGCTCGGCGAGGGTTTTCGGCGTGCCGTGTTTGTCGAGATACTCCGGCGTCGCGCACAACACCCGGTGGACCGGTGCGAGCCGGCGCGCAACGAGGCTGGAATCTGCCAGTTCGCCTATGCGAA
Source organism: Hyphomicrobiales bacterium (assembly GCA_002869065.1). Lineage (NCBI taxonomy): Bacteria > Pseudomonadati > Pseudomonadota > Alphaproteobacteria > Hyphomicrobiales > Hyphomicrobiales bacterium. The sequence goes on from PKTR01000006.1 coordinate 93,266, forward strand.
CCGCGATATCGTAGCCTTCGCCGACGATATCGATGAACTCGTCCGACAGGATCAGATTGACGGCGATATCGGGGTTGGATTCGAGAAACGGGCCGAGATGCGGGGCGATGTGCAGGCGCCCGAACGAGGTCGGGGCCGAAATCTTGAGCGTGCCGCGCACCAGTGCCGAGCGTCGGGTGACGAAGGCCTCCGCTTCCTCGACGGCGGCGAGAATGGCGACCGCGCGTTCGTAATACCCCTGGCCCGCTTCGGTCAGGGCGATCTGTCGTGTGGTGCGCTGGAGGAGGCGGGTACCGAGGTGGTCTTCTAGTCGGCGGAGGCGTTTCGAAACCACGGCCGGCGACAATCCGACCTCTCGTCCCGCAGCCGACATGCTCCCTGCCGTCACGACGCGGACGAAGATTTCTAGATCTGAAAAATCACTCATTTTCAACCGACTGGAAAGGCAACTTCTTCGCTGAAGAGCTTTCTCAATTAGGGCTTGATCTGTCATATTCCAGACTATCGGCACCAAATAGATGTTACAATTGCCGGCAGCTAAGAAACTGGAATTCAGTCCTAATTCCTGGGGAGAAACAAATGTCCGGCCTGACGATGCCGCCGCTCGACGATGCGGTGATGACGAGGAGGCGCGAGATCGTCTCCGCCTTGCAGGCCATCGTCCCCGGCGAAGGGGTGATCGCCGACGAAACCGAGATGCGGGTCTACGAGTCCGACGGTCTGACCGCCTACCGCCAGCTGCCCTTCGTCGTTGTGCTGCCAGAGACCGTCGGGCAGGTAAGCCGCGTGCTTGCCTATTGCCAGGAGAACGGCATCAAGGTGGTGCCGCGCGGCGCTGGCACCTCGTTGTCGGGCGGGGCGCTGCCGCTGGCTGACGCGGTGCTTCTGTCGATGATGAAGTTCAACCGCGTGCTCGACATCGACTACGATAACCGCGTTGCTGTGGTGCAGCCCGGCGTGACCAATCTCGGCATCACGCGGGCCGTCGAACATGCCGGCTTCTACTACGCGCCCGATCCCTCGTCGCAGATCGCCTGCTCGATCGGCGGCAATGTGGCGGAGAATTCGGGCGGCGTGCATTGCCTGAAATACGGCCTGACCACCAACAACGTGCTCGGCGTCGAAATGGTGCTGATGTCGGGCGAGGTGGTTCGAGTCGGGGGCAAGCATCTCGACGCCGAAGGCTACGATTTGCTCGGCCTCATCACTGGGTCGGAGGGCATGCTCGGCGTCATCACCGAGGTGACGGTGCGCATCCTGCAGAGCCCTGAGACGGCGCGCGCGGTGCTGGTCGGGTTCCCCTCGAGCGAGAACGCGGGTTTCTGCGTCGCCGACATCATCGGCAGCGGCATCATCCCCGGCGGCATCGAGATGATGGACAGGCCGGCGATCCACGCGGCCGAGGATTTTGTTCATGCCGGATACCCGCTCGACGCCGAGGCACTGCTGATCATCGAGCTTGACGGACCCGAGGCCGAGGTCGATCACCTGCTGACTGAGGTCGAGAAGATCGCCCGCAGCCACAACGCCAACCACGTCCGCGTCTCGACCAGCGAGGAAGAGCGGCTCACCTTCTGGGCCGGGCGCAAGGCGGCGTTCCCCGCCGTCGGCCGTATCTCGCCGGACTACTACTGCATGGACGGCACGATCCCGCGGAAGGCGCTGCCGACGGTGCTCGCCCGCATGCGCGAGATGTCGGAGCACTATGGCCTCGGCGTCGCCAACGTCTTCCACGCGGGCGATGGCAACCTGCATCCGCTCATCCTCTACGATGCCAACAAGCCGGGCGAGCTGGAAAAGGCGGAGGATTTCGGCGCCGATATTCTGAAGCTCTGCGTCGAGGTCGGCGGCGTGCTGACCGGCGAACACGGCGTCGGCGTGGAGAAGCGCGACCTGATGCCGGCGATGTTCGATGATGCCGATATCGCCCACCAGATCCGGGTGAAATGCGCCTTCGATCCGAACCAGCTTCTCAATCCGGGCAAGGTGTTCCCGGAACTGCATCGCTGCGCCGAACTCGGCCGCATGCACATCAACAAGGGTCAGATGCCGTTCCCGGACATCCCGCGCTTCTAGAATGCGTCTTCAGGACGCCGAGAGGCTTCCTGGACAGGAAACGCACACAAAAACGAGTTCCCGAAAGGGGTCGCATGACCGATACATTCAAACCGCGCGATCAAAAGGACGTCGCCGACGTGGTGGCGTGGGCGATCGCGGAAGAAAAGCCGCTCGATGTCCGTGGTCACGGCTCCAAGGCCGGGCTCGGGCGGCCGTCGCAGAGCGCCTACACGCTCGATCTGTCCGGCCTGTCCGGCATCGCCTTCTACGAGCCGGAGGAACTGGTGCTCGGCGCCAAGGCCGGCACGCCGCTCGCCGAGATCGTCGCCGCCCTTGATGAAAAGGGCCAGATGCTCGCGTTTGAGCCGATGGACTTCGGCCCGCTCTATGGCGTCGAACCGGGGAAAGGGACGCTCGGCGGCACGTATGCGGCCAATGTCTCCGGCCCGCGCCGCCTGCAGGCGGGTGCGGCGCGCGACCATGCGCTCGGCATCGCTGGCGTTTCGGGGCGCGGTGAGGCCTTCAAGTCCGGTGGACGGGTGATGAAGAACGTCACCGGCTACGATTTGACCAAAGGCCTTGCCGGCTCCTACGGCACGCTCGCGGTGATGACCGACATCACCATCAAGGTAGTGCCGAAGCCGGAAACGCTGGCGACCGTCGTGGTGCCGGAGCTTGCCGCCGAAACGGCAGCCCGCGCCATGGCCACGGCGATGGGCTCGCCGTTCGAGGTGTCGGCCGCCGCGCATCTACCCTCCGCTGTTGTTGCCGGCCTCGATGGCGTCGAGGAAGGGCGTGCGGCCACCGTGCTGCGCCTCGAGGGCTTCGGCCCGTCGGTTTCCTACCGCGCCGGCAAGCTGGTCGAGCTGTTGAAGCCGTTTGGCAACGCCTATCGGCTCGATGAAAAGGCGAGCACGGCGCTGTGGGCGGAGATCCGCGACGTGCGGCCCTTCGCCGGCGCCGATGAACGCCCGCTCTGGCGGGTGTCGGTCGCGCCGACCGCCGGTGCCGGTGTCGTCGAGGCGATCACGCGGGCTGTTCCCGGCGCGCGCGCCTTCTACGATTGGGCCGGCGGGCTCGTCTGGCTCGAACTGCCGCTGGCAGGGGAAGCTCATGCCGATGCCGTGCGCGGTGCTATTGCCGTGGCCGGCGGTGGCCACGCAACGCTGATCCGTGCCGATGCCGCAACCCGCGCCGCTGTCCCCGTCTTCCAGCCGCAGCCGGCCGGTCTCGCGGCCTTGTCGGCGCGGCTGAAGGCGCAGTACGACCCGCACGGCATTCTCAACCCCGGCCGCATGGTCGCCGGGGTGTAACACCACGATCGGAAGGGCGCCGAGCATCGATGGGGCAGGGCCACACACATTCTCACGGGGCGGGTCATAGTCATGGCCCCAGTCAGGGCCACAGCCACGATCACGCCTCCGGTGCCAATGAGCGCCAGACGCTGATCGCGGCCTGCCTGACCGTGAGTTTCATGGGCGCCGAGATCGTAGGCGGCCTGTGGTCGGGCTCGCTCGCGCTGTTGGCCGATGCCGGCCACATGCTGACCGACACCGTGGCGCTCGTGTTTGCCTGGCTCGGCTTCCGCCTCGCCCGCCGGCCGGAATCGCCAAGCTTCACCTATGGCCTGAAGCGGCTGCCGGTGCTGGTTGCCTATACCAGCGGGCTCAGCATGTTCGTGATCTCGTTCTGGGTGCTGACCGAAGCGATTGGCCGCATGCGCGCGCCCGTGCCGGTTGCCGGCGGAATGGTGATCCTGATCGCCGTCCTCGGCCTCTTCATCAACATTGGCGTCTTCTGGATCCTCACCCGCGCCGATCGCGAGAACCTCAACATCCGCGGCGCGGTGCTGCACGTTATCGGCGATCTGCTCGGCTCGGTCGCGGCGATCATCGCCGGCACGGTGATCTACTTCACCGGCTGGATGCCGATCGACCCGTTGCTGTCGCTGCTCGTCGCCGTGCTCTTGGCATTCGGTGCCTGGCGGCTGACCCGCGATGCCGGCCGACTGCTGCTGCAGGCCGTGCCCGAGGACCACGATATCGCCGCCATCAGCGCCGAAATCGCCGCCGCCATCCCCGGCGTGCTCGATATCCATCACGTTCACATCTGGTCGCTCGCCGACCGCCAGACCATCATCACCCTGCATGCCCAGGTGGAGCCGGAGACCGACGGCGATGCTGTCGTCGTCGCCGTCAAGGAGCTGCTGCGCAGCCGCCACGGTATCGGCCACGCCACCGTCGAGATCGAAAAGGGCCCCTGTGCCGATGGAGCGGGGGCCGCCGGCCCGCGCGCCGTCGCCTGACGAGAAAACAAGAAGATGCAAACGACCTTTTCCGCCGAACAGCTCGCCAATCCGCTCGTCGCCGAAGCAGAGCGCATCCTGCGCAAATGCGTCCATTGCGGCTTCTGCACGGCGACCTGTCCGACCTTCGTGCTGCTCGGCGACGAACTCGACTCGCCGCGTGGCCGTATCTACCTCATCAAGGACATGCTGGAGTCCGGCAAGCCGGCGACGGAGAAGGTCGCCAAGCACATCGATCGCTGCCTGACCTGCCTGTCGTGCACCACGACCTGTCCGTCCGGCGTCGACTACATGCATCTGGTGGACGGCGCGCGCGCCCATATCGAAAAGAGTTACCGCCGGCCGTTTATCGATCGGCTGCTGCGCAACGTGCTGGCCGCAGTGCTGCCCTATCCGAACCGCTTCCGCCTGTCGCTGATCGGCGCCTTCTTCGGTCGTCCGCTGGCACCGCTTATGAAGCGCATGCCGGGCTTCGAGCGCTTCGCCGCCATGCTGTCGCTCGCGCCCGCGCGTCTTGCCGGCAAATCGGCCGCCCAGCCGGGAATGGCCTATGCGGCCGAAGGCGAGAAGAAGGGTCGCGTCGCGCTGATGACCGGCTGCGCCCAGCCGGTGCTCGCGCCCTCGATCAACGACGCCGCCATCCGGCTCCTGCGCCGCGCCGGTATCGAGATCGTGCTGCCGGAGGGCGAGGGCTGTTGCGGCGCGCTCGTCCACCACATGGGCCGCGAAGAAGATGCGCTTGCCGCCGCCCGCCGCAATGTCGACGCCTGGACCCGTGAGATCGAGGGCAAGGGGCTCGACGCGATCCTGATCACCGCGTCTGGTTGCGGCACCACGGTCAAGGATTACGGCCACATGCTGAAAGACGACCCGGCCTATGCGGAAAAGGCCGCCCGCGTCTCGGCGCTGACCCGCGATATCGCCGAATATGCCACCGGGCTCGAACTCGGCCAGCCGCTGCGCCTCACCGGCCTCACCGTCGCCTACCATTCCGCCTGTTCCATGCAGCACGGCCAGAAGATCACCCGCCAGCCGAAGGAGCTGTTGAGCAAGGCCGGCTTCATCGTCAAGGACGTGCCCGAAGGCCATCTGTGCTGCGGCTCGGCCGGCGTCTACAACATCATGCAGCCGGCGATCGCGACGCGCCTGCGCGACCGTAAGGTCGCCAATATCGAGCGCACCGCGCCCGATCTGATCGCCACCGGCAATATCGGCTGCATGACGCAGATCGCGACGGGCACAGACCTTCCCATCGTCCACACCGTGGAACTGCTGGACTGGGCGCATGGCGGCCCGGTCCCCGAGACGCTCGCCGAAAAGGGCATCGGCGCCGCCCACACGCACGCCTAGGCAATGGCGCACGCCTGATCGCGGGCTGTTCTGCAGGCATTGGCACTAGACGAAAGAATCTTTTCCATTTTGGAAAAGGTGATCCTCCATTACGATGGGTTTCGTTGAAGGCCGTTTCGGCGTTAAGTGCGGCGCAATTCTGGACGACGACGCGTGCACGGCGTGTCGTCAGCTCAACGAGGCCTACGCCATGACCGATATTGCTCTTCCCGAAGGTATTGCCATCACCGGCGCGCTCGGCGACCGCTACGAGGAAATCCTCACGCCGGAAGCGCTCGCTTTCGTCGCCGATCTGCACCGCAGCTTCGACGAACAGCGCAAGCGCCTCCTGAAGCTGCGCGAAGAACGCCAGAAGCGCTTCGACGCCGGCGAGCTGCCGAACTTCCTTGAAGAAACCGCCCATGTCCGCGACAGCGACTGGACCGTCGCGCCGATCCCGGCCGATCTGCAGGACCGCCGCGTCGAGATCACCGGCCCGGTCGACCGCAAGATGATCATCAACGCGCTGAACTCCGGCGCGCGCGTCTTCATGGCCGACTTCGAGGACGCGTCCTCGCCGGTCTGGAGCAACATGATCGAGGGCCAGATCAACCTGAAGGATCGCTGGAACGGTTCGATCGACTTCACCGACGCCGAGAGCGGCAAGAGCTACGCGTTGTCCGACAAGCCGGCCGTCCTCCTCATCCGGCCGCGCGGCTGGCACCTCGACGAGGCTCATGTGCTCGTCGACGGCACGGCGGTCTCCGGCGGCCTGTTCGATTTCGGCCTCTATGTCTTCCACAATGCCAAGGCGCAGCTGGCGCAGGGCTCGGGCCCGTATTTCTATCTGCCGAAGATGGAAAGCCACCTCGAGGCGCGGCTGTGGAACGACGTATTCAACCGCGCGGAACATACGCTCGGCCTCAACGAGGGCACCATCAAGGCGACGGTGCTGATCGAGACCCTGCCGGCGGCCTTCGAGATGGACGAGATCATCTACGAACTGCGCGAGCACATGGCCGGCCTCAATTGCGGCCGCTGGGACTACATCTTCTCGTTCATCAAGACGCTTCGGAAGAACCCGAACTTCGTCCTGCCGGATCGTGCGCAGGTCGGCATGGGCAAGGCCTTCCTCAACGCTTATTCGCAGCTCCTCATCAAGACTTGCCACCGCCGTGGCGCCTTCGCAATGGGCGGCATGGCCGCCGCCATTCCGAACCGCCGCGACCCGGAAGCGAACGAAAAGGCGCTCGCCAATGTGCGGGCCGACAAGGAGCGGGAAGCAAAGAACGGTCATGACGGCACCTGGGTCGCGCACCCGGATCTGGTCCCGGTCGCCATGGAAGTGTTCGACCGCGAGATGCCGGGCCCGAACCAGCTCGACAAGCTGCGCGAGGATGTCAGCATCGGCCAGAAGGAGCTGCTGGAAGTCCACCAGGGCACCAAGACCGAGGGTGGCCTGCGCGAAAACATTCGCGTCGGCGTCCAGTACATCGAGGCCTGGCTGCGCGGCCGCGGTGCGGTGCCGCTCTACAATTTGATGGAAGATGCCGCGACGGCGGAAATCTCGCGCGCCCAGATCTGGCAGTGGCTGAAATTCGGCGCCACGCTCGAAGGCGGCGTCGCGGTCACCGAAGAGCTGTTCGACCGGTGCCTCGAAGAGGAAATGCAGCGGGTGCGCGGCGAGGTCGGCGACGCGGCCTATGACGGCGGCCGCTTCCCGGAAGCCATCAAGCTGTTCCGCGACATGTCGCTGTCGGAAACCTTCGAGCCGTTCCTGACGGTCCCGGCCTATCAGATCATCAAATAACAAACGTTCTGCCGGCCAGCCCGGCGGAACGGCTCCCTGGAGCCCCGGCGAACCCTTTGGTTCGCCGGGGTTTTTTCTGTGCGCACGGACGTGATTTCGCGGCGCCCCGAGGTCGCGCTACAATGATCGCGAAGTCGTGGCAGAAGGAGGAGGCCCCATGACTGGAAGTTTCAAGCTCTTTGGAATGGCCTGCGCGATCGCGATGGTCGCAGCTTCGCCCGCTGTAGCCCAGCAGGCGACCGGCACGCCGGCAGTGACCGCACCCTCGCAGCCGGCGACCACCGGCTCGGTCTCGGCCCCGTCGACCGGCACGCCGACCGCCACTCCGGCTGAGCCCGCAACGGCAAGCGAACCGCTCGGAACCTTCGACGGCTCGCATGACTGCGAACCGGCGCGCTGGTCCGGCAAGACGCCAGTCAGTTGATCGAAAAAACGAAACCGGCCCCGCCATCACTGACGGGGCCGGAGCGTTTACTGATGATCCGGGCGGGAACTAGCGCTTTCCCGAACCGAAGGTCCGCTTCAGCGAAAAGTTGACAGACTTTTCGGATAAGAAATCGCGCAAAAACAATCCCCTACCGCACGATCACCTTGGTGCCGACGCCGACCCGCTCATAGAGCTCGGTGACGTCCTGATTGCGCATGCGGATGCAGCCCGACGACACCGCGTGGCCGATCGTCCAGGGCTGGTTCGAGCCGTGGATGCGGTACAGCGTCGAGCCGAGATAGAGCGCGCGCGCGCCGAGCGGGTTGTTCGGGCCGCCTTCCATATATTGCGGCAGGCCCGGCTGGCGCTGACGCATTTCCTCCGGCGGAGTCCAGCCCGGCCATTCTGCCTTGCGGGTGATTTTGTGCGTGCCGGCCCATTCGAAGCCGGGACGACCGACGCCGACGCCGTAGCGGCGGGCCTTGCCGCCTTGCTCCACCAGATAGAGGTAGCGTTCGTCGGTGTTGATGACGATGGTGCCCGGCTTGTGCGGGCCGTCATAGGACACCGTGGTCGGCATGAATTCCGGCGAAATCGAGCGCTTCGGCTTGGCGGCCACACGCGGGCGCGCCTGCAGCGACACCTGCTGAACGGGCCGCTGGTGCGGCGGCTCGCGGAACGTGCGGTGCGGCACGGCCATTTGCGTATCGCGGTAGAGCCGCGTCTTGCGGCGTTCGACCCGGCGCGGCTGCTGGGCGTGGCGCCCGGGGCGCAACTGCAACAACCAGGGTTCGGTGAGGTTGGGGCTCAACAGCAGAGGCGGATTGGAGCCGTAACGGGCCTGGCCGGCCTCGGATGTGCTGCAAAACGCAGCCAGCCCGATGGCGGACATGGCAAAAAGGGTCACAAAACGTTTCATCGACGTACTCGGCACTTTCTCGTCAACGGGTCGCGCACTGGGCGCGGGCTTACGGTCGGCGCAGTCCGGTCGGGCCGAACTCCACAGTCGGTCGCACACATTCGCTCGCCGACACCGGCGCCGAACGCTAAGACCGAAGAACCGTGACGGGTTTGTTTGGCAAGACGCCTCGACTTGCATGCCCTTACCCGGTTCCCCGAGATTAAGGCTAAGGACGCGAGTCACACCGATTGGTGAATCAAATCGTTTACCAACGTCATTGGTGCCGGGTTCTTGTTCGCGTGGTTAGGAAAACGTGAGGAAGCGTAGTTAACAGCTGACAAAACAACGCTCTTGAAGGCGTTTGCCCGTTAACATCTACGGCATTGCAGGAGGGTGCGGCGCTATCGGCTGATATCGATGCGCTTGTTGGCGATCAGTGTCGAGAGTCGTTTGCGCGCATCCGCGATTGCCGCCGGCAGAACGCGGCGCACTTGCACCGGCGTCATGCCCGCCTTGACCCGGCGGTCGTACAGCATGTTCAGCAGGTACCAGTCGAAAATCGCGAAAGTCTCGACCGAGGAACTGTCGTTGAAGATGGAGTCCTTCAGCCGCCAGTCGTCATTGACCGGCCCGAGGCTCTGGGTGATCTCCTCCACCATGCAATGGCGGAACGCGCGCCGGCCTTCATTCGCAACGATATAGACGAAGGCGCGGTCGAGGTTGATGCCGTTGCGCCCTCCGGTTACCGCCGAGCAGGCACTGCGCCGCAGAAGCAGGCTGTTGGCCTGGCCCGGCATGCCCTTGAGCGTCTCCTCGATCACTTCCCGGTAGTCGCCGCGGTCGATCAGGAAGACGATCATCTCCGCTTTTTTCTCGTGGCGGGTTTCGGTGATGTTCAGGTTCTTCACCGAAGCGCGCAGCACCTTGAGGAAACGGCGCACCTCCGCGCTGCGGTCGGGCTGGGCAAGATTGATGATGTGAACGCGGACGCGGCCTGGAAACTTCTTGATCCGGTTGCGGTTCGCCCGCCGGTTCTGCACCGGGTCCTCGGCGCCGAACACGGTACGCATGAAGCCGTCGATCAATTGCGCGTCGCTGTAGGAGTTGACGACGGAAGCCGGGCTGCGTTTGCCCGCCGCCGCAGGCCCTCCGCCGGTCGCGGCCGACAGCGCGCCAAGTGCTATCACGAGCAGGACGAGCACCAGCCTTCGCATCATGCCTGTCGGCTCCTTCCCGTCCGCGAATTCGACCCAAACCGACATCGCCGCCCCGGCATTGCCCGTCGAATGACTGTGAACCCGCATTGTGGCGCGGATCGGGGCGCGAAGGAAACGAAAACGCGCGTCACCGGCAAGATCGTTTCAGCGGACGTAGCGGCGGACGTCGCGCAACACCGAGGGCAGCGCCGATTGCGCTTCGTTGCGCGACATGCCCGGCCGGATCCGGTGGTGGTAGAGCATATTGAGAATGAAGCGGTCGAAGGTGGTGAACCGGTCGTGGCGGGACTGGTCGTTGAAGACGCTGTAGGAAAGCGTGCGGTCATCGTTCATCGGCCCGAGGCCCTGCAACGTTTCCTCGACAAGACAACGGCGGAACAGGAACTCGCCTTCGTCGGAAACGATTACCGCGGTCGACGACGAGATGCCCCGCGAGTCCGACAACACGCGAACCAGGCATCGGCCCGGCGCATCGGCCTTGGGATCGTCGTAGATCTCGCGCCGCACGACCTCGGTATATTGCGGCCGGTCGACGACGAAGATGGTGAAGTTGGCATCTCTCTGCCGCGACACGATGGTCGTCGTGAGGCCGCGGATGGCGCCGTTCAGGCTGCCGATGAAACGGCGCGCGGCCGCGGTGCGGTCGCGGCGGGCCATGTTGACGATGTGGAAGCGGACCGTGCGGGTGTATTTCTTCACCCGGTAGGGCTGCCAGTTCCAGGTGCGGTATTCGAGCCCGAACACCGTGCGCATGAAGCCGTCCATCAACTGCTTGTCGGAAAAACGCGGTTGCGCGGCCCCGATCCCGGAGGCCACGGAATCCATGCCGAGGCAGAACGCACAGATCAACAGAACGCGAACCAGACGATGCACCGAACGCCAAGCCTTCTCTTCCAATCGGGTTTTGCGACATTAGCGGCTGATGACGCGCTCTCCAAGCGCTTCGCCTTTTATCGGGCCGGTAAGGATTTCATTAAGGCTGCGCTTGGTAGCATTTGTCGTCTGCGCAGGGCTCGCGTCTCCTCTATGGCTTGAAAACAGATGATTGATCGCAAAAAACAATTTCGTATCGAACGGATGAACCGGCAAAGTGAATTCGATGCCGGGGCAGCCCCGTCGGATGGCGCTTGCAATGAAGTTCTGATCGAACTTGCCGAAATCAAGAGCCTGATCAAGCAGTCGGCCCGCAATCCAGGCGCCGTGGTGGACGCCGCCGACGAGGACTTTGCCGCGGCCGAACAGGATGCGACGGCGGCGCGCTATTCCGAAGAGGAACTGCGCGAGGCGCGCAAGCTCAAGGTCGAACTAGATATCATCCACGAGGCCATCGATCGCACCAAGCGCGAGATCGCCACGCTGCACAAGACCAATGTCGATCCTGAACGCATGACCCGCGTCACCGACGAACTGGACGCGGTCGTCGATGGCACGGAACACGCCACCGAGAAGATTCTGGCCGCGGCCGAGGTGATCGACGAAGACGCCAACACACTGTCGGCCCGCCTGAAGGGGCAGGATCAGGACCTTGCCAACGATATTCAGGACAAGGTCGTCAAGATTTTCGAAGCGTGTAACTTCCAGGACCTCACCGGACAGCGCATCACCAAGGTGGTGTCGACCCTCAAATTCATCGAGGATCACATCAATCAGATGATCGATATCTGGGGTGGTATCGACAGTTTCCAGGATGTCGAGGCCGAAAGAATGCCCGAGCGCGAAGGCGACAAGGCGCTGCTTAACGGCCCGGCATTGGAGGATTCCGAGGATATTGCATCACAGGACGACATCGACGCTTTGTTCGCCTGAGTGCGACCGCTGGTTCGCGCTGGCTTGACTTGACGCGGGGGGACAACCCTGCGACGACTATGCGCCTGTTGAAACCGATTGCGAGGACCGCAATGATCACGCCCGGCCTGCGGCGCGTTCGGTCTCTTTTCTTCGCCCTTAGCGTTGCTGTGCCGGGTGTCGTTCTCGGCGCTGCGCCGGGTTTCGCCGGCAGCACGGTCGCCACCGGTGCGGCGACGTCGGTTGTTCGCTCCGAGATTTCGACACCCGCGTCCGCGGTACGGCCGGTCCAGTGGGGATATGGCCGCCGCCCGATCGCGCGCCGTGCGTTCCGCTCGTGCAAGCGCTTCGCCCGTAAGGTCTATCGCGGCAGAACCAGGAGCCGCGTGCGGATCGTGTCCATCGAGCGCTTCTACGCAGAGCAGGGCAACCGGTTCTTCGTCGCGGGAACGATCCGCGTTCTCGATGGCCGGCCGGACTCGTTCTACCGTTTCCGCTGCCGGACCAAACGCGCCAAGGTCGTCTGGTTCCGTTAGGAGCTGGAGGCCTCGCCTGCACACTCACCTCATACCGACACAGCAAGGATGGCGCGATGGCTGTCGAGCACAGGAACGGCTTGATCGAGGACGTCGAAAGCGGTGCCTGCCGTTGCTGGTGGCCCGGCAATGACCCGCTCTATCAGGCCTACCATGACGACGAATGGGGGCGACCCGTTCGCGACGACAATCGCCTGTTCGAAAAGATCTGCCTGGAGGGCTTCCAGTCCGGCCTGTCCTGGCTGACCATCCTGCGCAAGCGGGAGAATTTCCGCAGTGCCTTCGCCGGTTTCGATCCGCAAAAGGTCGCCGTCTTCGGCGACGCCGACATCGAACGCCTTCTCGGCGACGCCGGTATCGTGCGCCACCGCGGCAAGATCGTGTCAACCATCAACAATGCCCGCCGCGCGCTGGAACTGCGGGACGAGTTCGGATCGCTCGCCGCCTATTTCTGGCGTTTCGAGCCAACCGCCGACGACCGTCCGCAAACGCTCGACTACGGCTCGCTTGTTGCACTCGGCAAGACACCCGCTTCGACCGCGCTGTCGAAAGATCTCAAGAAGCGGGGTTGGAGTTTCGTCGGTCCGACCACATGTTATGCCTTCATGCAGGCCATGGGCATGGTCAACGACCACCTCGAAGGGTGCTTCGTTCGCTCCAAGGTCGAGACCGACCGGAGCGCATTCCAGCGCCCGCGATAACGCTTCAACGGCGAAAAAGGTCGTGTTTTTCGGCTATCTACGCAGAAATCCGACTTTGCGCTGTTGACATGCTCAGGCGCCATTCTTAAATCAGCGCTCGACTGTTAGCACTCGACTAGGGTGAGTGCTAACAGGGCCTTTCAACAAGCGTGAGGAAGTTCGAGCGATGAATTTTCGCCCTCTCCATGACCGTGTGGTCGTTCGCCGCGTGGAATCCGAAGAAAAGACCGCTGGTGGCATCATCATCCCCGACTCGGCCAAGGAAAAGCCGTCCGAAGGCGAAGTCGTCGCCGTCGGCCCGGGCGCCCGCGACGAAGACGGCAAGCACATCGCAATGGATGTGAAGGCCGGCGACCGTGTGCTGTTCGGCAAGTGGTCCGGCACCGAGGTCAAGATCGACGGTCAGGACGTCATGATCATGAAGGAATCCGACATCATGGGCATCATCGGCTGACCGCCGGTGTGCTCGTAATCTGAACAATGACATCCGGTCCGTTCATCACTGAAGAATGGCAGTTGCTGCTTGTTCTCGCCGTCGGCATTGGCGCCGCTTGGGCGCTGCACCGACTGGCCAAGAAGATGAGCGATCGGGACGAATAGGGATCAGAGATTCATGTCTGCAAAAGAAGTCAAATTCGGCTCCGAAGCCCGCGACAAGATGCTCGCCGGCGTCGACATCCTCGCCAACGCGGTGAAGGTCACGCTTGGTCCGAAGGGCCGCAACGTCGTCATCGACAAGTCGTTCGGCGCGCCGCGCATCACCAAGGACGGCGTTTCCGTCGCCAAGGAGATCGAGCTCGAGGACAAGTTCGAGAACATGGGCGCCCAGATGGTGCGCGAAGTGGCCTCGAAGACCAACGACATCGCCGGTGACGGCACCACCACCGCGACCGTGCTCGCCCAGGCCATCGTCAAGGAAGGCGCCAAGGCCGTTGCCGCCGGCATGAACCCGATGGATCTGAAGCGCGGCGTCGACATGGCCGTTGCCGAAGCCGTCAAGGATCTGATGAGCCGTTCCAAGCCGATCAACACCTCGGAAGAAGTCGCCCAGGTCGGCACCATCTCGGCCAACGGCGAGCGCATCATCGGCGAGAAGATCGCCGAAGCCATGCAGACCGTCGGCAACGAGGGTGTCATCACCGTCGAAGAGTCGAAGGCGCTTGAGTTCGAACTCGAGACCGTCGAAGGCATGCAGTTCGACCGTGGCTACCTGTCGCCGTACTTCGTCACCAACGCCGACAAGATGATTGCCGAGCTCGACGATCCGTACATCCTGCTGCACGAGAAGAAGCTCGCCAACCTGCAGGCTCTGCTGCCGGTTCTGGAAGCCGTCGTCCAGTCGTCGCGTCCGCTCCTCATCATTGCCGAGGACGTTGAAGGCGAAGCGCTGGCGACCCTCGTCGTCAACAAGCTGCGTGGCGGCCTCAAGGTTGCAGCCGTCAAGGCTCCGGGCTTCGGCGACCGCCGCAAGGCCATGCTCGAGGACATCGCCGTTCTGACCGGCGGCCAGGTCATCTCCGAAGACCTCGGCATCAAGCTCGAGAACGTCACCCTCGACATGCTCGGCACCGCCAAGCGCGTCACCATCACCAAGGAAGAGACCACCGTCGTTGACGGCGCTGGCGACAAGGAAAACATCGACGCCCGCGTTTCGCAGATCAAGGCGCAGATCGAGGAAACCACCTCCGACTACGACCGCGAGAAGCTCCAGGAGCGCCTGGCCAAGCTCGCCGGTGGCGTTGCCGTCATCCGCGTCGGCGGTGCGACCGAAGTCGAAGTGAAGGAAAAGAAGGACCGCGTCGACGACGCCCTCAACGCGACCCGCGCGGCCGTCGAGGAAGGCATCGTCCCGGGTGGCGGTGTTGCTCTCCTGCACGCCAAGGAAGCCGTTGCCAAGCTCGACAGCGAAAACGCCGACGTTGCCGCCGGTATCAAGATCGTCCTGCGCGCTCTTGAGGCCCCGATCCGCCAGATCGTCGAGAACGCCGGCGTCGAAGGCTCGATCGTGGTCGGCAAGCTTTCCGAAGCCAACGATCCGAAGCTCGGCTTCAATGCCCAGACCGAAGAGTATGTCGACATGATCGCGGCCGGCATCATCGACCCGACCAAGGTCGTGCGCACCGCGCTTCAGGACGCCGCTTCGGTTGCTTCGCTGCTCATCACCACCGAGGCGATGGTTGCAGAGCTGCCGAAGAAGGACGCCGGCATGCCGGCGATGCCGGGCGGCGGCATGGGCGGCATGGATTTCTAATCCATCCCCACCGACGACATTGCGAAGGGGCCGCCTCCGGGCGGCCTCTTTTTTTGTCTGAAAGGGTGTTTCCAAAGGGAGTTATCCGCAGAAATATGCGGGTTTTTGGGTGAAGTGCAAAACCGTGACGGGCGTCACATCCGGATTTGGCGGGGCTCGCTAGAGTTCAATCATCGACGGGCGGAAACAACAAACGCCCACAACACGGGAATGCATCAAACACGGGGGAGAGACCCCACCCAAGAGGAGATACAGCCATGCGGAAGTTCGCCACCACCACCATCAGCACCCTGACCGCCGCCGCCCTTCTGGCCGGTTCGCTTGCAGTCACGACGACCTCGGCTTCGGCCGGTATGGCCAACGTCAACGCCGCGCTGACCCCTGCGGTCGCGACCACCGACGGATCGGATGCCAACGTCGTCAAGGTTGGCTGGCGTCACCGCCATCACCGCCGCCATCACTACGGCCCGGCCGCTGCCGGCCTGGTCTTCGGCCTCGCCACCGGCGCGATCATCGCCAACTCCTATGGCCCGCGCGAGTGCTACTGGACGACGATCAAGAAGAAGCGCTGGAACCGCTACGGCGAGCGCGTGATCATCAAGAAGCGGGTCAAGGTTTGCGACTAAGCAATCTTCCCGCCCCGGGAGCCCACCCTCCCGGAAAGAAGCCCCGCCCAAAAGGCGGGGCTTCGGCGTTTCTGGGGTAGGGCGCTGTACGTCTGAACTTCGCGCATGCGCCACCTACGCTTTGTCGCCCACCGTCTTCCGTTCTTAACTCCCGCTCTCTGTTCCCGTACCCGTCATCCTCCCATTCCCACTCCCGTCATCCTCCGGCTCGACCGGAGGGTCGCGCTCGATCCGGCACGGCCGGGAGGGATGCACAATGAGGCTGATGATCCCGGTGCAAGCGCCGGGACGCCAATGACTGGGCTATCCGATCCTCCGGTCGAGCCGGAGGATGACGCGGTGAAAGGGGGGCGGCCAACAAAGACCCGCCAAAGCAATACCGTTCCGATATGGGCAATAGGCCCCGGCTCAAGGCCGGGGTGACGGGGAGTGAGTGGGGCCAGGCACGGTGCCCGGCAAAGACCTCTGGATGGCTCTCATTTGAACCAAAGAGAACCGTGCGTGGGCTCGGCAGTTCCGTAGCTAAAGCTCCGCTGCCGCCTCAAGCACCGCGCGGTTTTCGATGCAGTAGTAGCCGGAGATACGGCTGATCGTGCCGGCCCGCTTCCAGTCGTTCAGCACCCGGTTGACGTTCTCTCGCGCCGCGCCGGCCATATTGGCGAGGTTCGCCTGGCTGAGCTTGTAGTGGATGAGGGTGCGGCCGTTATCGAGCGGCTTGCCGAAGGATTCCGCCAGTTGCAGCAGGGTCTGCGCGACCCGGCCCGACAACGGCAGGAAGCTGCGCGCGGCCAGAACGTCGTTGGCAAGCCGCAGCCGGCCCGCGACGATCGCCAGCATATGCCGGTAGAGCGCCGGGTTCTCTTCCGCGAAGCGGTCGAACGAGGCCTTGTCGACGAAGGCGAGCTGAGTCGGTTTCAGCGCACTGACGCTCGCCGAACGCGGCCGCCCATCGAGCAGCGCCAGTTCGCCGACCAGCGAGCCGGGACCGAGCACGGCGAGCAACTGCTCCTCGCCGTCATGGCTGACCACGCTGACCTTCAAGGAACCTTCGAAGACGACGTAGAACCCGTTGCCCGGATCGCCGGCAAGAAACAGCGTTTCGCCATTCGCGAGCTTCACCGACCTGGCGAGCTCGGCAAGTCCCTCGGCGAGATCGTCGGCCAGTCCTTCAAGCGAAAAACTGTTCTGAAGAATGTCCTTGTTGAGCCGCATCGTCGCCCCTCCGCTCTGTAGCCACACCGAGATTACGGCATGCAGGGGTAAATTTCACGCAAAGCCGTTCCGCTGCGGCATATCGGGACAAAAAAGCCCTGCACAACCCTGTTTTCGGCGCCCGGGGATCACACTCGGGGATAGCGCATCGCTACCGGAGGTAGGATACTGAAGAAACCGGGTTGTGGTGGTGCGGCCCGTGGATGCGTTCGCGACTGGGGGTCGAACGTGACAGTGTTGCGTGCCGGCGCGGTTTTCGCCGTGTCGGTTGGGGCAGGGATGGCAGTGACAGCTGCACGCGCCGACGACGAGGAGGCGCTGCGCCGCTTTCTGTATTTCTCCGACGCTCATGTCGCCTTCAATCAGCAATATTCGACCTATGGGACCCGCTTCGCGCCGCTGTCGAGCATCGACGAGACGGGGCCGATCGTCAGCATCACCTTCTCGTCGGGCAAGTTCCGGTACCGCAAGAAAATGCGCGCGCCGATCGGTCGGCGTCCACGAAAGAAACTGATCCGCACGGTCGATTTCGGCGGCGGTCTCGCGGCCGGCTATCAACTGGTCAAACCGCGCTATGGCGTCGCGCTGCTCGTTGGCGGGCTGGCCGACTATCGCCTCTTGATGCGGCGCGATCCGACCAATGACGATACCGGCTTCCGGCCAGCACTTGCCGTGATGGCAGAGGGCTGGGCAAAGCCGATCCCCAACCTGCTCGTCACGGCCTATGCGGAGGCCAAGACCCGCCATCACGCGACCTACGGCAAGCTGTTCGCCGGCCTTGAGGTCGACGAGGAGGTCTTTGTCGGGCCAGAGATCGGTTTCAGCCGCGACGACTACGGCACCGAACGCTTCACCGGATTCGGCTTTCTCGGCGTGAAGACCGGCCCGTTCCGGGTGAAGGCAACCTTTGGGGTCGTCGATGATGGCAGCCGCAAGAACGCCAACTATCTGTCGGTTGTCGCCTGGCGCCGGTTCTGAGCCGCAAAGCGCCCGGCTTCCGGCCGCTGCGTGCGGCGCGCAACCTTGCCCTGCCGGTCGCTTTCGTCTAGAGCATGGTCCGTTCAAATCCGGGCGATTTGGGCGACGAACGACGTTCATCAGATCAGCAACGGAGCCGCTTGCCAGAACCGCGAAGCGCTCCGACGACAAGTGGGGCGCGCCGGACCGGCGCGCGAAGTGTTTCAGACGCACCGTTGACCGCCGGGCCGGGCCCGCGACGTGTCCGGGCGGGGAGTTCCGGGAACCGATGGCCAAGAACAAGAAAGCGGACAAGCTGAAGGCGCGCCTGCCGCGTGGTTTCGTCGACCGCGAGGCGGCCGAAATCCGTTCCACCGAGGCGATGCTCGCCAAGGTGCGCGAGATTTACGAGCGCTATGGCTTCGACCCGGTCGAAACGCCGCTGATGGAATACACCGACTGCCTCGGCAAGTTCCTGCCCGATCAGGACCGCCCGAACGAGGGCGTGTTCTCGCTGCAGGACGACGACGAGCAGTGGATGAGCCTGCGCTACGATCTGACCGCGCCGCTCGCCCGCTATGTCGCCGAAAACTATCAGCAACTGCCGCTGCCCTACCGCTCCTACCGCAACGGCTGGGTGATGCGGAACGAAAAGCCGGGCCCCGGCCGCTTCCGCCAGTTCATGCAGTTCGACGCCGATACGGTCGGCGCGCCCTCGGTCGCCGCCGATGCCGAGATGTGCATGCTGATGGCCGACACGCTCGAAGCCGTCGGCATCAAACGCGGCGACTACATCATCCGCGTCAACAACCGCAAGGTGCTCGACGGCGTGATGGAAGCGATCGGCCTTGCCGGCGACGAACACGCCGGCACCCGTCTCACCGTGCTGCGCGCCATCGACAAGCTCGACAAGTTCGGTCCCGAAGGCGTCAAGCTGTTGCTTGGAGAGGGCCGCAAGGACGAATCCGGCGACTTCACCAAGGGCGCTGGGCTCGACGAGCGCGGCATCGCCATCGTGCTCGGCTTCGTCGAAGCCGGTCGCGCAACGGCGGCTGAAACGGTCGATGCGCTGCGCGCGCTCGTCGCCGACAGCAAGACCGGCAGCGAAGGCGCCGAGGAACTTGGTACCATCGCCGAACTCGTGTCGGCAGCGGGTTACGACGACGGCCGCGTCAAGATCGACCCCTCGGTGGTGCGCGGTCTCGAATATTACACCGGTCCGGTCTACGAAGCCGAGCTGACCTTCGAGGTCACCAACGACAAGGGCCAGGTGGTCCGCTTCGGCTCGGTCGCAGGCGGCGGGCGCTATGACGGTCTCGTCTCGCGCTTCATTGGCCAGCCGGTGCCCTCGACGGGCTTTTCCATCGGCGTCTCGCGGCTTCTCTCGGCACTGCGCTCGACCGGCAAACTCGCCGAGAAGGCCGTCGACGGTCCGGTCATCGTCACCGTGATGGACAAGAACGCGGTCGCCGACTACCAGCAGATGGTGTCGGAGCTGCGCGCCGCCGGCATCCGCGCCGAGCTCTATCTCGGCAATCCGAAGCAGTTCGGCAAACAGCTGCAATACGCCGACCGGCGCAACTGTCCCTGCGCGATCATTCAGGGCTCGGACGAGCGCGAGGCCGGCATCGTCCAGATCAAGGATCTGATCGAGGGCAAGAAGGCGGCAGCCGAAATCGAAGACAACGCCACCTGGCGTGAGAGCCGGCCGGCGCAGTTGGAAGTCGCCCGCGCCGATCTCGTCGCCGCGGTGAAAAAGCTGCTGGCCGACCAGCAGTCAGACGGTTAGGGAGCGTGTGATGCGCGATTTCGACGAATGCCTCGCGACCATGCGCGGGCTGATGGAGACGACGGGCTACCGCTTCGTCGATCCGCCGATCCTGCAGCCGGCCAACACCTTCGTCGATCTGGCGGGTGAGGACATCCGCGGCCGATTGTTCCTGACCGTGACGCCGGACGGCGACGAATTGTGCCTGCGGCCTGAGTTCACCATTCCCGTCTGCGCCCACCACATCGATACCGGCAATCCGGCACGCGGCGCGGCCTACGCCTATTTCGGCCCGGTGTTCCGCCATCGCGTCTCGGGCGGCGCGAGCGAGTTCCTGCAGGCCGGCGTCGAATCCATCGGCCGCGAGGACAACGAGACCGCCGACGCGGAAATCCTGTCGCTGGCGCTCGCCTCGCTGCGCACCTTCGGCCTCGAACTGCCCGATATCCGCATCGGCGATCAGGACCTGTTTTATGCGCTGGTCGACAAGCTCGATCTGCCGGTTGCCTGGCGCCGCCGCCTGAAGGCGGCCTGTGGCGACCGTGCCCGGTTGGACGCGCTGATCGGCCAGCTAGCCGGCGACGGCGAGCCGAGCGGCGCCGATGGCCGCGCCGGGCTGCTCGCCGCTCTTGAAGGCGCCGACCATGACGGCGCGCACGGGCTTGTCGAGGACCTTCTGTCGATTGCCAGCATCAGCGTCGTCGGTGGCCGCAGCGCGTCCGAGATCGCCGAGCGCTTCCTCGAGCAGGCAGCCTTTGCCGCCGGCTCCGGCGCCCGCCCCGACGAGGCCGACGTGCTTGCGCGCTTCCTCGATATCGCCGGCACGCCCGACCGCGCGGTCGAACAGATCGCCGCGCTGTGCGATGAGGCCGGCATCAATCTCGACACCACCATCGCCGTCTATGAGCGCCGCATCACGCTGATGGCCGAGCGCGGCATTCCGTTCGAGCGCATGCACTTCGCCGCCGATTTCGGCCGCCGCCTCGACTACTACACCGGCTTCGTGTTCGAAATCCGCGATCCCGCCGATCCCGGCCGCGGCCCGCTCGTCGGCGGTGGCCGCTACAACGGTTTGCTGAAGCTGCTCGGCGCCGGCAAGGACGTGCCCGCCGTCGGCTTCTCGATCTGGATCGAACGCCTGCCGCAGGAGGCCGGACAATGAGCTCGCTGATCGTCGCCGTACCCTCCAAGGGTCGGCTGCAGGAAAACGCCATCAATTTCTTCGCCCGTGCCGGCCTCAAGCTGTTGCAGCCGGGCGGCGCGCGCAACTATCGCGGCCGCATCGACGGCCTCGACAATTGTGAGATCGCCTATCTGTCGGCGTCGGAAATCGCCCGCGAGCTGGCGGTCGGCAACGTCCATCTCGGCATCACCGGGCTCGACCTGGTGCACGAGAAGATGGCCGACCCGGAAGCCCGCCTGCACCTCGTCACGCCGCTCGGCTTCGGCCATGCCGATGTCGTGGTCGCCGTGCCGAAGGCCTGGATCGACGTCGCCACCATGGCCGACCTCGCCGATGTCGCGCACGATTTCCGCGCCCGCAACGGCCGGCCGCTGCGCGTCGCCACGAAATACATCCGCTCGACGCGGGCGTACTTCGCCGAGCACTCCATCGCCGACTACCGCATCGTCGAAAGCCTTGGCGCCACCGAGGGCGCGCCCGCAGCCGGCGGCGCGGAGCTGATTGTCGACATCACCACGACGGGTGCGACGCTTGAAGCGAACAATCTGAAGGTGCTCGACGACGGCGTGATGCGTCGCTCGCAGGCCCATCTGGTCGCCGCCCGTGGCGCCCATTGGAGCGAGGAGGGGCTGACCGCGACCCGCGCCATCCTCGATCGCGTTGCCGCCGACGAGCGTGCCCGCAAGGTACGCGAGATCCGGACCACGGTTGCCAACACGGCTGAACTCGGCCGCGAGGTCGGGCGCATGTTCGGCGCCACCGTGCCGTTCGGTGCCACGCGGGGCGCGACGCTCGTGCTGCATTGCCCGGCGAACCGGGTTTACGACTGCGTTGTCTGGCTGCAGGGCAACGGCGCCGAGACCGTCACGGTCAGCGCGCCGGAATATGTCTTCGAAGCCCGCAACCCGCTGTTCGACGGGCTGGTCGAAGCGCTGCGGTAAGATTTGTGCTCGTTGCGCCATTCGCTTGGCGCACAGCCTCCGCCCACACACTCCCCGTCACCCCGGCCTCCGAGCCGGGGTCTGTTGCCCGTTTCAGCACGGTATGCCGGCAGCGTTGTCGCCGGGCATACCCCCCCACGTCATCCTCCGGCATGACCGGAGGATCGTTCTCCATTCGCACGGCGGTGGTGAGGCGGATAAGGGGGGAGTTCCTGTGACATCCCTCCAAGCGCAACCGACGTGTCCGACGCTGTCCGATCCTCCGGTCAAGCCGGAGGATGACGACGGAGAGGGGGGCTGGCCGGGCGCTTCTGACCGCCTGCGGGTGGTGAGGCACTAGCCGCCGCTTTTAAGCGACGTGCTCAATCCCGCGGGTTCGAGTAACGCAGCTCGTCTTCGTAATAATCGTCGAAGCCGACGCGGCGGCGCAGTTCGGTGAACGCCATCAGCATGTTGTCGGGATGCTCGCCGTGCTTCATGGCGGCGAGCGCATCGCGCATCGCGTGCATGGCCGCCGACAGCAGCGTCAGCGGATAGGCGGCGATGCGGAAGCCGAGCTCCTCCAGCTCCGCCGGCGGCAGTATCGGCGTCTCGCCGCCCTCGACCATGTTGGCCATGTGGATGCCGGGCACCTCACGGCAGACCGCGGCCATCTCTTCCTTGTCCTTCGGCGCTTCGACAAAGAGGATGTCGGCACCGGCATCGCGGAACAGCGTCGCTCGCTCGAGCGCCTCGTCGAGACCGTGACCGTGGCGCGCATCGGTACGGGCGAGAATGAGAATGTCGGCGCCTTCCTCGCGCGCGTCGACGGCGGCCTTGATACGGTCGAGCGCCTCGACCCGGTCGACCACCAGCTTGCCGCGGGTGTGACCGCAGCGCTTCGGCGCCACCTGATCCTCGATCATGATCGAGGCAAAGCCCGCCTGCGCGTAGCCCTTCACCGTGCGCTTGACGTTGAGCGGATTGCCGTAGCCGGTGTCGCCATCGCCGATCACCGGGATCGTCGTCGCCGCGCAGATGCTGCGGCCCTGATCGACCATCTCGCCATAGGAAATGAGCCCGGTATCCGGCAGGCCGAGCCGCGCCGCCGACACCGCAAAGCCCGACATGAAGGTCAGCGGAAAGCCCGCCTGCTCGATCATGCGGGCCGACAACCCGTCGAAACAGCAGGGCATGACGCGCAGAACCGGCTCGGCAAGGAGGGTGCGCAGGGTGGCTGCCGGCGTGGTCATGGCGGTATTCCTTATTTAAATGCAGGTGCTTGCGAAATCCGGGCTACAGCTTGAACGGGATGTACAGCACCAGGTCCGGCCAAACATAGCACAACGCGACCGTCGCCAGCATCAACAGCAGGAACGGCCAGACGCCGGCCGAGACCTCGCCCATGCCCGCCTTGCCGACCGACTGGATGACATAGAGGTTGAGACCGACCGGCGGGGTGATCAGCGCGCATTCGACCATGATGACGAAGAACACGCCGAACCAGATCGGATCGATGCCGAGCGCCATCAGCGCACCCGACAGAACGGGCACCATGATCAACATCATCGAGAGCGCTTCGAGCACGAGGCCCATGATCAGCAGAACGACGCTGACCGCGATGATGAACATCAGCGGCGTGTCGAAGGACGAGGTCAGCAGCGCGGAGATGTCCTGCGGGATACGGTAGAGCGTGATCGCCTTGCCGAACACCTTGGCGCCGGCGACGATCAAAAGGATCGCGACCGAAGTCACCATCGCCTCGATGGTCGCTTCCTTCAGCGACTTCCAGGTCAGCGTGCGCAGCACAAGCGTGGTGACGAAGAGCGCGCCGAGAAAGCCGATGGCGGCCGCCTCGGTCGGCGTGAAGGCGCCGGCATAGATGCCGGTGATGACGAAGGCGGCGAGCAGCACCGTCGGCAGCGCGCGGATGCCGGTCTTCAGCTTGACGTCCCAGCCGGCCTTCGGGCTCGGCTGGTAGTCCGTCGAGGTCATCGCGAAGATCACCGAATAGATGATGAACAGCACGATCAGCATCAGGCCCGGGCCGATGCCGCCGAAGAACAGATGGATCGGCGATTCCTCGACGATGAAGGCGTAGACGATCATCGGGATCGACGGTGGAATGAGAATGCCAAGCGTACCGCCGGCCGCCAAGAGGCCGAGCACGAAGCGGCGCGGATAACCGCGCTCGGTCATCTCCGGGATGGCGACCGTACCGATGGTGGCAGCCGTTGCCACCGACGAGCCGGAGATCGCCGCGAAGATACCGCAGGACAGGATCGTCGCGACGGCGAGCCCGCCCGGCCAGTGTCCGACCCAGGCCTGCACGGCGGCGAACAGGTCGCGCCCGACGCCGCCTTTCAAGAGCACGTTCGACATCAGCAGGAACAGCGGCACGGCGATCAGCACGAAGCTGTCGAGCGTCGACAGCAGCCCCTGCGGCACCATCAGCGGCGAGAAGCCGCCGATTGCCAGGAGCGCGAAGCCGAGCCCGCCAAGCGCGAAGGCGACCGGCATGCCGGAAAGCAGCAGCGCAAAGAGCGCGATGAGGATGAGGGCGGTTGTCATGATCAGTCGCCCTCATGCGGCTTCGGTGACGGCGTATCGTTCTCGCCGCGGCCGAGCGCACGGATCGTTTCGATCAGGGCCTGGACACCGAGAAGCGCAAAGCCGACCGGGACCGACAGCTCGGTCCAGAAGGTCGGAATGTTGAGCATCGAGCCGGTCGTCCGCCCGGTCTCGTAGGAATCGTAGGCGATCGGCGTGCCGTACCACACGACCACGCCGCAAAAGCCCGCGACCAGCAGGAAGATCAGCGCGTCGAGCCGATGCTGCACCATGCGCGGCAGGTGTTCGGTTACGAGGCTGATGCGGATGTGATGGCCGTTATGCAAGAGCGCGGCGGCGGCCAGAAAGGTGCCCCACACCAGCAACAGGGTCGACAGCTCCGCCGCCCATTTCGTCGGGGCATTGAACAGGTAACGGGCGATGACCTCGTAGGAGAGCATCAACCCGACCACAAAGAACGCCCAGGCGCCGATGGCGGCCAGGAATTTGGACAAGCTGTCAAACAGGCGCATGGTGAAAAACCGGCCGGACGCCACGGGCTGCGGCGTCCGGCCTCAAGAGGTTGCGATCAGTTGCCGAGAGCGTTCGCGGCGTCGAAGACGGTCTTGCCGAGGCCGCCCGAGGCGGCCAGGAAGCCATCGAACACCGGCTGCGCGGCAGCCTTCCAGGCGGCGATTTCTTCCGCGCTCGGATCGTAGATCTTCATGCCGTTCTCTTCCGACATCTTGAACGCCGCGGCCTCGATCTCCGTCATCTTGTCGCGAACGGTGGCGTCGGCCTTGGCGGCAGCCGCCTCGATCAGCGCCTTGTGCTCATCCGAAAGGCCCTGCCAGAACTTTTCGTTGATGACGACGATGAACTCGATGTCGGCGTTGTTGGTGCGGGTGATGGTGTCCATCACTTCCCACAGCTTGCGGCTCTTGACGCCCGACACGCCGGTCATGCCGACATCGACCGTGCCGCGCTGATAGGCGAGGTACTGTTCCGAGCCCGAGATAAGCGTCGGCACGCCGCCGGCGGCTTCGATCCAGGCGCCGAGCGTCTTGCCGAACACGCGGACCTTCTTGCCGTTGATGTCTTCTGGCGTCTTGATCGGGCCGCCGTTCGACAAGAGCACGACGCCGCCATAGGCCTGCCACCACAGCACCCGATTGCCGGTGCCCAGAATCGCTTCGTCGATCGGACCGCGCACGGTGCCGCCCTTGGCGGTCGCGGCGCGCACCTTTTATTCCGAGTTGAACAGGAACGGCAGGTAGAACACGTCGACCGCCGGGATGTCGCCGACGAAGCGGGTCAGCGAGGCAACGCCCATTTCGATGGCGCCCGAGCCGACGGCCTGCGGCACTTCCTTGTCCTTGTAGAGCTGCGCGGAGTCGTAGATCTCGACCGCGATGTCGCCGTTCGAGGTCTTCTCGACCTCTTCCTTGAAGACCAGCAGGTTCTGGCCGAGATGGCTCTTCAGCGGAAGCTGCAGGGTGATGCGCAGCGTGGTCGAGGCCGCGAACGCCGCAGATGCGCTGAGCGCAAGCGCCACGGTACCCGCGATTGCGAGACGAGCAAGTTTCATCAGGTGGTTCCTCCCAGTTTTTTCGACCCGGAGAATGGCCGATCAATTTCCGCGTTGGCAAGCCCCTTTCGTAATCTTTCCAATATGTTGCAGTGCATTAATGCGCATTCGCGAATGTTGCGCTCGAAGGTGCGAACGCACCTTGCCGGCGTTTTTTCGCAACAAAGCGCGCGCCGCGTGACCGGTTTGCGCGAATCCGTCACAATCGATATCTCCACCAGAAACGAAAGTGGCGCGGGCCGGACGGACCGGCGCGGCAAGGGATGTCAATCTTGGCGATCAGGCGGCTATCGGAATCGACCATCAACCGGATCGCGGCGGGCGAAGTGATCGAGCGCCCGGCGAGCGTCGTCAAGGAACTGGTCGAGAACGCGCTCGACGCCGGGGCGCGCCGCATCGAGATCGTCACCGCCGGCGGCGGCAAGACGCTGATCCGCGTCACGGATGACGGCAGCGGCATGACCCGCGAGGATCTCGAGCTCGCCGTCGAACGCCATTGCACCTCGAAACTGGCCGAGGACGACCTCGCCGATATCCGCACCCTGGGCTTTCGCGGCGAGGCGCTGCCCTCGATCGGCTCCGTCGCCCGGGTGACGATCACGACGCGGCATGCAAGCGAGCCGCATGCCTGGGAACTGACCCTTGAAGGCGGGCGGCCCACCACGCCGAAACCGGCCGCGCTGACCGAAGGCACCCGCATCGAGGTGCGCGATCTCTTCTTCACCACGCCGGCACGGCTGAAATTTCTCAAGAGCGAACGCGCCGAGGCAACCGCCGTCACCGACGTCGTGCGCCGTCTCGCGCTGGCCCATCCCGACGTGCGTTTTTCGCTCGCCGGCGCCGACCGCACCATCAGCGATTTTGCCGCTGCCCGCGGTGATGAGGCAGGCGCCGCGCGGATCGCCCAGGTGCTCGGCAAGGAGTTCCTCGACAATGCGCTCGAAATCGACGCCGAGCGGGAAGGGGTCCAGTTGACCGGCTTTGCCAGCTTGCCCACCTATCACCGTGCCAACACGCTGCAGCAGTTCTTCTTCGTCAACGGTCGCCCGGTGCGCGACAAGCAACTGCTCGGCGCGCTGCGCGGCGCCTATCAGGACGTGCTCGCCGGCCATCGACATGCGGCCGTCGTGCTCAATCTCGACCTCGACCCGCACGAGGTCGACGTCAACGTGCACCCGACCAAGGCCGATGTGCGCTTTCGTGATCCGGGGCTGGTGCGTGGCCTGATCGTCGGCGCCCTGCGCCGCGCCTTCGCCGAAAGCGGACCGCGAGCAGCAACCCACAACGCTTCCGCCGCCGTTGATGCCTTCCGCGCCATGGGGGCAGAGGCACGGACGGGGGCAGGGGGTCAGCCTTTTGCCGGCGGCTCCGCCCAGCGTCCCTCCGCACCCTATGATTGGCGCCAGTCGCCCTATCGCCCGGCTGATGAGGCGTCACCGGGCGCTACGCCGCCCTACGGCGCACCCACCGGTTTTGCCGAGGATCAGGCCGCGTTCGATGCCGTGTCGGCGCCGAGCGTCGACCGCCGGCCAGATGCGGCGCCGCTTGCCGAAGACCGCGTTGCCCGCCCGCTTGGCGCGGCCCGCGCTCAGGTGCACGAGACCTACATCGTCGCCCAGACCGAGGACGGCATCGTCATCGTCGACCAGCACGCCGCCCACGAGCGTCTCGTCTATGAGCGCATGAAGGCGGCGATGGCGGAGACGGGTGTCGGCCGGCAGATCCTGCTGATCCCGGAAGTGGTCGACCTGCCAGTCGATGACGTGGCGCGGCTGCTGGAGCGCGCCGACGAGCTCGCCGAGGCGGGGCTGGTGCTCGAATCCTTCGGCCCCGAAGCGGTCGCGGTGCGCGAGACGCCGGCGCTGCTCGGCGATACCGACATCAAGGGGCTCGTGCGCGATCTCGCCGACGACATCGCCGAATGGGACAGCGCCACGCGGGTGCGCGAGCGGCTCGACGCGATTGCCTCGACTATGGCCTGCCACGGTTCGGTGCGGGCCGGCAGGCGGTTGAAGGCGGAAGAGATGGATGCGCTGTTGCGCGAGATGGAGGCAACGCCGCTGTCCGGCCAGTGCAACCATGGCCGGCCGACCTATGTCGAGTTGAAGCTCGCCGACATCGAACGGCTGTTCGGCCGCAAGTAGCGCCGCGCCAACATTTCACAAGAGCGGGATATACCTCAGACGGAAGCGCGCCGCGCCGGTTCGCCGAGCGCCACCGTCGACAGCACTTCGTTGCGCACCGCCTTCGGCGGCGAGAACAGATTGCCCTGACCGAATTTCGGCTGATAGTCGAGCAGGTCGCGCACCTGCGACTCGGTCTCGATGTGGTCGATGATCAGCTCGACTTTGTAGCGTGCCAGAAGGTCGGCGAGGTCGGCGAGATGGATGTCCGTGCCTTTGACCGCTTCCGGGTCGAGCAGGCGTTCGGCGGCGATCTTGAGGAACCGGATGCCGGTGCGATTCAGTTCGGAGAAATCCATCCGCAGGTCGCGGACATTGTCGACCGCGAAGCGCACGCCGTATTCCTTCAACTCGGCGAGCGCGTCGGTCTCGAGCGGCCCCATCGAGCGATAGCCCTCCTGGGTCAGTTCCAGGATCAGCGCCGGCCCGACCTCAGACACGGATTTCAGCTGGTCGATCAGCTCGCCGAAGCAGCGCGCATCGACCAGCGACAGCGGCGAGATATTGCAGAACAGGCCGAGGCCGCGATCCCTTGTCGCAAAACGCTTCACCACGCTGAAGGCTCGCCGCAACAGCACCTGATCGACCCGAGGCGTCACGCGGGCCGCTTCGGTGGCGGCGAGGAAATCGGACGGGTAGATCATCACGTCGGCATCGTCGCGCAGCCGGATCAACGCTTCGTAGAAGCGGGTACGTCGCTGCGGCAACGTCACGATCGGCTGCAGATGCAGTTCGACCCGGTCGCCCATCACCGCCGACTGGACGGTGCGCAGCAGCTCCTCGCGCGCGGCTCGCTCCTCGGCCTCGCGCTGACGCCGGGCGTGGTCATCGCTATTGCGAACCGCAGGAGCGGCGGCCGAATGCCCGCGCGGGGCCGGCGGCATTATACCGGTGGCCGGCGCGGGAAGCGCTGCCTGCTGGGTCGCTGCGCGTACCGCGGCATTCTCGATTTCGGTGACCCGAACCTCGAGGTCGGCAAGCGACTCGGCGAGCTGTTTGACCAGCACGCTGAACACCTCGACTTCACCATAGAGCGACTCGACGCGTTCCCCGGCGTCGACCGACCCCTTGTCCTCCACCACCGCGAAGCGGTTCTCCAGATTGGTGACGTCGTCGCCAAGACCGTCGACCTGGCCCGACAACTCCTCGAACCGGGCGATCACACGGTCCTGATCGCGCCGGCGGTTCTGTTCGAGATAGGCCGCGGTGATCGCCATCATCACGATCATCGAGATGATCAGCGCCTCGCCCACGCTCATGCCAAGCTGCAAACGGGCGACGATGCCGGCGGACGCGGCAATGACGGCCATGCAGATGACAATGAAGATGGAAACGATGCGGGCCATGCCTCGGGGCTTCTCCAACGAACGGTGACGTACCGAATCGTCTGAAATGATGCGCGATTTCGCGGCAATGCGCACCGCCCCGCGGCGGCTTATCCCCAGCCGAGGGCTCGTTCGGCGAAAAATGCGCCCATGCTTCGGGTCCCGCGATGCCTCGCAACGCGGTGTGACGGGCAGTTCGGGTTTGGAACTCGGTGCATCGGGTTGGTTCGCCGGTTTTATGAGCGCTGCAAAGGTCTTGACCTTCCTGTCACTGGAAGTCGCAGATAGAAGGGGGCGCGGCGCCGATCGGGAAACCCTATGGGGGCGGTTGTCGTCGCTCAAATGGATCAGTTCCGGCACAGCCTCTGGATGCGTGTGCCGATGCCTCAAAAAGGATCAAGCCAATGATCACGCTCAAGGTTTCCGGCATGTCCTGCCAGCATTGCGTCAAGGCCGTCACCGCCGCCGTCGGTGAAGTCGACGACGCGGCCAGCGTGTCGATCGACCTCGAAGCTGGCGAGGTCGCGATTGAGTCGGCGACGCCGCGCGAGAAGTTCGTCGAAGCGATCGAGGATGCCGGCTACGAGGTTGCGGCCTGATCCGGCAATTTGCGGATCGGGGGGGCACCGCCCGGCATTTCACCTCAGTGTGAACGCTTGTGAACGGCGCGGCAGCGGCAATCGCGTTATCATCGTTGAACAGTGTTGCGGTGCAGCCGCCGACGCTTTGACCCGTACCCTTCGGTATTCGGTCGTAGCTGCGGCTCGCGCCGATGCCCGGCTAGACGATCCGCCTGTCGTTCGTGCCGTACCCCCAGTCGGCACAACGGCCCGCCGGCGCGGTGTTGCCCCACCGTGCCGGCTCTTTTTTGTGCCTTGCGCCTGATACTTGAGGGAAACAGCCGCGGTCAGCGCAACGCTGCGAGCCGCCCGCGCAGGGCGTGGTAGACCTTTTTCGCCGTACCCCGGAGCCGCCGCCGGCCTTTTTCAAGGCGTTCGGCAATGGCGATGGCGATCCCGGTGCTGGCCGGTCGCGTGTCGATGAGGATGTCGGCGGCATCGCTTTTTTCCGACCACAGGCTTTCCATCATCGAATGGCCCGCCTCGGTGCAGGAATCGGCGCCGATGATCGACGGATCGTCGACGATCCGCCGCGTCACGTCCATCACGGTCAGATAGCCCGGTGTGTATTTCGACAGGGATTCCTCATAGGCCGTTTTCCAGCAAAACGCCGTTTTGCCGCTGGTGACCGCGACCGACATGGCGACCGGCCGACCGTCGAGTTCGAGCGTATCGACCTGCACGTCCCCGCGGCGGGCGAAGGTGGCGATTACCTTGAGGAAGAAGCGCAACGCGTCGGGCTTGCGCAGGATCGCGGTGCCCTCGCGGCCCTTCCATCCGGCGGCCTCGAGTTCGAGGAACTGGCAGAACGCCGGCAGCACTTCGGACTCGGTGGTGTAGAGCTTGCGTTCCAGAACGCCGGTCTTGCCGAGCGACTCCCGCGCCTTTTCGGAACGGCGGTAGCGCCGCGCACTGAGTGATGCCTTGAGATAGGCCTCGCCGTCGAGATCGGTGTTGAGCGAGATATACGGCGTGTGGTTGACCACGGAGAAATGCCGGTCGCTGCGCTGGGTGGCGGCCTCGAGACCGCGCATGGCTTCGCCGTCGGCTTTCATCGTGTGCATCAAGAGGATGCGCGGGAACCCGGCGGCCGCGATTGCGTCAAGCGCATGCATCCAGAAGGCCGTGCCGCGCCCGGGCAGGATCAGCGGTGTGCCGCGAACGCCCATGCGGTGGTTCCAGACCTGCGTCGCCGAAAGCCACGGCCCCCAGCGGTGGCGGGCGAGTTCGATCGGCATAGCGCCGGCAAGCACCCGTTCATCGCCGTCTGTTTCATCGCCGCCGGCGTCGTCCCAGACCAGCACCAGAAACAGCCCTTTGGTGCGGCGGACTTCAGCCATCGCGGCTTCCAGCACGGTCGGCTCGAAGAACACATTGGCTTCCCCGGCGCGGTGGGCGAGACGCTCCAGCGCTGCGAAGACCGTTGCGATGTCGGCGAGCGGAACGATTTCGGCGCGGAATCCCTCAGGGGCGGCGACCTGAGCGGCAGCCCGGGACTCGGCGCTACGGGACCCGGAACGGGGGTCCGCTGCGGTGTCGAGAGCGGTTCGGCCTTGGATGAGCACTCCTAAACCTCTTGGCATTTCTTCTGGGACATCGGTGAACGCGCAAGCACGCTGCGCAGCAGCGCGCGAAGCTGGCCGATATCGAGTGTCGGAACGGGTTGGAAGCCGAAGTTTCGGCGGATGACGATGGTCGACAGCAGCAGTTCAAGCAGCATCGCGGTCGCGGTCGCGAGCGCCGCACCGGTGATCCCGAACGCCGGGATCATCACCAGATTGAAACCGGCGTTGGCGATCACTGCGGCGCCGAGAATGGCCATCCCGGTGCGCTGATGCCCGGTCATGACGAGCATTGTTTGCGCGGGTGCGATAGCCGAACGCGCAACGGCCGAAACGGTCAGGATGATCAGCGCCGGATAGGCTGCGGAAAAACTGGTTCCAAAAGCCGCCAGCAAGAGCGGTCCGGCAGCAACGATGCCGAGCGCCATGATCGCCGCCGGCCAGAAGGACAGCGTGACAGCCTGATTGACCGCGCGCGCAAGCCCGTCGTGATCGTCGGTTGCGGCGAAGTGGGCAAACCGCGGCGCCATCACCGCGATGACGGCGACGGGAACGAACCCGACCAGCATCAGGATCCGCGTCGCCGCGTAGTAGTGGCCGACGTTTTCCGCCGGGAGCAGGGCGCCCACCAGCACGATGTCGACATTGTTCATCAGGTGCAGGAGACCCTCGACCATCACGAGAGGGATCGCGACACCGAGCCAGGACGGCATGGAATATTCCGTCGATCCCAGGCCGATCGATTCGCGGGCGCCGTGGCGGGCGACAAAGGCCTGCACGACCGCCGTTGCCGCCACCGCGACCAGCATCAACGCCATGGCGTCTTCCGCCGTCGCATCTCTGCCGTAGACCGCGATCGCAATCGCAACGCCGGCCACGAGCATGACCGGACGAAGCAGCAGCGAAGGCGCCATGCCGCGTACCGGCCAGCCATTGCCGCGGCAGAAGCCGTCATTGACCTCCGTCAGCGCCAGGAACGGCAGGCAGAACGCAGCATAGAACAGCGCTTTGTGGTAGGTCGGCGCAATGGAATCGCCACTCTGGCTCAGCACGGCGATGGCGATCAACGCGATCAGCGACGACAGGCTGAACGCCACACCGAGCGAAAGCCGGCGCAGGCCGCGCAACAGGTCGAACCGGGCAAGCGCCTTATATTCGGGAACGAAACGCATCATCGCCGCGCCAAGGCCAAGCGAAAGCCAGCCGCCGATCAGCATAAGCCAGACCATGATGTTGGCGTAGATGCCGTATTCGGCCGCGCTCAACCAGCGGGCAAGGGCGATCTGGGCGACGAAACCGACGCCGGCGCCGGCGATCCGCAATCCGTAGACCGTCAGCACGCGCAGACCGCTGCGCGCGGTCTCGCGCGCCTGCAGGTGCACGGCGTCATGCACCGGCACCTCGTCAGTCGCCTCCACTTGCTCTGGCGGCTTTGTTGCGGCGTGGCTGTCCACGTCGATCCTCCGTCTACGGCGTCTGCGATTGTCCGCAAGACCCCGCCGTACCCCTGAAAAATCTCGTCTTGGAAAAACAACGTTACAGAAAAAGGATTTACTTCCGGTGAGCCGGTAGCGTTAAGGAACCGTAACGGCCGCCGTTCGGCCTGGCGTTCCGGTCGGCACTCCGCCGTCCTTCGGCGCTCGCGGAAACGCTTTCTTTACCCTGTTGGCGCAAAACGGATTGAGGTCATGGATGATTAACCATGACGTCGTTCGCAGTGGGGGTCCGTTTCGTCATGTCAGTCTTGCGAGGTCCGGCCGAAAACGTCCGCATCCTCGTTCTTGAATCCGATCCAGCCGCAAAACGGGTGCTTCTTTCCGGGCTTGAAACAGCCGCCGGGGTAGAAGCGACCGTCGTCGCCGATACGCTCGCCGGTGCCCGCCGTCTGGCCCGCGCGGAAGACTTCGATCTCGCCGTTGTCGATCTTGATGCGATCGGTGGCGCGGATTCGCTCGGTGCTCTCGTTCCTCTGCTCCCCGATGCCGTCGTCTTCGCCGTTACCGCAAGCGGGTCGGTTTCCGGCGCCATCGAGTCGCTGCGCGCCGGTGCGCACGACTTCATCGTCAAACCGCTTTCCGCGACGGCGCTCATCGAGCGTTTCGCAGCCTGCAGCCGCCGCCGGCACCAGGCCGTGATCGATACCCGTGCGACGGCCGGCCGACCGTCGCCAGTCGCAAATGATTTCGCCGGCTTTGTCGGCTCGTCGCCGCTGATGCTTGGTCTGTACGATCAGGTGCGCCGCATCGCGGCTTCCCGTGCCCCCGTTTTCATCACCGGAGAATCCGGCACCGGCAAGGAACTCTGCGCCGAAGCCATCCATGCCCATTCGGGCCGCGCCGATGCCCCCTTCATCGCCATCAATTGTAGCGCCATCCCGCGCGAACTGATGGAAAGCGAGATCTTCGGCCACGTCCGCGGCGCTTTCACCGGAGCCTCGGAAGATCGCGCCGGCGCCGCCGAACTGGCCGATGGCGGCACCCTGTTTCTCGATGAGATCGGTGAGATGGATCTCGCCCTGCAGGCCAAGCTCTTGCGCTTCATCCAGACCGGCGTGGTGCGCCGCCTCGGTGACAGCCGCAGCCGGCTGGTCGACGTGCGCTTCGTTGCCGCCACCAACCGCACCATCCTCGATGAGGTCTCGGCGGGTCGTTTCCGCGAGGATCTGTATTACCGGCTGCACGTTTTGCCGGTTCACGTGCCGCCGTTGCGCGCGCGCGTCGATGACATTTTGTCACTGGCGCATCATTTCCTCGCCCGGTTTTCTGCCGAGGAAGGGCGTTCTTTCACCGGCTTCTCAAGCGAAGTGGAGCACCGTCTCGTCACTTACGCGTGGCCGGGCAATGTCCGTCAGCTCGAAAACGTCATACGCCGGGCCGTGGTGCTCTACGACGGCGAAACGATTGAAGCGGCGATGCTCGCGGGTGCTCTGCCCGCCGCACCCGATCAGCCGATTTTCCTTGGCGAGCAAGGGGGTTATCTCTCCGCCCCGGGCTTTTCGCGCCACAGCGCAGCGGCGATCGCGCCGTTCTGGCAGCAGGAGCGGGATATCATCGAACAGGCGTTGGCCGCCTTCGACGGCAATATTTCGCGCGCCGCCGCCGCCCTCGAAATCGCTCCTTCGACGATCTACCGCAAACGTCAATCCTGGACCGAGCGCAGTCATCAGCCCTGACCGACGGCACTTCGCGGTTTACCGTGACGAAAAATTTGTCCAGCAAATCATTGTGATGCGTGAACAAGGCGTGTAAATCCCTCGTCAACCAAAGAAACATCAAATGGGTTGCTGGGGATAATGATCAAAAAGGCGTCTTTGTTGCCCGCCTTGGCTTTCGCCGCGGTTGGTTTCGGGCCTGCACTGGCCGGCGATATCGTCAACAAAGCGATCGAGGTCGAAAACAGCTTGCAGAACGGTCAGCCGGTCGCCGCGCTGACGGCCGCCGAGGCCGTCTACGACGCGACCTGGACGGCGATGCCGCTCAGCTTCGCCAAGGCGACGTTCACCGACGGTGCGGCCGATGGTTATGGCCGTTTCACGGCGCGTGAAAGCAACGTGTTCTCTCCCAGTGACCAGATCATGCTCTATGCCGAGCCGCTCGGCTATGGCTACGGCGAAACCGACAAGGGATTTGCCATCGATCTCGATGCCGACCTCGAACTGCGCACCGCGGGCGGCCAGATCCTCGCCGCCCAGAAGGACGTCAGTCGGCTGTCGCACGTTTCTGCGCGACCGGAACGCGCTTTTCATCTCTCGCTGAGCTTCGTATTCGAAGGTCTCAGCGCCGGCGACTACGTCGTTGCGATCACCCTGCGCGATGCCCATTCCGACAAGTCCGGTGCGTTCGAATTGCCGTTCACGGTCGATTCCGGCAAGCCGAAGCCGCGCCCGGGTGAAGGAAGCGCTAACTGAACGCGCGGAAATCATACGAAAGTTGAAAATTTCCGGGTGTGACGGGTGAAACACTCTTCCCCTCTGCACTCATAGGATGTATCGACGGTGCGGGCGTCGATGCCGGTTGAACCGGGGTGCATGGCGCCCCGGTTTTTGTTTGGGTTCGCCGCCGGGCTCGCCGGCGGGTATTTCGTTTTCCGCATTCTCGCGGCACATTCGCTGGGTCGATCAGCGCTGCCCTTGTGGCGTCGCCCTTCCGCTCAGCCCTGACAGGTTCGAACATGGCGCGCCTTCTGCCGGTCCTGATGATGGTGTTTGGCATCGGCATCCTCTCGTTGATGGATGCGCTGGTGAAGACCATCGGGCCGTTTTATCCCGTCTGGCAGATCACCTTCCTGCGCTATGTCGCCGGCCTTGTCGCCATTGTTCCGTTCGTTCTTGCGTTGCGCCCCGAGTTCCCGAGCTGGCCGGTCATCCGCGCCAATGGCCTGCGCGGCATTCTCGTCGTCGGCGCCGGTGTATGCTTCTTCAAGGCGATCCAGTTCATTCCGCTGGCGCTGGCAACGTCGCTGTTCTTCACCGCCCCGCTGGTCATTTCCGTGCTCGGCTGGGTCATGCTGAAGGAGCCGGTTCCCCGCAGCGCGGCTGTCGCGATCCTGCTCGGTCTCGTCGGTGTCGTCGTGATCTGCTCGGGCACGCTTGCCGCGGAAACGCTCGACGAGCCGTTTGAGCAACTCGCAATGGGCCTCGGCCTGGCGTTCGCCGCCGCGCTGTTTTACGCCGTCGCCATGGTGACGATCCGCGCCCGCACCCGTGGCGATCCCATCGTCACCATCATCCTCATGCAGACCATCGGCGGGACCGTGGTCTCGGCGCTGCCGGGGCTGTTGGTCTGGCATCCGATCCAGCCCGAACATTGGGTAGTCTATGCGACGATCGGCGCCTGCGGGACGAGCGGCTTCTTCCTGCTGTCTCACGCGCTTGCGCGCGCGCCGGTGGCGACCCTTGCACCGATCGAATACAGCGCCTTCCTGTGGGCCAGCCTTTGGGGCTATCTGTTCTTCGCCGAAATGCCGCGTGACACGACGCTGGTCGGCGCCGCGCTGATCGTCGTTGCCGGGCTGATCGTCATCCGCTCGGCCAAGACCCAGCGGGTGGCGCCTGCCGAGGTGCCGCCGGTCTAGCGCTTTCCCAAAAAGTTGTCAGACTTTTTGGATAAGAAAACGCGGTGGGCAAAAGGCGACAGCGCTTTCCCAAAAAGTTGTCAGACTTTTTGGACAAGAAAACGCGGAGGGCAAAAGGCGACAGCGCTTTCCCAAAAAGTTGTCAGACTTTTTGGACAAGAAAACGCGGGCAAACAACGCGTTCCGCGGTCGATCCACATCGCCGGATCGGCTATGATTCCGATCGCAACGATACCGGCGAGCGAGGAGACGATGGCCAGCATCTACGATCTGAAACCGCGTTTTCAGGCGTTCCTGCGTCCACTCGTCGTCTCATTGGCGAAGGCTGGCGTGACTGCCAACATGGTCACGCTTGCGGCCCTCGGCCTGTCGCTGCTCGCAGCCCTGCTGCTCGCGGTCTCTGCCGGCTTCAAGGCCTCGCTGCTACTGCTGCCGCTCGTTCTTTTCGTGCGCATGGCGCTCAACGCAATCGACGGCATGCTGGCCCGCGAGCACGACCAGAAAAGCCAGCTCGGCGCGATCCTCAATGAAGTCGCCGACGTGCTGTCGGATCTCGCGCTTTATCTGGCGCTGGTCCCCGCGCTCGCGCCCTACGGGGCCGCCGCAGTGCCGATCGTTTTCTTCGTCATCGGAGCGATCATCACCGAGTTCGCCGGCGTGCTCGCTCAGGCGCTTGGGGCGGGGCGGCGCTATGACGGCCCGATGGGCAAGTCCGACCGCGCCTTCGTCATCGGCACGCTGGCTGTCGCGGTAGCCCTGTTTCCAATCCCCTGGGTCGCACTCGACGGCATTTTCGTCATGCTGGCGATCGCCACCGTTCTGACTGCCTGGAAGCGCTGCGCGGCCGTGCTTGCCGCTTGACCTCGGCTTGCCAAGCCGTTACCCGCGCAGATGATGACCAACGAACCGATCCCTTTCCTGTCCGGTCTCTCGGCGATAGCCGGGCGCTACCGTGGCATCCTCTGCGACGTCTGGGGCGTCGTGCACAACGGCGTGCGCGCCTTCGAGCCCGCTTGCGAGGCGCTGGTGAAGTACCGCGCCGAGGGCGGCACGGTGGTGCTGTTGACCAACGCTCCGCGGCCGTCCGGCCCGATCTACGGCCAGCTCGACGGCCTCGGCGTGCCGCGCGACGCCTATGACGGCATCGTCACCTCGGGCGATGCGACCCGTGCGCTGCTGCTCGAAAAGGGCCTGCTCCGCATCCACCATATCGGCCCGGATCGCGACCTGACCCTCTACGAAGACAGTCCGATGACGCTGGTCGGCGCCGAGGAGGCCGATGTCGTCGTCTGCACCGGTCTTGTCGACGACGAGACCGAGAGCCCGGAGGACTACCGCGAAAGGCTCGACGCCCTCGTCAAGCGTGGCCTGCGTTTCGTCTGCGCCAATCCCGACATCGTCGTCGAGCGTGGCAACACGCTGGTGTGGTGCGCCGGTGCTCTGGCCAGGGAATATGCCGATCTCGGCGGCGAGGTGGTCATCCTCGGCAAGCCGCACGCGCCGATCTACGCCAATGCCTTTGCGCGGATCTCCGAACTGGCCGGCACGGCGTTGGACAAGAGCGATATCCTGGCAATCGGCGACGGGCTGAAGACCGATGTCGCCGGCGCCGTCGGGCAGGGGCTCGATACGCTGTTTATATCGGCCGGCATTCATGCCGCCGATTTCGGCGACGCCGACAATCCCGATCAGGACAAGGTGCGCACCCGGCTCGCCGACGAAGGTCTCGCGGTCGCCGCGATCATCCCCAAGCTCGCCTGGTAGTCTCAGCCCTCGCAGGCATGACGGCAAAAACGAAAAGGGCGCCCCGAACCGGGACGCCCTTTTTTAATTCAGTAGGCCCGTGGGCGCTCAGTCGAACAGCTTGTCGATCTCGTTCTGCGCGCCGACCGTGTCGTCGGCCAGAAGCGCATCGACATCGTCCTGCACGATTGCGTCGCCCTTCATCTGCGGCCCGTTGAGGAGCAGTTCGCGCTGGCGCTTTTCCGAATTGCTTTCCTCGAGAGGCGGCAGGTTTTCCGGCATCTTCAGCTTGTTCATCAGCGTGTCGAGCCGCTCGTCGATGTGGTTGAGCGTGGACACGACCTTGGAAATGCGCTGGCCGGTGATGTCCTGGAACGAACAGGCTTCGAAGATCTCGATGGTCTTGTCGCTGACCAGTGCCTGGAACGCGTCGGTATCCGACGGGTCCGCGCCCATCAGTTCCTCGGCCGCATTCATGATCGTGTTGGTAGCTTCCTCGGTCGCCTCGACGATGGCATCAAGCTCGCGCCCGGCATCGGGAATGCGATTGTGCTTCATGTCGTCGGCGCGCAGGTGCACCAGCTCGTTCTTCATGGTCGCGATTTCGTCGGCGATCGAAACGAGCTCTTGATAGACGACACCGTCGAAGGACGAGAAGAAGTCCTTGTAGGAATCGGCCATCACCTCGGCGAGCTGCATGACGTCCCCGATCGACACCTCGCCTGCCTGCGCTTTGCGGCGCTCCAGAAACTGGATGACGCGCAGGACGCTCTGGGTTTTCTGACTAGTTGACATACGTTCGTCCCCGAGCAGCGGGCAAATTACCCCGTTGCCTTTTGGTCGCGACCGTCAAGCCGCATCCGTTCCGTCTGAAAGGTCGAAGTGCGTCCGGCCTTATTCGGCGCTGAACACGGCGTCGATCTTGCCCTTCAGCGTCTGCGCATTGAACGGCTTGACGATGTAGTTGTTCACGCCGGCCTTCTTGGCCGCGATGACGTTTTCCGTCTTCGATTCGGCGGTCACCATGATGAACGGCGTCTTGCTGAGCGTCGCGTCGCCGCGCACCTGCTTGAGCAGCTCGTAGCCGGTCATCGGCTCCATGTTCCAGTCGGAGATCACCAGTCCGTAACGGCGCTGCTGCATCTTCGCCAGCGCTTCGGTTCCATCCGCCGCGTCGTCGACGTCGGAGAACCCGAGCTGCTTGAGGAGATTGCGGATAATACGGATCATGGTCTTGTAATCATCGACCACAAGCACCGGCATCGAAAGATCAAGCGCCATTGTCTACTCCATTTACTTGCACACAGGCCCAAGTTACGCGGGCTTCAGCGCTAAGACGCACACTACGGGGTCGATTTCTTCAGTCTTTTCCCCGCACCCCGCTGTAAACTAGCGCAAGGGATTGAAAAGAGCGTTAACTCGGAAAATTTTACCGAGTAAGGCTGTTGCGAAGACTCTGGGGCCCCGAGTCTAGGCGTCATGGAACCAGCCGATACCCCGAAAGCCGTATTGCTTTTACCCACCGCTCGCCTCTAGCGTTCGGCCCACAAGAAATCCAAGGGAAGCATCGCCGTGCTGGAACTGAGAACGCTGTTTTTCGAAGACCTGTCGGTTGGCATGAAGGAGACCTTCATCAAGCCGGTTCTGGCGTCCGACGTGGTCGGTTTTGCCGAAGTGTCGGGTGACCGCAATCCGATCCACCTGTCGGAGCATTTTGCCGCCCGCACGCCGTTCAAGGCGCGCATCGCGCACGGTCTCTACACCGCCAGCCTGATCTCGGCGGTTCTCGGTACCCGCCTGCCGGGCCCGGGCGCGATCTACATGTCGCAGACGCTGAACTTCAAGGCGCCGGTGCGCATCGGCGACGAGGTCACCGTCATCGTCGAAGTGATCGAACTCATCGCCAAGGGCCATCGTGCCCGCCTGCATTGCGAATGCCGGGTGGAGGACCGCGTGGTGCTCGACGGCGAGGCGATGGTCAAGGTGCCGGCTCGCGGAGCGATCAAGCTTCCCACTTGACCTTGACGGACTGAGTGGGCAGGGTCGCGCCGCATCCGCCCATGCCTGCCGAAAGGTCCACCCGCGATGTCCGCCTCATATAGTGTGCGCCAGCCGGCCTTTGCCCGCGTCGACGGCCTTGCCGCCGTGCCCGATAGCGTTCGCGGCGGCGTCGTCGC
This sequence comes from Hyphomicrobiales bacterium, assembly GCA_002869065.1. Classification (NCBI taxonomy): domain Bacteria; kingdom Pseudomonadati; phylum Pseudomonadota; class Alphaproteobacteria; order Hyphomicrobiales; species Hyphomicrobiales bacterium. The sequence goes on from PKTR01000006.1 coordinate 134,073, forward strand.
GATCGGCAATTTCGACGGCGTCCACCGTGGCCACCAGAGTGTGCTCAGCGTTGCGGTGGAACAGGCCGGAGCCCTCGGGGCGCCCGCCGTCGCCATGACCTTCGAGCCGCATCCGCGCGTCGTCTTTCGGCCCGACGTGCCGCTGTTCCGCCTGACTCCGGCGCCCGCCAAGGCACGCGTCGTCGAAGCGGCCGGCCTCAACGGCATCGTCATCGTTCCCTTCGACCGCGATTTCGCCGGCCAGACGGCGGAGACCTTCGTCAGCGACATTCTGGTCGGTGCGCTCGGCGCTCGTCATGTCGTCGTCGGCTACAATTTCCACTTCGGCAAGGGCCGTGCCGGCTCGCCGTCCTTCCTTGAGGACGCCGGCAAGCGCCACGGCTTCGGCGTCACGATAGTTCCGGCTTTCGGCGACGAGGGCGGCGAGGGCATTTCGTCGAGCCGCATCCGCGCCGCGCTCGAACAGGGCGACGTGACCGAGGCTGCCGCGCTGCTCGGCTATCGCTGGTTCGTCGAGGCCGAGATCGTCCATGGCGACAAGCGCGGCCGCACGCTCGGCTACCCGACCGCCAATATGAAACTGCCGGAGGATTGCGGTCTCGCGCACGGCATCTATGCGGTCAAGATCCGGATCGGCGGTGTCATGCATGATGGCGTCGCAAGCTACGGCCGCCGCCCGACCTTCGGCGACGGCATCCCGCTGCTCGAGGTTTTCGTGTTCTATTTCAAGGGCGACATCTATGGCGAGATCGTCGACGTTGCTTTCGTCTCCTATCTGCGCGGCGAACAGAAATTCGACAGCGCCGAAGCCCTGATCGAGCAGATGGATCGCGACAGCGAGGAGGCGCGCGCCGCGATCGCCGCCATGCAGCCGCTCTCGCCGCTCGATCTGGCGCTGACCTTTTCCGGCTGAGACCAATCGGCAGGCTGGCTTGCCGCGCACGCGCAAAGCCGACTAAGCTCCGCCGCATCCGCTACAACTGAGGCTGCGATCAGGCGATGAATATCCGTCCGGTCCTGTTCATTCTCGGATTTCTCTATTTCGGTCTCGCAACGTCGATGCTCATTCCGGCGATGGTTGACCTTGCGGTCGACAATTCCGACTGGGTCGGGTTCGTCGGTTCGGCGTTGTTCACCGGGACGGCGGGCCTTCTCCTTGTCGTGTCCTCGCACAATGAGTTGAGGGAAGGGCTGACAATCCGCCAGGCTTTTCTGTTGACGACCCTTGCCTGGACGACGCTGCCCGCATTCGGCGCATTGCCCTTCCTGCATATCGGCGTGCCTTATGTCGATGCTGCCTTCGAGGCGGTCTCCGGCGTCACCACCACCGGGTCGACTGTGCTGAGCGGCCTCGACCATCAGCCGCCGGGGCTGCTCTTGTGGCGCTCGATCCTGCAATGGCTCGGCGGCGTCGGCATCATCGTTATGGCGATCGTGCTGCTGCCCTATCTGCAGGTCGGCGGCATGCAACTCTTCAAGACCGAGAGCTCCGACCGCAGCGAAAAGATCGTGCCGCGGGCGAGCGAGTTCTTCCGCCTGCTTGCCAGCACCTACCTGTTTCTTACCCTGCTGTGCGCACTCGGCTTCTACCTGACGGAGATGTCGTGGTTCGACGCGATCAACCACGCCATGACCACGCTGTCGACGGGCGGCTTTTCCACCCATGACGCCTCGTTCGCCTTTTTCACCAATCCGGTGACCGTGTGGATCGGGACAATCTTCATGTTCGCCGGCGGCTTGCCCTTCACATTGATCATCCAGGCGCTGAGGGGCCGTCCGCTCGCTCTGTGGCGTGACCCGCAGGTCATCACGCTGTTTCGCTTCCTCGCCGTCGTTTCGCTCGTCGCCGCGATCTACCTTGCCATCGCCCAGGGTATTCCCCTGCAAACGGCGGTCACGCTGACAGCGTTCAACTTCACCTCGATTACCACCACGACCGGCTTCGCCTATGGCGATTACACCATGCTCGGCGCCCCCATCGTCGGCATCGTGTTCCTGCTCACCTTCGTCGGCGGCTGCACGGGGTCGACGGCCGGCGGCATCAAGATCTTCCGTTTCATCGTGTTCGCGGGGATGCTGCGCAATCATCTTCGCCGCATGGTGCGGCCGCATCGCATTCTCTCGACCAACTACAACAACATTCCGCTGTCGCCCGACATCGCCATGTCGGTACTCGCCTTCCTCGTCGCCTATCTTGGCTCTGTTGGCTTCTTCACCCTGATCCTCACCTTCTTCGGGCTGGATCTGGTGACCGCGCTGACCGGTGCGGCCCAGGCCGTCGGCAATGTCGGTCCGGGGCTCGGCGAGATCATCGGCCCGGCGGGCAATTTCGCCACGCTGTCCGATGGCGCAAAGTGGATCTTCGCGCTTGCCATGCTGATGGGGCGGCTCGAACTGTTCACCGTGCTGGTCGTGCTCGATCCGGAATTCTGGCGCCGCTGAGCGTGCCGGCTATCCGGCTTATCCGGCTGGTGCTAGTCCTGCCGTTTGCGCGGCAGCGTGCCGTTGGCAACGTCGACGATGAGCTGGCGATGAGCCGGCACAAGATTGCGCGCCGCGTAGCGTTCGAGCACGGTCTGCCGTGCGGCCTGACGCAGCGGTTTCATCTTCTTCTGCTTGTCGAGCGCCTCGTTGATCCGAGCCGCAATCGCGTCGGTGTCGAAGAAATCGACCAGCAGCCCGTTCTTGCCGTCCTCGATCACCTCGCGCACCGGCGCGGTGTCGGAGCCGAGCACCAGCGCTCCGCAGGACATGGATTCGATCATCGACCACGACAGCACGAACGGCACCGTCAGATAGACGTGCACGCTCGAGATCTGCACCACGGCGCGGAACGTGTCGAATGGCACCAGCCCCATGAAATGCGTGCGCTCGAGATCGAGGTCGAGGGTTGCGAGCGCGTGTTCCTTGTAGGTCTTGCCGTCGGCGCGCTTGCGGCCATAGGCGACCCGGTCCTGGCCGACGATCAGCGCATGCACGTTCGGCCGTTCCTTCTGCACCTTGGCGAGCGCTTCGAGGAACTGCGGGAAGCCGCGATAGGGCTCCATGCCGCGCGCCACATAGGTGATGACCTCGTCTTTGACGCCAAAGGTCTTGTCGCCAACCGTTACGGTGGCGTCCGCATCCGGCTGCAGATAGTCGGTGTCGACGCCGTCATGCAGCACCGAGATGCGGCTCGTCAGGTGGTCGGGGAACTGGCTCGCCTGCCAGCGCGTCGGGCACACGCCCCAGTCCATGTTGGCGATATCGAGCAGGATCGGCGCGTTGCGCATGCGAGTGCGCACATCGTCGTCCTCGCTGCGCGCGTCGCCCGGCAGGAAGTCGGCGTCCGACCCGGTCGGGTGATAATACCATTCGTAATAGGAGAGCAGCTTCGTTTCCGGCCAAAGGTCGCGGATGAACAGCGACGGGCCCCAGCCCGAGTGGGCGCACACCACATCGGGCACCCAACCGCGCTGCTTCAGCGGATAGAACGCCTTGAACACGGCCTGCGCGTTGAGGATCGCCGATTCCATCGGCGCCGCTGCCGGGTGGATCTGCTGCGTCACCTCGCGGTGCGGTGCGTAGTTGATGCGGCTGATATGGATCGACTGCTGGTTCGTGCCGAGCGTACCGGCGACCATCTCGATACCCGGCTCTTGGCCGAGATAGGCCATGATGCGGCGGTACTGGGCGGGAAAATTGTTGTGCAGGAAAAGAATGCGCATCGTTCGGTGGGCCTCCCAGCCGCCGCGCGAACGCGCAACGGCAAACACATAAGGGGGACGCGACACCGTCCGCATTCAGACGTTTTGGTCTGCGGCGCCGCTCCGCAAATCATCGGGCGCACCATGCCAGCCGATAGAAGCCGCGACAACCTTGGATCATCAGGGGGCGGTCGCGTGAGGCAACTATCCCGCAGGTGCAGGCAGGGCATGCGCCAGCCGGGCTTGCCGAGCGGCAAAACCCGTGTTCAAAGCGGGTAGGGGCTTTTCCTTGCGGCCCCGCCGCGAAAGGAAAGCCCGTGCCGAAGCCGCCGCATTCGCCCCCAAGCTCACCATTGAACTCGCCCGGGCAACACGGCGCTGAAGGGCCGGCCGCGTCCAATATGAGCGGCATCCTCTTCATGTCCTCGGCGATGTTCCTCGTGCCGGTGATGGACGCGATTGCCAAATACCTTGGCCAGACCGTGCCGCCGCTCGAAGTGGCGCTGTCGCGCTTCGTCTTCCAGGGTGTCTTCGCGGTCGCCGTCGCCGTCATTCTCGGCCGCAGTCTCACCCTCTTCCCGCGCCGCCTCGGGCTACACATCCTGCGCGGTGCCTTCATTGCCGCCGCCACGCTGTTCTTCTTCACCGCCGTCAAGACGCTGCCGATTGCCGACGCAATCGCGATCTTCTTCGTCGAGCCGATGATCCTGACCATGCTGTCGGCGCTGTTCCTCGGCGAATCCGTCGGGCCACGGCGCTGGGCGGCGGTCGCCGTCGGCTTCGTCGGTGCGCTGTTCATCATCCGCCCGGGAGCGGGCGTGTTCGGTCTCGCCGGCCTGTTGCCGATCGGGGCGGCGACCTGCTTCGCCTTCTACCTGATCCTGACGCGCAAGCTTTCGGGCACGGCGTCGATCCTCTCGTTGATGACGCTCGGTGCGATCTACGGCTCGGCCTTGCTCGGTACGGCGCTGTTTGCCACCACCATGCTGGCCGTCCCCGGCGCGATCTTTCTGATGCCCGATACGACCCAGCTCGGCCTGATGGTCGTCATCGGCGGGATTTCCTTCGGCGCCCACTTCCTCGTCGTGCTGGCGTTCACGCGCGCGCCGGCCGTCGTGCTCGCCCCGCTCAACTATCTCGAGATCGTGGCGGCCACCGCGCTCGGCTTCTTCGTCTTCGGCGACCTGCCCGACGCAATGACCTGGATCGGCATCGCGCTGATCGTCGGCTCGGGCCTCTACATCGCGCACCGCGAACGCCAGGCCGGCAAGGCGCACTAGGAAACAGGGCTTTGGCGCCATTTCTTGGGAGAACAGGGCTTTCCGCCCGCGCCGAGTGTTGCTAAGAAGCGCACCATGACCGACCGATCGACCCGACCCTGCCGTCTGATGGCGGCGATACCGCGAATTATTTGCCCGGCCTTCGCGTAAGGCGGGGAACACACCCGCGCGCCAAGGTCCGGGGATTGCGACGAGCCCGCCTGATGCTCTTCGGCCGGCTTACGCTCCGTGAAAGAGTTCAGAGATTTCCTGAGAGCGCGCCCGCTGCGGCGCCGCCAGACGAGTCCGAAAGCCTGCAATGACCGATACGAACGAACGCGACTATTCGAAAACCCTGTTCCTGCCGAAGACGGATTTCCCGATGCGCGCCGGCCTGCCGAAAAAGGAGCCGGAATTCATCGCCCGCTGGGACCGCCTTGAGATGTACAAGCGCCTGCGCGAAACCGCCGAGGGCCGCGAGAAATACGTCCTGCATGACGGTCCTCCCTACGCCAACGGCAACATCCACATGGGCACGGCGCTCAACAAGGTGCTGAAGGACGTCATCACCCGCTCCATGCAGATGCTCGGCTTCGACTCCAATTACGTGCCGGGCTGGGACTGCCACGGCCTGCCGATCGAATGGAAGATCGAGGAGCAGTACCGCGCCAAGGGCAAGAACAAGAACGACGTGCCGATCAACGAGTTCCGGCACGAGTGTCGCGAATTCGCGCAGCACTGGATCAAGGTGCAGACCGGCGAGTTCCGCCGCCTCGGCGTCGAGGGCGACTTCGAGACGCCCTACACGACGATGTATTTCGACTCCGAAGCGTTGATCGCCAAGGAACTGATGAAGTTCGCCACCTCGGGCCAGCTCTATCGCGGCTCGAAGCCGGTGATGTGGTCGGTCGTCGAGCACACCGCGCTCGCCGAGGCCGAGGTCGAGTATTACGACTACGAGTCCGACACGATCTTCGTGAAATTCCCGGTGACCGCCGGCCCGGACGATCTGAAACCCGCCTTCGTCGTCATCTGGACGACGACGCCGTGGACGATCCCGGGCAACCGCGCGGTCTCCTATTCGTCGCGCATCCCCTACGGCCTTTACAAGGTGACGGCCGCGGCGGAAGAAAACTGGGCGAAGGTCGGCGATCTGTATCTGTTCGCCGACAGCCTCGCCGAGAAGGTCATGGCGGCGGCCCGTGTCGAGAGCTTCGAGCGCGTGCGCGACGTCACGGCTGATGAACTGGCCGGTGTTTCCTGCGCCCATCCGCTCGCCGCGCTCGGCTACGACTTCACCGTGCCGCTCCTGGATGGCGATCACGTTACCGACGAGGACGGCACCGGCTTCGTGCACACCGCGCCGAGCCATGGTGGCGAAGACTTTGACATCTGGATGGAGAAGAAGGCCGAGATCGAGGAAAAGGGGATCTCCTCCGCGATCCCGCATCCGGTCGACGCCGAGGGCTTCTTCACCAAGGACGCGCCGGGCTTCGACGGCGGTCGCGTCATCGACCACAACGGCAAGAAGGGTGATGCCAACAAGCGCGTCATCGATGCGCTGGTGGAAGCCGGCGCACTGATCGCGCGTGCCCGCCTGAAGCACCAGTATCCGCATTCCTGGCGCTCCAAGAAGCCGATCATCTTCCGCAACACGCCGCAATGGTTCGTGTCGATGGACCGCGATCTCGGCGGCTACGGCCTGAACGGTGCTGCCGCCCCGGCTGGCAAGGATACGCTGCGCGGCCGTGCGCTCGGCGCCATCGACGCCACCCGCTTCGTGCCGGCCGCCGGTCAGAACCGGCTGCGCGGTATGATCGAGAACCGGCCCGACTGGGTGCTGTCGCGTCAGCGCGCCTGGGGCGTGCCGATCACCGTGTTCGTCAACAAGGCGACCGGCGAGGTGCTGAAGGACGACGCGGTCAATGAGCGCATCGTCGAAGCCTTCAAGGCCGAGGGCGCCGACGCCTGGTTTGCCGATGGCGCCAAGGAGCGGTTCCTCGAAGGCTACAATGCGGACGAGTTCGACAAGATCGACGACATCCTCGACGTCTGGTTCGATAGTGGCTCGACGCACGCCTTCTGCCTGGAACAGCGCCCGGACCTGAAATGGCCGGCCTCGCTCTATCTCGAAGGCTCCGACCAGCATCGCGGCTGGTTCCATTCCTCGCTCTTGGAAAGCTGCGGCACCCGTGGCCGCGCGCCGTATGATGCGGTTCTGACCCACGGCTTCGTCGTCGCCGAGGATGGCCGCAAGATGTCGAAGTCGCTCGGCAATCAGGTCTTCCCGCAGGACGTCATCGACAAGTCCGGCGCCGATATCCTGCGTCTGTGGGTGATGTCGTCGGATTACGCCGAAGAGCTGCGCATCGGGCCTGAGATCATCCAGACTAATGTCGACGCCTACCGCAAGCTGCGCAACACCATCCGCTGGATGCTCGGTTCGCTGTCGCATTACGAGGGCGAGGAAGTGGCGCTGGCCGACATGCCGGAGCTGGAGCGGCTCATGCTGCACCGCCTCGTCGAACTCGATCAGCTGGTCCGCAAGGCCTATGACGATTTCGATTTCAAGCGGATCTTCTTTGCGCTGTTTAACTTCATGACGGTCGAGTTGTCGGCGTTCTATTTCGACGTCCGCAAGGATGCGCTCTACTGCGATCCGTATTCCAGCGTCCGGCGCAAGGCGTCGCTCTTCGTCATCAACAAGCTGTTCGACAACCTCGTCAAATGGCTCGCGCCGATGATCCCGTTCACGGCGGAAGAGTCCTGGCTGACGCGCTATCCGTCCGACGACGGTTCGGTGCACCTGCAGCTCTTTGATGAGCTGCCGGCCGAATGGCGCAACGACGACCTCGCCGCGAAATGGGCGAAGGTGCGCAGCGTTCGCCGCGTCGTCACCGGTGCGCTCGAGATCCAGCGCCGCGAGAAGACCATCGGCTCCTCGCTCGAGGCCGCGCCGAAGGTGTTCGTCGCCGATGCCGGCGTCACCGTCGCGCTCGAAGGGCTCGACATGGCCGACATCTGCATCACCAGCGACATCACGATCGTTCAGGGCGAGGGCCCGCACGATGCCTTCCGCCTCGACGAGGTGCCCGGCGTGTCGGTGGTGTTCCAGCGCGCCGAGGGCAGGAAGTGCGCCCGCTCCTGGAAGGTGTTGCCCGATGTCGGCGCCGACCCGGACTATCCCGACATCAGCCCGCGTGACGCCGGGGCCATGCGCGAGTTCGATGCGCGTGCCGCCGCCGCCCCGCAGGAAGGCTGAATCTTGGCCTTTGCGCCGCAGTCCCGTGCAAGTGCGATCGGTTTTGCCGTCGCGCTTGTCGGGTTGCTGCTCGATCAGGGCCACAAGGCGTGGATGCTCTATGGCATCCGCGTCGCCGAGACCGGGCCGGTCGAGCTCACGTCGTTCCTCGATCTCGTCATGGTCTGGAACCGCGGCATCAGCTACGGCCTGTTCCAGACCGAGACCGGGTTCGGCCGCTGGCTGCTGGCCGGCTTCACCGTGATCGCCTGTGTCGTTCTCGCCATCTGGCTGTGGCGCACGGCACGCCTATTCCCGGCGCTTTCCATCGCGCTGGTGCTGTCCGGTGCGCTCGGCAACGGCATCGACAGGCTGGTTTACGGTGCCGTTGCGGACTTTTTTCATTTTCATTTCGGCAGCTTCTCCTGGTACGTCTTCAACCTTGCCGATGTCTGGATCGTTGCAGGTGTGGCCGGCCTCCTGTATGACTCGCTCGTTCATCGCCCGAATGATGCCGCAAAGAGCGGTCATTAGAGTATGAGAGAGTGCTCGGAATTCGGGCGGGCTGAGAGCATAGCGGTTGGCCTTTTGGGCCAAGGAGAATCCCCTGTGGCGGTTGAAGTGAATTGGGTTCGTGGTTTTTCGGCTGTCATGGCTGTGGGGATTGCGCTGTCGCTCGGCGGATGCGGAGCGATGGTTGGTACCAGCGGGTTCTCCGATGAGGATCGCTACAACGAGTCTGTCGACGAAGGCGTGATGCGCCGCATCATGGAAGGTATCGGCGGCGTCGATCCGCGCCGTGAACCGATCCGCTACAAGCCGCGCTCGCCGCTTGCCGTGCCGCCGTCGAGCGAACTGCCGCCGCCGGAAGATGGCAACGCCACAACGGCTGCTGCCGGCCAGTGGCCGGTCTCGCCGGAACAGCGCGATCGGCAGATGCTGATCGAAGGCTTCGAGAAGGAAAGCGCACGGCGCGACTCACGGGCGGGCGAGCGTCTGTCCCATGACGAGTTGCAGGAAGGCGCACTGACGCCGGAAATGGCCCAAAGCGCTCGGGCACGCCGTCCGTACAACCGCGATGTCGACACGATGGAACAGTCGGGACGCCGCCTGACGCCGGCCGAAATGAAAGGCCAGAAGGCGGTCCTTCCGAGCGATGCGAAGAACCTCGACGAAAACGGCGTGCCGGTCCGCAAATATCTCATCGAACCGCCGTCGGAATATCGCAAGCCGTCGCCCGAGGCACCGCTGGCGCTGCCGGAAAACAAGCACGAGAACTGGTTCACCAAGCTTTTCTGAGGCTTCGCGACCCGAACCAGCGCCTGCTGTCTGTCTGACAGCTGGATCAGCCTGCATGCTCCATGATATTGCCCGCGATTGTCGCGGATGTTGAACGCCTGCCAAGGCGTGATCACCATCTGTTGTAGCGGCCTCCCATGGCAAGCGGTTAACCTCGACCCTATATCGTCCCTACTTCCGCCCGAATCCCCACTGCAAATGCGGGCATCCGATTTGGCCATCCGACAGGGAGAGATCCGTGCCGCACGCCCTTGCGACCATTATCCGTTCACTTGCCGCCGGCCTTGTGCTGGCCGCCGCAGTACCCATGACAGTCGTTCCGGCTTCGGCGGACGACACTGCCCCGGCAGCGAAAACCGACGCAGCGATCCCCGTCGTCGGCGCCGGCGTTTCGGTCTCGAAACTCGACAACGGCATGGACGTGGTGGTGATCCCCGATCACCGCGCGCCGGTGGTCACCCACATGGTGTGGTACCGGGTTGGCGCCGCCGATGAGCCGGCCGGCCGGTCCGGAATTGCCCATTTCCTCGAACACCTGATGTTCAAGGGAACGACCAACCATCCGACCGGCGAGTTCTCGGCGCGTGTTGCGGAGATCGGCGGTCAGGAAAACGCCTTCACCTCGAACGATTACACGGCCTACTACCAGCGTGTCGCCAAACAGCATCTCGCCGAGATGATGGCATTCGAGAGCGATCGCATGGCCAATCTCATCCTCACCGACGAGGTCGTGTTGCCCGAGCGCGATGTGATCCTCGAGGAGCGCGCCCAGCGTGTCGACAACGACCCGTCCGCCCGCCTTGGTGAGGCGCTCGATGCCGCGCTCTTCGTGCAGCATCCCTACAGCGTGCCGATCATCGGCTGGAAGCATGAGGTCGAGAGCCTCAGCCGCGACGACGCGATCGCCTTTTACAATCGCTACTACAGCCCGAACAACGCCATCCTGATCGTTGCCGGCGACGTCGAGGCCGACGAGGTGATGAAGCTCGCCCGCGAGACCTATGGCAAGCTTCCGGTCCGTGTCGAACAGGCCGCTCGCGTTCGCCCCGGTGAGCCCGATGTGATGTCGGAGCGCATGATCCGTCTCGCCGACCCGCAGGTATCTCAGCCGAACGTTCGCCAGGCCTGGGTGGTGCCGAGCTACACCACCGCCAAACCCGGCGAGGCCGAGGCGCTTGACGTGCTGGCCGAAGTACTCGGCGGCGGCTCGACCAGCCGGCTGTACCGTGCGCTCGTCGTCGAAAAGGGCCTTGCCGCCAGTTCCGGCGCCTGGTTCCAATCCTCCGCGCTCGACGATACCCAGTTCATGGCCTACGCCGTGCCGCGAAAGGGCGTTTCGCTCGATGCATTGACCTCAGAGATCGACGCGACCATCGCCGCGATCGCCGAGAAGGGCATCACGAGCGAAGAGCTGGATCGCGCCAAGCGCACCCTTGTTTCCGATGTGATCTACTCGCAGGACAGCCAGGCGACTCTTGCCCGCATCTTCGGCGTTGCTCTGACCACCGGCGGCAGCGTCGAACGCGTCCAGAGTTGGCCGGCGCGGATTTCCGCCGTCACCGCCGAACAGGTTCAGGCCGCCGCCAAGAGCTATCTGGCGAGCGGGCGGGCCGTCACCGCCGAGCTGGTGGCGCCTGCCGACCAGCCGAAATCCTGAAGCCTCTCCCGGAGTTCTGCGCAATGAAACGAGCGATTTCGACCCGTCTTGCCGGGCTTGCCGGCGCCTTGGCTCTGCTCTCGGTCGCCGTGGTGCTGACCCTTACCGCACCGGTGCGGGCCATGGAAATCCAGCGTGTCGTCAGCCCCGGCGGCATCGAGGCCTGGCTGGTGGAAGAACATACCGTGCCTCTGGTGGCGCTCAACTTTGCCTTCCGTGGCGGCTCGTCCCAGGACCCGGCGGACAAGCCGGGCGTTGCCGAACTGCTGTCGTCTCTGCTTGACGAAGGCGCCGGCGACCTCGACAGCAAGACCTTTCAGGAGCGCATGCAGGATCAGGCCGTGAAGCTCTCCTTCTCGGCCCGGCGCGACGCCTTCACCGGAAGTATGCGCACCCTCGCCGCCAATCTCGATGAGGCCGTCGAGCTTTTGCGCCTTGCCGTCAACGAACCGCGTTTCGACGAAGAACCCGTCGCCCGCATGAAGGCGCAGCTGGTGGCTCGCCTTCGCGGCGAGGAAAAGGACCCGGAGTCGATTGCCTTCAAGAAGTGGTACGCCGCGGCGTTCCCGAACCACCCCTATGGCCGCTCCGCCTCGGGGACGGTCGAGACCATGTCGGCGATCACGATCGAGGACGTTCGCGCGCTGCGCAAGCGCATGTTCGTGCGCAAGGACATGAAGGTGGCGGTTGTCGGTGCCATCGACGCCAAGACGCTCGCGCCGCTGCTCGACACCCTTTTTGGCGCGCTTCCGGCCGAAGGCGACCTTGAACCGATCGCCGATGTTGCGCCGGTCACCGGCACCCGTGTCGTCGAGCCGATGGACGTGCCGCAGACCGTCATTCGCTTCGGCACCACCGGCCTGAAGCGCAACGACCCGGATTTCATGCCGGCCTATGTGATGAACCACATTCTCGGTGGCGGCACATTCTCGTCGCGGCTTTACAACGAGGTGCGCGAGAAGCGCGGGCTGGCCTATTCGATCTATACCTTCCTTGCGCCGTATGATCACGCCGGTATTTTCCTCGGCGGCACCGCGACGCGCGCCGACCGGGCCGACGAGACCCTGCGTCTGATCGAGGAAGAGATTGCCCGCATGGCCAAGGACGGACCGACCGCGGACGAGCTGGCCAAGGCCAAGAGCTATCTGATCGGCTCCTATCCGCTGCAGTTCGATACCTCGACCAAGATCGCGTCGGCGCTGATCAACATGCAGCTCGACGATCTCGGCATCGACTACATGGACACGCGCACGGCGAAGATCGAGGCGATCACGCTCGACGACGTCAAGAAGGTCGCCAAACGCCTTCTCGACAATGGCGGCCTGACGATTGCCATCGTCGGCAAGGCGAACGCGAGCTAGAGCGTCTGTTTTTCGCGCGTCATCCTCCGGTCGAGCTGGAGGATGACGTGAACAGGCGGAAATGCCGTTGGATGCCGGAACCGGGACGGGCACGCGCCAGCGCAGAGCACGGGTTCCCAGCGGAATTGTCCGGCCCTTGGCTAACTGGCATCTCTAACCCGCAGCGCGGCAGATCATCAGCTTGCTGTCGCCTGCTTCGCGGACGTCGAGAAGCTCAAACCCGTCGGGCAAGGTCACCTCGGCCCGGCGGTCTTCTTCCAAAATGCACAGCGCGTCCGGCGCCAGCCAGCCGCCCCCGCGGGCAGCCGCGAAGGCACGCTCGCCGAGTCCCTTGCGATAGGGCGGGTCGGCGAACACCAGACTGAAGGGTGCCATCGGCGCGCAGCGGCCGATCTTCGTGGCATCGCGTCGGTAAATCTTGGCGAGCCCCGTCGCGCCGAGCGTTTCGAGGTTCTGCCGGATCAGACCGCGTGCCTCGACGCCTTCCTCCACGAACAGCACAAACTTCGCGCCGCGCGACAGGGCTTCAAGCCCGAGCGCGCCGGTGCCGGCGAAGAGATCGAGTACGCGCGCATCCTCGACCGGGTCGTCGTAGCCGTGTTGCAGGATGTTGAACAGGCTCTCGCGCATCCGGTCGGTGGTCGGCCGGATCGCCTGGCTCTTCGGGCCGGCAAGTGCGGAGCCGCGAAACCGTCCGCCGACGATCCTCATGGCCGCTTCTTCGGTCCCGGTTTGCGCCCGCGCGGATGGGACTGCCGCTCGCCGCCGGGGCCGCGATCCGCCCGCTCACCCCGCGCCGGGCCGCGCGGCGGCTTGCCGCCCGGTTTGCCGGAAAACTTGCCAGCCGGTCTGTCAGCGTCTCTGCCAGGCCCCTTGCCACGCTGCTGCGGTCCACGCGAGGTGTCGCCTTCCGGCTTGTCGCCGGGTCTTCCGCCGGATCGATCGCCACGCTTGCCCTCAGGCGCCGCTCCCCGCGGGTTCGCGCCACCGCGTCCGCCACGTGCTGGCCGCGCGTCGCGCTCGTCGTCGTCGAAACGGTCGCCCTGCCGGCGGCTGTGTCCGCCAACGGGTTTCGGCTTGCCGCGCGGCGCGCGGGGTTTTTCCTCGGGCGCTTTCGGCGCCGGCACGCGCGGCAGGGTGGGGGTATCGAAATCGGCGCCGGCTTCGTCGGTCAGCTTCTTGCCGAGTTGGTCGCGCAGCACGCGTCCGCGGATCTCGTGCACCTCGCCGGCCGGCAGGTCGCCGAGCTGGAACGGCCCATAGGACATGCGGATCAGCCGGTTGACGCTGAGGCCGAGCGCTTCGAGCACGCGTTTCACTTCGCGGTTCTTGCCCTCGCGCAGGCCGAGCGTCAGCCAGACATTCTGGCCCTGCGTGCGGTCGAGCTTGGCTTCGATGGCGCCGTAGAGAATGCCGTCGACGGCAAACCCATCGGCGAGCTTGTCGAGCGCTTCCTGGGTGATCGTGCCGTGCGCGCGCACCCGGTAGCGGCGCAGCCAGCCGGTCGTCGGCAGTTCGAGAACCCGGGCAAGGCCGCCGTCATTGGTCAGCAGCAACAGGCCCTCGGTGTTGATGTCGAGCCGGCCCACCGTCATGACGCGCGGCAGATCCGCCGGCAGCTTGTCGAACACCGTCGGACGCCCTTCGGGGTCGTGCGTCGTGGTGACGAGGCCGCGCGGCTTGTGGAAGGCCCACAGGCGCGTGCGCTCGCGCTTCGGCAGCGGCCGACCGTCGACCAGCACGGTGTCGCTTTCGCTCACCGTCACGGCGGGGGAGGCCAGCACCTTGCCATTAAGGCTGACGCGGCCGGCCGCGATCCATTGCTCCGCCTCGCGGCGCGAGCAAAGTCCCGCACGGGCCATCACTTTGGCGATCCGCTCGCCGGTGTTTTTTGTCTCAGGCTCTTTTGTCATGATGCCGGCGGTGATAGCAGAGCCGGGCGCCGGACGGAAACGAAGAAATGGAATAAAGCGCTTTCCCAAAAAGGTGGCAGACTTTTTGGACAAGAAAACGCAGAAAAGTACGCTTCAGCGCGTTAGACAGGTCGGAAAATGACGGCAACCGCATCGGGACATATGGATGAAGCGCTCAAGGAGGCCCGCGCGGCCGCCGAGCGCGGCGAGGTGCCGGTCGGTGCGGTGATCGTCTGCGACGGTGAAATCGTCGCCCGCGCCGGCAATCGGACGCTCGAACTGAAAGATCCGACGGCGCACGCGGAAATGCTGGCGATCCGCGCCGCGACTGCCGCGCTCGGCTCGGAGCGGATTGGCGATTGCGATCTCTATGTGACATTGGAGCCCTGTGCGATGTGTGCTGCCGCCATCTCCTTTGCCCGCATCCGCCGGCTCTACTACGGCGCTGGAGACGAAAAGATGGGTGCGGTGGAGCACGGCCCGCGTTTCTTCGCCTCGCCGACGTGTCATCATGCGCCGGAAGTGTATTCGGGCTTTGCCGAGAAGGACGCAGCCGAGCTTCTGCGCGGATTTTTCAAGGACCGCCGGCAGCCTTGAGCGAATGGCCGCAGAGGTCCGTTTCGTCCGTGGGACTGGCGAAACCGGCCGCAATTGACTATGTAACAGCAGGCAATGGAGTTTGAGAAAGCCTCATGATGAACCGGTTCGAGACCGCCCGCCCGATCAGCGAAGCCAAGATCCAGTATCTTGATGGCGATTATCACATCGTGCGCGCCGGAGCCTTCGTGCGCTGCGCGGTGACCGGTCAGGCGATCCCGCTCGATGAGCTGCGCTACTGGAGCGCCGAGCGCCAGGAGGCCTATGTCGACGCGGCCGCGGCGCTGAAGCGCTATCAGGATTTGAACGGCGACAAATAGTCAGAGTGCCCGCTTTAGAGGCGGGACAACACGAAGTCGGCGAGCGCCGCCGCATCCTCGAAACGACAGCTGACCGAGACAACGGTGCTTTCCGCGTGCAGCCGCCGCAAGGCATCTTGTGTCGCGCCTGAAAGCCGCACCGCGTCTTTCTGTGTTGTGACCAGCAGTGCCCCGAGACGGTCCGCCTCGGCGAGCAGCTCGCGCGCATCCGCCTCGCTGAAGCCGTGGTGGTCGGGGAAGGCCTTTAGCGCCACGACATCCGCGCCGAGCGCTTGGAGCGTCGTGACGAACTTCTCCGGCCGTCCGATCCCCGCATAGGCGAGCACCTTTTTTCCCGCGAGCGACCGTGCTGCCTCGTCGGGCACCAGCGTGGCGTGGAACACCGGTTTGCGTGCCGCAGCCGCCCGGATGGCGAATTCCTCGCCCGCATCGCCTGTTCCCAGAATGACAATCGCATCGGCCCTGGGCAGTTGCGCGGCAAGCGGTGCACGCAGCGGCCCGGCCGGAACGCAGGCGCCATTGCCGATACCGACCGCACCGTCGACCACCACCAGCGACAGGGTCTTTGCGAGCGTTGGCGACTGGAACCCGTCATCCATCACGATCACGGTCCCGGGCGCGGTGCCGATAGCATCCGCACCGGCCTTTCGGTCGGCGGCAACGACGGTGCGACCCGCCCGCGCAAGCAGCAGCGGTTCGTCGCCCACCTCGGCGGCACTGTGAGTGCCGGTCGCGACCTCGACCGGCCCGGCGAGCGTGCCGCGATAACCTCGGCTGAGAAAGGCCGGCATCTTGCCGCGCGTGGTCAGCAGCGCGCCAATGGCGATCGCGACCGGCGTCTTGCCGGCGCCTCCGGCAACAAAATTGCCGACACAGATAACGGGAACAGATGACCGATGCCGCGCCTTGCGGCGCATGCGCGAGGTCGTCACGAAGCCGTAGGGGAGCCCGAGCGGGGCGAGCAATGTCGAGAGAAGACCGGCAGGGCGCCACCAGAACGAGGGCGTTCGGACGTTCATCGTCCAGCCGCCGGTTTCGCGGAAGCGCTGGCCTCCGTTGAGTTCGTAAGAGCAGGGCGTAGCGCGTCGAGCGTGCGCTCGATGCCGCCGCGCCCGGCTGCGACTATGGCATGCGCCCGTTCCACCTGATCGGTGAGGGCGTCGGTGTCGGCCAACAGTTGCTCGATCGCCGGCGCGAGATCGGCGTCGGCCTCGATCCGGGTGACAGCGCCGGCGGAGACCAGTTCGCCATAGACATCGCGGAAATTGTGCACATGCGGGCCGGTGACGATGGCGACGCCGAGCTGGGCCGGTTCGATCGGGTTCTGTCCGCCATGGGGCACCAGCGAGCCGCCGACGAAGGCGACTTGCGCCTGGCGATAGAACAGCCCCATCTCGCCGATCGTGTCGGCAAGATAGACCGCCGTTTCCGCCCCCGGTGTGTCGCCCGACGACCGGCGGGCAAAAGCAATCCCGTGGCCTTCGAGCAGCCCGGCGACCTCGTCGCCGCGTCCGGGATGGCGCGGCACCAGCAGTGTCAGCAGATCGGGAAAGCGTTTACGCAACCGTTCATGCGCCGCGATGATCTTTTCTTCCTCGCCCGGATGGGTGCTCGCCGCGATCCACACCGGGCGGCCATCGACGGCCTCGCCGAAAGCGGCAACGGCGTCCGCATCCGCCGGCAGCGCGTCGCTATCATATTTCAGATTGCCGGCGGCGACCGCATCGTGCACGCCGAGGTCGCGGAACCGATCCGCGTCGGCGGCGGTTTGTGCCGCGCAGCGGTCGATCATGCCGAACACGGCCCGCGCAATCGATGGCGCCGCCTTCCAGCGCCGCCAGGAACGCTCCGAAAGCCGGCCATTGACGACGCAGCGGGGGATCCCGGCGCGTGCGAGTTCCGACAGGGTCGCCGGCCAGATTTCGGATTCGACAAAGATCGCCACATCCGGTCGCCAGGTTTTCAGGAAGCGGCCGATCAGCGGTGCGACGTCGAAGGGAACGTACTGGTGCAGGGCGCCCTCGGGCAGTCGGGCCGCCGCGATCCGCGCCGCCGTCACCGTGGTCGTTGTCAGCAGCACGGCATAGCCGTTCGCGATCAACTGAGACAACAGCGGCATGACGGCGTTGGTTTCGCCGACGCTTGCCGCATGAACCCAGGCAAGCGGACCCGTCGGGCGCGCCTGGGAGGCATAGCCGAACCGCTCCTGCCGACGAGTCGGGTCTTCCTTGCCGTTGCGCGCGCGCCACGAGGTCAGGAGCGGCAGCGCCGGTGCGAGCAGACGACCGACGCCGCGATAGGCCTTCAAGGCGGCTCTAGCCATTCGCTCCGTCCACGATGTCATAGGCGCGCTCGGTCACCTGATTGAGACTGCGCTCCACTTTAACGCGGCATTCTTCCAGTGTCTCGTCATCGGCGTCTTTTGATACGAAAATCGGATCGCCGACAACGAACGCCGCCCGGCTGAAGGGCAGGTTGATGCTCGCCTTGTCCCAGCTGTCGATATCGATGCGCCAGCGGGTGGCGAAAGCGACCGGGACGATCGGCCGGCCGGAGCGCTGCGCGATGGCGATGATGCCGGGACCGACCACCTTCGCCGGCCCCTTCGGCACATCCGCCGTCAGCGCCAGCGAGCCGCCGTCGCGCAACACGCGAAGAGCTTCGATGACGCCGCGAATGCCGCCGCGCCGCGCGACCTGATTGTGCGTCTTGCCGCCGGACGCGCGGATCAGGCCCATACCGAGTTC
The DNA here is from genome assembly GCA_002869065.1 of Hyphomicrobiales bacterium. Taxonomy (NCBI): domain Bacteria; kingdom Pseudomonadati; phylum Pseudomonadota; class Alphaproteobacteria; order Hyphomicrobiales; species Hyphomicrobiales bacterium. The sequence continues at coordinate 152,153 of PKTR01000006.1, forward strand.
GGCGACCGCGACCGCATTGATCTCGCCGTCGCCGGAGCGCGAGACGATGACGTGAAAGGGCACGCCTTCCGGCTGGCCGAGCGGTACGACGAAATGCTGGCCATGCCAGGTGGCGACGATGAAGGGGGCATGCGGTGTTACGCGCGCGCCGTAGTCAGCCGGCTCGAAGGTGATGCGGCTGGTCCGCCAGACGAGTTTCAGGTAACGCGCCAGCGTGCGGCCGACGAACCGCTGAACCCATTTGGACCGGCCGAGTTTCTTCAACATCGCCGGTCACTGCTCCGCCGGCTGTGCCGATCCGTTCGGTCCGTAGGTCGCGATATCCTCAACCGAATCCGCGAACTGGGTGCGGTGCAGATGAGCGTAGAGACCGCCCGCCGCAACGAGCTCCGCGTGCTTGCCCATCTCCACGATGGCTCCGTCCTTCATGACGACGATCATGTCGGCCTTTTTCACCGTCGACAGGCGGTGCGCGATCATCACCACGGTGCGGTCCTGCAAGAGCGTATCGAGCGCGGTCTGGATCGTCGCCTCGGCTTCGGCATCAAGTGCGCTGGTCGGTTCGTCGAGCAACAGGATCGGTGCGTCGCGCAGGATGGTGCGGGCAAAGGCGATGCGCTGCTTCTGACCGCCGGACAGCGCGTTGCCGCTTTCCCCGACCGGGCTGTCATAGCCTTCTTCGAGCTTTTCGATGAACTCGTGCGCGCCGGCGGCTCTGGCCGCGGCTTCGATTTCCTCGTCGCTCGCGCCTTCCGAGCCGTAGCAGATATTTGCCCGCACGGTGTCGTCGAACAGAACCGGATCCTGCGTCAGCAAGGCGCTCGCCAGCCGGGTGCTGGCGATGGTGGCCTGCTTCAGGTCCTGCCCGTCGATCAGGATCTTGCCCTCATTGGGGTCGAAGAAGCGCAGGATGAGGTTTACCACCGTCGACTTGCCCGCGCCCGAGGGGCCGACGAGCGCGACGCGGCTGCCGGCCGGGATGTTGAGGTGGAAATCGCGCAGCACCGGCGTGCCGTCGCGATAGCTGAAATCGACATGATCGAAGGTGATACCGCCGCCGGAAACCGCCAGCGGGCGCGCTTCCGGCCGTTCGGAGACCAGCGAGTCGCGGTCGAGAATGGCAAACACCCGCGACGAGGCGACGAGGCCTTCCTGCAAGGTGTTGAAGAGCTGCGCCAGCGACTTGATCGGCTGATAGACCAGCATCGCCGCCGTCATGAAGCCGGAGAAATGGCCGAGCGTCAGGTCGCCATAGATGCCCTGCCAGCCGCCATAGAAAATCGCACCGGCGATGCCGATGCCCGACAGGCCTTCCGCCACCGGCCCGCTCGCCGCCCGCATGCGCTTCGTCTGCATCATGTATTCGAGCGTGCGGTCGATGATGGCGCGCGCGCGCGTCGTCTCCTGCGCCTCGCGGTGATACGCCTTGACGACGCGGATCGCCTGCAGCGTCTGCGTCACGATTGAGCCGAGATCGCCGGTTTCCTGCAGCGTGCGCCTGACCGAGGAGCGGGTGCGCTTGCGCTGCAGCTGCATCAACCAGACGCCGATCGGCAGCATGCACAGCACGATCGTCGCCAGCATCCAGTCCATGTAGAACATGGCGCCGACGAGAAAGAGCACCTGCAGGAAGTTCTTGGCGAGACCTGAGAGCGTCTGCACGGCGGCCGCGTTGACCACCAGTACGTCGGTCATGAAGACCGAAACGAAGCGCCCGGAATGGGTCGTCTGCAGCCAGCCGATGTCCGACATGGCGAGCTTTTCGAACATCTGCGTGCGCAGATCCGCGATGATCCGGCTGCCGAGATAGGCCTCCGTCACCCGCGAAACGTATTCCGCCGCCGCGCGCAGCGCCATGATGACGAGCACGGCGATCGGCAGGAAATACAACATGCCGGCGTCGCGATTGACGAAGATGTCGTCGATCGCGCGCTGCATCAGGAACGGGATGGCGCCGGTCGTCGAGGCGACGAACACCATGGTGAAGATGGCAACCGCGAGGATACGCCAGCGCGGTTTCAGGTGGTCGCGATAGATGCGTCCGACGATCTCCCGGGCATCATAGTCCGGCACGTCGAGCGTATCGCTCTCGCGTGTGCTTCCCGAATTTGAAAGCAGGATATTCTTCACCCGGCCACCCTTTGTGTGCGCGGCGCCGGCCGCCAGGGGCCGGCGATACGACTACTTGCCCGCGCTGGTCACGTCCGGCTCGAGCAGACGGTGCAGGTGGACGATGAAGTAGCGCATATGCGCGTTGTCGACGGTCGCCTGGGCCTTCGCCTTCCAGGCTGCATAGGCATCGGCGTAGTTCGGGAAGATGCCGACCACGTCGATCTCCTCGAGGTTCTGGAACTCGATGTCGTCGAGCCGGTCGAGCTCGCCTCCGAATACGAGGTGAAGAAGCTGTTTGTGCGGCGTGTATTCGGTCATTGGCGGCTTTCCTGTCTTGGGTCCCTGTTCGGGGTCGCTGTCTTGGGTCGTCGTTGCTGCGGATGAGGGCCTCAGCCCTGACGGTTCGCGGCGAGGCCGTCCGCAACCGATTTCCGCAACGGTTCATGCAGTGCCGTGGGCGCCGCGATCAGCGCCGGATGGCGGATCTCGGCGCTGTTGTAACGAATTGTCGCGCCCGACGCATCGGTTAGTTTTGCCCCCGCTTCGTGCACCAAAAGGTCGGCTGCGGCAAGGTCCCAGTCGTGTGCATTGGGCCGCGCGACCGCGCCGTCGAGGCGTCCGTCGGCGACCAGCGCCAGCCGGTAGGCAAGCGAGGGGATGAAACCGACATTGGTCAGGCCCGGAAAGCGGGCGATGACGGGCTTCAGGACCGGCCACGGGCCGGCAAGGCGGGCGCGAGCGAGATCGCTTGTTTCGCCAGGCCGGATCGCTGCTCCGTTGAGCGTCGTGCCACCATGGGCGCTGGCCAGGAACATCTCGCCATGCACCGGGGCAAAGAGCGCGGCCGCGACCGGGCGCCCGTCGTCGACAACCGCCAGGCTGATCGTCCAGTCGTCCTTGCCCTCGACGAAGGCCCGGGTGCCGTCGATCGGATCGACGATGAACACGCGCGTCCGCTCCAGCCGCTCTCCGTCATCCGCCGTTTCCTCCGACAGCCAGCCATAGGCACTGCGCGCCGCCGTCAGCGTTTCGCGCAGATAGCGGTCGACCGCGTAGTCGGCTTCGCTCACCGGCGAGTCGTTTTCCTTGGTCCAGACCTCCGGGTCGCGGCGGAAATATTTCAGCGCGATGTCGCCCGCCGCCCGGGCCGCCTGTTCGAGCAGCGCGAGGTCGCTTTCGAAACCTGCATGCGGCGAGGTGAGGGGCGTATCAGCGTCCGGCAATCGTCAGTCCTTCGATCGCGATCGTCGGCACCACGACGCCGTGGCGATCCTGTGGGTCGTTCGCCGGCACCATTTTCGCGAACATGTCGACCAGATTGCCGGCAATCGTGATCTCGCTGACCGGTTCAACGAACTCGCCGTTCTCGAAGCGGAAGCCTGCCGCGCCACGGCTGTAGTCGCCGGTAACCCCATTGACGCCCTGACCGATCAGGTCGGTGACGAAGATGCCCGAGCCGAGCGACTTCATCAGCGCTTCGGGGCTTTCCTCGCCGGGCATCAGGGTAAGATTGGTCGAGCCCGGCGTCGGGCCGGAGCCGCCGCGCGAGGCACGCCCATTGGCGGTGAGGCCAAGTTCATGCGCCGTCGCCGTATCCATCAGCCAGGTCTGCAGCACGCCGTCCGTGATCAGGTCCATCGCCGCGGCTGCGCAGCCTTCGCCGTCGAACGGGCGCGAGGACAGTCCGCGCCGCTTGAGCGGATCGTCGATGATGCGGATGCCCTTGGCGAATATCGCCTCGCCGAGCTTTTCGCGCAGGAAGCTCGTCTTGCGGGCAATCGACTGGCCGTTGATCGCGGAGGTGAAATGGCGCACCAGACTCGTCGCCACCCGAGGCTCATAGACCACCGCACATTTCTGCGTGGCGAGCTTGGTCGGGTTGAGCCGGCGCACGGTGCGCTCGCCCGCCATGCGACCGATCGTGGCCGGGTCCTTCAGATCGCCGAGATGGGTAACGACGTCATATTCGTAGTCGCGCTCCATCGCGGTTCCTTCGCCGGCAATCGCCGTCATCGACGTCGAATAGCGCGAGACCAGATAGGAGCCGGTGAAGCCGGCCGAGGTGGCGAGAACCAGACCCGAATAGCCCGCCGACGCCGACGCGCCGGTCGACTTGGTGACGCCTTTGACGGCAAGGCCGGCAGCCTCAGCGGCCAGTGCCATCTCCGTCAGCGCCGCGCTGTCGGGGTTCGCCGTGTCGACGAGGTCGAGGTCGGGGAAGTCACGCGCAAGCGCGGCTGCATCGGCCAGTGTCGCGTACGGGTCTTCCGGCGTGACGCGAGCCATCGCCACGGCGCGTTCGGCAAGCGCCGCGATATCATCGAACGTGTTGGTGGAAACGCTTGCCACGCGCTTGCCGACGAAGACCCGCAGCGCGTAGTCGTCGTTCTCGGAGCGCTGGCTTTCCTCGACCTTGCCGTTACGCACCTCGACACCGAGCGAGGCGCTTTTCACCACCACCGCATCGGCCGCGTCGGCGCCGGCCTTCTTCGCTGCCTCGACGAGGGCGGCGGCATGCGCTTCGAGCGGGGCGGTATCGAGTTCGGCTGTCATGGGTACGCGAGTCTCCGTTTGCCGGTTCTCTTAAAGCATCGAACGGGCGAGGGGAATTGCAGCAGCGCCTATGAATACACGGCGCGGCGGTCAGCCGTTATGTAGGGTATCGGCGCCTGGATGCCAAATGGCGGTGCCTGTCGGCGGCCGGACATCGGGCCAGGGCATTGCGCGTTTGCCGGGCGGATTGATGTCCTAACGCTTTCTTCGCGTCCTGACCGATCGGTCATGAAACGCTAACCCTCTCGAAAATCAGCAAAATTTAACCAAGCCCCTTAAGCCGATTCCAACCGGCACGCGCTAAAGTGGTCTCCATAGAAGGGCAGACAAAACAAGGCCCTCGGGAGTTGTCATGGAGTGTCAAGCAGAGTTGGGCGGGGCCGCCCCGACATGGGGAGGCCTTGCCATGAGGCTCGATCCGTTCGCCTTGCCGGCGCGCTTTGAAATGCCGGTCGCCGAACCTGCTTCAGCATCGCGGTCCAGCGGTCGCGCCGCGGTCTATCTCGACCGTGACCGGGCAATCGTCCGCCGCCGTCTCGGCGGTCTTCCGTTGACCCTTTCCGTTGCCATTCGTGCGTTCAAGGGTGTCGCCGTTCGCACCGAGCCGAACGGCAACCATGGCGCCGTCACCGTCTCCCTTGAATTGCTGCATCATGATCCGGCGCTGACCCTGCCGCTTCTCGTCGCCGACCATTTCGACGACGTGCTCGCCGACTGGCGGGCCTGGGCGCGCACGCTTGGTCTGCCGCTGATCTTCATCGAATCCGACGGCCGCATCATGCAGCCCGAAGAGCGTCTCGGCGCGGTCGCCGTCGGCGATCCGATCGCCCGTCGCAAGTCGCCGATCCCGCGTCGCCGGCCGCGTTTCCTCAAGCGCCGCAAGGTCGGCCGCAAGGGCGAAATGCCGGTCTACGAAGAGGCCCGCGAGATCATCGCGCGCACCTGAATACGGCGAATTCGGCGGCGTCCCGCAATGGGACTCGCGAAACGGGCAATCCTGACACACGACACGTCGTACAATCCGCGAACCGCAAAAAGGGATTCAGGATCAAGCGACTCGAGTCGCCTGTTAAGACCTCGTTTACCCTGCCTGAATCGATACTTTAACGGGAAGAAACGTATTTCGTATCGTTCCCAGTGAGGCGTATCGAAGAAAAAGTTCCATAACTATTTTTCGGGTTGAGTGCAGCATCCGCTCGGCAAGGCCTGCTGCAAGGGGGCCGGTGGGCGGATCTATCGCTCGCTCACGCGCCCCAAAGGGACGGTTGTCGCCACGGCTCGGGGACGGTCAGAGCACCCTTCAGCGACGTGGCGCCCTCCTTCAGACAGAACGCCTGCCATGCGTCGCACCACGCGTCGGGAAGCGGGTAGGGCGGGGCGAGATCGTATTCCGGCGTGAAGCCGAAGCGGCCATAGTAGTTGGGATCGCCGAGCACATAGACATGGCTGACGCCGGCGTCCCGCAGCCGGTGAAATCCGTCGCGGACGAGCGCGCTACCAATGCCCTGCCGGTGCAGCTTCGGGTCGACCGCCAGCGGTCCCAGCAGCCCCAGCTTTTCGTTGCCGCCATCAACGCCGCAAGTGGTGAACGCGACGTGGCCGACGACCGCTCCGTCGACGGCAGCGACCAGCGACAGGACGCCCCGGTCTTCCGCCAGCAACTTGCGCAGCAGCGGGACGAGGTCCTCGTCGGGAAAGGCCGCCGGATAGATTTCCTCAAGCCGCCCGGCGTCGGCCGGGAAGCTCTCGCGGATTTCGATCTGTTCACTCATGCGTCGTCCTGTCCGGGTCCACGTATCAGAGCGCCGTCACAGCCGCATCGATGACGAGGCCGGCAAAGAAGATCCAGCCGGTGTCGCGGTTGGCGCGGAACAGCTTCAGGCACTGGTCGGGATTGTCGATGTCGAGCACCTTGATCTGCCAGCCGAGATGGACCATCGCGGCGGCAAGACCGAGATAGGCGAAGACGCCGAGACCGGCGAGATAGAGCGCGTAGGCAAACAGCGCGCTCGCCGCGCTGTAGAAGAAGATCAGCGCCGCATGGGTCTTGTCGCCGAACAGCCGTGCCGTCGAGCGCACCCCGATCAGCACGTCGTCTTCCTTGTCCTGATGGGCGTAGATCGTGTCGTAGCCGATGGTCCAGCAGATGCCGCCGACATACAGCGCCACGGCCGCCCAGTGGATCTGGCCGAACACCGCGCTCCAGCCGAGGAAGGCACCCCAGTTGAAGGCGAGCCCCAGCACCGACTGCGGCCAGTAGGTGATGCGCTTCATGAATGGGTAGACGGCGACCACGACCAGCGAGCAAAGCCCGGCCATCACGGTGTAATTGTTGAACTGCAACAGCGCCAAAAGGCCAACCAGCGCCTGCGCGAGCAGAAATGCCTTTGCCTGCAGGATCGACACCTGTCCGCTCGGGATCGGCCGCGAGCGGGTTCGCTCGACCATCGCGTCGAACTCGCGATCGACCAGGTCGTTATAGGTGCAGCCCGCGCCGCGCATGGCGATCGCGCCGACGAGGAACAGGAACATGTGCCACAGGTTCGGCATCAGGAAGCCGGCCGCGTCGGCCGCCATCGCCGCCGACCACCAGCACGGCCACAACAACAGCCACCAGCCGATCGGCCGGTCCCAGCGCGCCAGCCGCGCATAGGGCTTCAGCCACTCGGGCCCCCACCGGTCGACCCAGTTTCCGTTGACCGCATCGGCCACCACACCGAATCCGCGCGCTTCCATGTCTGTGCAATCCCTGCTGTCCGGCGTTCTCCCCAACGTTCCGTTTAAGCTGTGCAGGGCCTGAGGAAAACCCCGTCATATCGCCGCCTGCGTGCTTTTCACGGTTCCGGTCCGGCAGCCCGCCATGATAAGCCGGAAGCGGAATGACGGAATTGTGGCAGTAGGTGGAATATGAACGTCCTGTTGATCGGCTCCGGTGGTCGCGAACATGCGCTCGCCTGGGCGCTGGCGAAATCGCACGAGCTGGGTACGCTCTACGCGGCACCCGGCAATGCCGGCATTGCCGAGGTGGCGACGCTGGTCGAGCTCGACGCGGCCGATCACGAGGCGGTGGTTGCGTTCTGCCGCGAAAAGCGGATCGGTCTCGTCGTCGTCGGTCCCGAGGCGCCGCTGGTCGCCGGACTGGTCGACGATCTTGACGCCGCCCATATTCCCGCCTTCGGCCCGACCCGCGAAGCCGCCCGCCTCGAAGGCTCCAAGCGCTTCACCAAGGAACTCTGCGACCGCGCCAGCATCCCGACCGCCCGATACCGCGTTTTCGACAAGGCCGACCCGGCCCGCCTCTACGCCCGCGTCATGGGCGCGCCGATCGTCGTCAAGGCCGACGGGCTGGCAGCCGGCAAGGGCGTCGTCGTCGCCGCGACCGTGGATGAGGCGATTGCCGCCATCGACGCCTGTTTCGAGGGCGAATTCGGTGAGGCCGGAGCCGAGGTTGTCATCGAGCAGTGCCTCGTCGGCGAGGAGGCGAGTTTCTTCGCCCTGACCGACGGCACCACCGTGGTGCCGCTTGCGACCGCGCAGGACCACAAGCGCGTCGGCGAGGGTGACACCGGCCCGAACACCGGCGGAATGGGCGCCTATTCCCCCGCGACCGTGATGACGCCGAAGCTGATCGCCCGCACCATGGCCGAGATCGTCGAGCCGACCGTGCGCACGCTCGCCGAGATGGGCTGCCCCTACAAGGGCGTGCTCTATGCCGGGCTGATGATCACCGCCGAAGGCCCGAAGCTGATCGAATACAATGTCCGTTTCGGCGATCCCGAGTGCCAGGTGCTGATGATGCGCCTGAACGGCGATCTGCTGGGGCTGTTGAAGGCCGCCGCCGCCGGCCGGCTCGGTTCCGCCAAGGTCGACTGGACCGACGATGTCGCGCTCACCGTCGTCATGGCCGCGAAGGGCTATCCGGGCGCCTATGAAAAAGGCACCGAGATCAGGAACGTCGAGGCGGCGTCCGCCATGCCCGGCGTCGAGGTGTTCCATGCCGGCACCAAACGCGAGGACGGCAAGCTGCTCGCCAATGGTGGTCGGGTTCTCAACGTCACCGCGCTCGGCCCGACTGTTGCCGACGCCCAGGCGCGCGCCTATGAGGCAGTCGACGCCATCGAATGGCTCGAAGGCTTCTGCCGCCGTGACATCGGCTGGCGCGCGATGAGCGACGACACCGAGGTCGAGGAAACCATCAGCGCGGCTGCGATTGAGGCCGCGATTGCCGAGATGGCGGCGGCATCGGCAGCGCAGACGCCCGAACCGGCGCGCATTGCTGCCTCGGCGCCGGCAATGTCGGCTGTGGTCGCGGCGCTGGCAGGCGCTGGCGACCAGGCCGATGCGGCCGAAGAGCTCGATGAAATTGTCGATACCGATATCGACGAAGCACCGGCCGAACTGGCCGAAGTTGCTACTGAGCCGGAAATCGAACTCGAACCGATCGAGGACGCAGGGGCAGCCGAAGAGGTCGAACTGGTCGCTGATCCCGACGTGCTCGGTGGCGCGCTTGAAGACGCGTTGAGCGACATCGATTTCGACCTCGACCTCGACGATATGGACGACGAGGAGTCCGGCGATGAGGGCGACGAGGAGCCCGTCGCCGCCGACCCGGTTCTGGAAGACATCTTTGCCAACGAGATGGATCTCGATCTTGGGTTGGATGACGGCGAAGCGGACGCCGATACGGGCGACTCCGAAGGTGCCGCGGGCGAAGCCGACGAAGACACGCTCGAAGGGACCTTGCAGAGCGCCGTCGAAGCAGCCTTCGCGCTTGACGACTTCGCCGATGAAACCGAAGACGACGACGGCGAAGCCGACGGAAAGAAGGACTGACGGCGACATTCCGTCGAACCGGCACCGCGGGGAGGGAAGCGATGGCGGACGACAGCGATCCCGGCGATCTGTTTCCAGGCTTCGCTGAGACGCGGCTTGAGGGCGATGGGCTGACGCTTCACGCCCGTATCGGCGGGGAAGGCCCGCCGCTCGTCCTGCTGCACGGCTATCCGCAATGCCATGTCATGTGGCACCGCATCGCGCCGGAACTGGCGCGCCATTTCACCTGCATCATCCCCGATCTGCGCGGCTACGGGCAAAGCGACTGCGCGGCCGACAGCGTCGAAGGCTCCGGCTATTCCAAACGCGCCATGGGCAACGACATCGCCGCTGCCATGTCCGCGCTCGGCCATGACCGCTTCGCCGTCGCCGGCCATGACCGGGGTGCGCGCGTCGGCTACCGCATGGCGCTCGATCACGCCGACCGTGTCGAGCGGCTCGTCGTCCTCGATATCCTGCCGACGGCGGACTACTGGCTGCGTATGGATCGCGCCTACGGGCTGAAGATGTATCACTGGCTGTTCCTTGCCCAGCCCGCGCCGATGCCCGAAACGCTGATCGGCGGCGCGCCGGCGGCCTATCTGGAACACACCATCGCAAGCTGGTCCAAGGCCGGCGATCTCTCCGCCTTCGATCCGCGGGCGCTGGACGCCTATCGCGGCTTCTTCGCCGAGCCTGAGCGCATCCATGCGGTTTGTGAGGATTATCGCGCGGGCGCCGGCATCGACCGCGAACTGGACGAAGCCGATCAGGCCGCCGGGCGCCGCATCGCCTGTCCGGTGTTGACCGTGTGGGGCGAAACCGGTCTGGCGCCGAAGCCGGCTTCGGAGGATGACAGTCAGCTTAGCGTGTGGCGGCGCTGGACCGAGAACGTCACCGGCGCGCCGGTCGATTCCGGCCATTTCGTTGCCGAGGAAAATCCGCAGGCGACGCTCGCGCATCTCATTCCCTTTTTGACCGCGTAACCGACAGAGGCAGAATGTCCAACCGGATCGACCGTCAGGAAGCATTTTCCGGCACCCGCGAAACGCCCGAGGCGCTGCAATTCGACGAGCGTCGCCTGGAACGCTGGCTGCGCGATCGCATCGAGGGCTTCGACGGCCCGCTCGACGTGCGCCAGTTCAAGGGTGGCCAGTCGAATCCGACCTATCGGGTCGCCACGCCGCACCAAGCCTATGTGCTGCGTCGCAAGCCGCCCGGCAAGCTGTTGCCGTCCGCGCACGCGATCGACCGCGAATACCGGGTCATGGCAGCGCTCGGCAAGGTCGGCTTCCCGGTGCCGAAGGTGCATCTCCTGTGCGAGGACGACAGCGTCATCGGCACGGCGTTCTACCTGATGGACGAGGTGGTCGGGCGGGTGTTCTGGGAGCCCGAGATGCCGGCTTCCGACCGCATTGAGCGCGCCGCCGTCTATGACGCCATGAACGCGGCGATGGCGCAGCTTCACAGCTTCGATCCCGTGGAGCTCGATCTCGCCGATTTCGGCAAGCCCGAAGGCTATGTCGCCCGCCAGATCGCCCGCTGGTCGAAGCAGTATCGCGCGTCGCAGACCGAGACGATCCCGGAGATGGACCGGCTGATCGACTGGCTGCCCGACAATCTGCCGCCGGAAAACCCTGCCCGCCTGGTGCATGGCGATTTCCGGCTCGACAACATGATCCTCGACGCCGTCGAGCCGCGCATTCTCGCCGTGCTCGACTGGGAGCTGTCGACGCTTGGCGATCCCGTCGCCGATTTCACCTATCACTGCATGCAGTGGGAAATGCCGCCCTCGGAAGAAGGCGCCGGCGTCGGCTCGCTGGTCGGCTGCAATCTGGAAGTGCTCGGCATTCCGGCGCTGGCCGACTACATCGCGGCTTACGAGCGGCGCACCGGCCTTGTGGTCGGCGCCCATATCGATTTCTACTTCGCCTACAATTTCTTCCGCCTCGGCGCGATCCTGCAGGGCATCGTCGGGCGGGTGCGCGACGGCACGGCAACCAACGCCAACGCCGCCGCCATGGCCGATCAGGTCCGCCCGCTGGCCGAGACCGCCTGGCGCTTCGCGCAAAAAGCCGGCGCGTGACGTCATGCCACCGGCCCGGTGGATCAGGTCTCGCGGCCGACGATCCGTCGCCTTGCGCGGCGCTCCTGCGCTGACCACATAAAAGGCGTATCGTTGTGCTCCGCTCGCGTCGGCATGGCGGGATGCGGTCGCGGTTCGGCAGACGGCAACGTTCCGACCGCGATCCTCTGGTTCGGCCAGGATGGCAAAAGGATTTGAGCGATGACGTCCCCTCGTATCGGTCTGGCACTCGGCGGCGGCGGTGCCCGCGGCCTGGCCCATATCCCGGTTCTCGAAGCGCTGGATGACCTTGGCATTGTACCGGCCGCTATCGCCGGTACGTCGATCGGCGCCATCATGGCTGCCGGCTACGGCGCCGGCATGACCGGGGCGGACATTCGCACCTTCACGACCGAGCTGTTCAACAACCGGACCGAGGTTCTGTCGCGGCTGTGGAAGCTGCGCGGCAAGGGCCTTTCGATGTTCGAGAACGGCGGGCTCGCGCGCATCGATGCCGAACGCGTCGTCGAACTGTTCCTGCCGGAAAACCTGCCGGAAAATATTGAAGACCTGCGCATGCCGGTCTCGCTCGTCGCCGCCGATTTCTATGGCTGGGACGAGGCAGACCTGCGCACCGGTCCGCTGCGCAAGTCGATTGCCGCCTCGATTGCCCTGCCGGTGATCTTCAAGCCGGTATCCTGCCACGGCCGGGTGATGATGGATGGTGGTCTGGTCAATCCGCTGCCCTTCGACAAGTTGCCGGAGGATGTCGACATCGTGCTCGCCGTCGATGTGCTTGGCGGTCCCGAACCGCACCATCGCCGCAAGCTGCCGTCGACATCGGAGTCGATCTTCGGCGCCACCCAGCTTCTCATGCAGACGATCCAGCGCGAGAAACTGAGCCGCCGCCGCCCGGATATCCTCATCCGCCCGGACATCAATGCCTTCCGCGTTCTCAACTTCCTGAAAGCCAACGAAATCCTGAAAGCCGCCGGACCCGTGCGTGAGGAAACCAAGCGCCGCCTCGGCCGGCTGATCCACGTCTGGGAAACGGGTGGCGACCTTGCGGCAGAGCAAGCTGACGCGCTTGAATGGACGAGCGCGGAACGGGCGCCCGCGCAACTGCTCCAGTTCGAGCGGTAAATACGGCGGTCAGCTTCGATCGTCCTCGGCGTCCTCGTAGCCCGAATAGCCTTCCGCGTTGCGCGCGATCACTTCGGTCTCATCGCTCAAGGCTGTGGACCGGCGATGTGGCTCGGTTAGCGGCTCGGGTTTCACCGGCCGCTTGTGGATCAGGTCCGTCCCCGCATTGAACCCGTCGGCTTCCTGGATCAGCAGGCGCTCGCCGTCGCGCCGGCGGATGAATTCGATCATCTCGTCGGCATCGTCCGAGGTTTCCCCCAGCGCGACCAGCGTTTCATGGCCGAAACGCAGCGCGGATTCGAAGGTCTCGCGTAGTTCGAAGTCCACATTGCGCTGGCGCAGTTCGAGCGTGTGGGCACGGTCGTAGGCGCGGGCATGGATGCGCGCCAGCGGGAAGTGCGCCTGGATGAGGGCAATGGCCTTGTCTGCCGAACGCCGCGCCGTGCACACCGCGAAGATGCTTGCTTCGTCCGCTCCTGCCGCACGCAGCACGTCAAGCCGCGTGCCGTCGCCGTAGTAGATGCGGAAGCCGAACCGGCTCGCTGCCCGGATCCGTTCCGGGTCGTTGTCGATGATGGCGACGTCGATACCGCGCGCCAGAAGCACCTGCGAAACGATCTGGCCGAAGCGGCCGAACCCGATGATGAACACCGATCCCTGGGCGCCCTCGAAGTCTTCCTCCATCTCGTCTTTTCTCGGACGCCGGATCAGCTTCCTGGACAACGCGACCGTGAACGGTGTCGCCAGCATCGACAGCGTGACGATGGCCGCAAGCGTCGAGGATAATTGCTGGCTCATGATGCCGGCCGCCAGCGCGGCGGCGAACAGAACGAAGCCGAACTCACCACCCTGTGGCAGCAGCATGGCCGAGCGCATCGCGTCGTTGTGGCCGCTGCCGAAGCCGCGCGTCAGGATGTAGATGACCACCGCCTTGATGCCGATCAGCGCGCCGACAGCGGCGATGATCGTTTTCCATTCCTTTACCAGCAGGCCAAGGTCGATGGTCATGCCGATGCCCATGAAGAACAGACCGAGCAGGATGCCGCGGAACGGTTCGATATCGGCTTCAAGTTCGTGCCGGAACGAGGATTCGGCCAGCAGGACGCCGGCAAGGAAGGCCCCCATCGCCATCGAGAATCCGGCGATCTGCAAAAGCCAGGCCGCGCCGAGCACGACGAACAGGGCGGCTGCCGTCATGATTTCGCGGGCACGCGCATGGGCCAGCGTCCCAAACACCGGATTGATCAGATAGCGGCCGGCAACGAACACGATGAGGAGGGCACCCATCGCCAGGCCCGCCGTCACATAGCCCGGCATCGAACTTGAGGCTTCCCCACCTCCGGGGGCAAGAAAGGCAACGAGCGCCAGCAGCGGAACGATCGCTAGGTCCTGCAGCAAGAGGATCGCGATGGACTTGTGCCCGTGCGGCGTGCTCATTTCGTTGTGTTCTTCGAGGATCTGCATGACGAATGCGGTCGACGAAAGCGCCAGCCCGAAGCCGGCAATGACGGCGATTTTCCACGACAGTCCGAAATAGTGGGCGCAGGACGAGAGCAGAGCGGCGCTCACCACGACCTGCAACGTCCCGAGCCCGAAGATGTCGTGCCGCATCGACCACAGCCGCGACGGCTTCAGCTCAAGGCCGATCAGGAACAGGAAGAAGACGACGCCGAGTTCGGCGAATTGTAGAATTTCCTGCGGGTCGGCGAAGATCTGCAGCACGAACGGACCGACCACCACGCCGGCGGCCAGATAGCCGAGCACTGAGCCGAGCCCGAGCCGCTTGAAAACCGGCACGGCGATGACCGCCGCGCCGAGCAGCACCAGCGTGTGGGCATAAAACGCAGTTGTATGTCCGTGTTCCATGGTGCCGTGCGGGTTGTTGGCGGTTGGTCGCAAGGGAAACGACGCACACCGCGTCCGGTCGCGCTGCAAAACGTTCGACCGGACCGGAATCTTTCAGGAAAGAGTATAGATTATAGGTGTTTAGAAAGCCAGTTTCGGGGCTTTCCGTACCTTGTCGGCGTCTACGCCCCGGTGCCACCGACGGTCATCGCGTCGATCCGAAGCGTCGGCTGGCCGACGCCGGCGGGAACGCTCTGGCCGCCCTTGCCGCAGGTGCCGATGCCCGGATCGAGCGCCATGTCGTCGCCGATCATCGACACCCGGGTGAGCGCGTCCGGCCCGTTGCCGATCAGCATTGCGCCCTTGACCGGCGCGCCGAGCTTGCCGTCCTCGATCAGATAGGCCTCGGTGCAGGAGAACACGAACTTGCCCGACGTGATGTCGACCTGGCCGCCGCCGAAGGATGCCGCATAGAGACCCTTCTTCACCGACGAAATGATCTCGTCGTGGCTCTTGTCGCCTTTCAGCATGAAGGTGTTGGTCATTCGCGGCATCGGCGCGTGTGCAAAGGATTGCCGCCGTCCGTTGCCGGTCGGGGAAACGCCCATCAGCCGGGCATTCTGCCGGTCCTGCATGAAGCCCTTGAGGATGCCGTCCTCGATCAGCACGGTTTCCGAGGTCGGCGTGCCTTCATCGTCGATGCTGAGCGAGCCGCGCCGCGCCATCATCGTGCCGTCGTCGATCACGGTAACGCCGGGCGAGGCGACGCGCTGGCCGAGCAGTCCGGCAAAGGCCGACTCGCCCTTGCGGATGAAATCGCCCTCGAGTCCGTGGCCGACCGCCTCATGCAGCAGGATGCCGGGCCAGCCGGAGCCGAGCACGACGTCGAGTTCACCAGCCGGCGCCGGTACCGCGTCGAGATTGACGAGCGCCTGGCGCAGCGCCTCGTCGGTGCAGCTTTGCCAGCTTTCTTCGGTCAGAAACGTCTCGAAACCCTCGCGGCCGCCGGTGCCGTAGCTGCCCGATTCCTGGCGCGCATCGTCGCCCGCGACGATCGACACGTTAAGCCGCACCAAGGGGCGCACGTCGCGCACGCGATGGCCGTCGGCGCGCAAGATATCGACCACCTGCCACGAGCCGGCGAGCGACACCGAGACCTGCCGCACCCGGGGATCGCGGTCGCGGGCATAGGCATCGATCGTCTGCAGCAGCTTCACCTTGTCCTCGAAGGCCGGCGAGCCGATCGGATTGACGTCGCCATAGAGTGCCCGGTTGGTGCGGGCCGGCGGTGCGGCGTAGGTGCCGTTGTAACCGCGCTTGACTGCCTGCACGGCGTCAGCGGCGCGTTTCAGCGAGGCCTCGGTCATCTCGTCGGAATGGGCGTAGCCGACCGCCTCGTCGGCAACCGCGCGCAGGCCGAAGCCCTGTGCCGTGTCGAAACTGGCCGATTTCAGCCGCCCGTTGTCGAACAGCAGCGCTTCCGACTGGCGATATTCCAGGAACAGCTCTCCGTCATCGGCGCCCTTCAGCGCGTCCGCGGTGATCGCTTCGACGCGCGACGCATCGAGCCCGGCGGATTGAATGAGGTCGAGAGGGGAGTCGTTACGCTCGGACATTGGGCGGGAAGTCCTTTTTCTGCCGGCCATTGCAGCCGTCTGTCGGTTCGGCGCCGGCGCCGGGCGCCGGTTCGTTGTCCCTTATATAGGCGAATGGACCCGGATGCCGAGAGCCGGCTGAAATTTGCTGCAGAAGCTCGATCGCCGCCTTCGTGTAGCCGATTCCCGATTCGCGGTATCCCGAACGGGGCGTCATGGTGGCACAGGCCGGAATCCCGTCACTACGAAGATAGGACATATTGTCGCAGTAGGGGTCTACCGGATACCGTTCAGGGCACCGATTGTACCGTCCGGGCGCGCGTGAAAATTATCCGCTTTGGGCAAAAAGAAACGCGGCGCCGGGGCGCCGCGGGCATCATTTCAGATGTCGGTGGTGGCGACCGTCTTCAGACGATCACGGCAGGGCGTCGAAGCCTTCACCGAAGCCCTCGAGAGAGATCGGAATGCCGATCCCTTCTTCCGGCGTCTGGAAGATGATGAAGGTGGCGAGCCCGCCCTTCTTCAGCTTCTCGATCAACTCGTCCTGCAGGATCACTTCCGCTATGCAGCCATTCGGCAGGCAGCGCACGAAGCCGGCGCGGCCGACATCGGCGTCGTCGATGCGCAGCCCCAGCCCTGACGGCAGGAGCACGCCGAGCGGCGCCAACACGCGGAGAATCTTGGCCTTTTGATCCGCGGTCTTGAGCGCGATGACGGACAGGCCGACATTCTCGCGGTCTTCCGCGGTGACATTCTGGATCAGCGCACACTGCTCGCTCTGGGCACCCGGCGGGGTGTCGCAGCGGATCTGCCAGTCGCCATGCACGGACTGTACCTTACCCTGCGCGAGGGCGGGTCCGGGAATGACCGCAACGGTCGAAAGGACAATGGCGGCGCACAACGCGGCTGCACTCCGCACGAACACTCTGAAGTCGATCACGACGAGCTCCACATCAACACAACCGGCCCGTTCGGCCACGATTCGCAGCCGAAACGCCCCATAGGTGCCTGAAATCGATCGATTGTTCCAGCCCTGACGGGGCCTACCGATACGTTACGCCCGGATTTTCCTCAATCAACGCGAATTTCGTCATTGTCTTCGCCATTGCGGCGGACTGAGGGCAGGCGTCGCAGTTTCTCGAAAGTTCACCCTGCAGGAGCCTGTGGAAGGCGCGTGCGCAGACCCCGCCTTTTACGAAAGACGGCTTGCACAAGGGACGGATTTCCGGTTTTTATCGGAGGCGAAATTGATATAGATCAACTCTCGGGTCGAAAGATACCCGGTTTCAGTGCGACATCTGCGCGCAAGGCTGCCAGGGGGGCGGCCAAACCGGGAAGAAGAAAAACAAGGGAAGGAATTCGAACGTGGTCAAGAGATCTACGGGTTTCCTCGCAGCAACCAAGCTTCTCGCGCTTGTCGCAGCGCTGCTGTTGCCGGCGGTAGCGATGGCAGCTCAGCCGGAGCCGTGGCAGGCCAGCCTGCAGCCCTCGGTCACCGAGATCATGGACGACATCACCTGGTTCGAGAGCTTCACGTTCTGGATCATCACGGTGATCACCATCTTCGTCACCATCCTGCTGGCGATCTGCCTGATCCGCTTCCGTGCTTCGGCCAACCCGAATCCGTCGCGCACGACGCACCACACGATGCTGGAAGTCGCCTGGACGGTGATCCCGATCATCATCCTCGTCGTCATTGCGATCCCGTCCTTCCGCCTGCTCTACAAGCAGCTCGAGATCCCCGAGGCCGACATGACCGTCAAGGTGGTCGGCTACCAGTGGTACTGGGGTTACGAGTACCCGGATGAGAAATATGCCGGCCTGTCGTTCGATTCCGTCATGCTCGATGACGCCGAGCGCGCCGACAAGATCGCCGCCAAGGGCCTGACCGAGAAGGACGTGCCGCGTCTGCTCGCCGTCGACAGCGACATGGTCGTTCCCGCCGGCAAGGTCATCCGCGTTCAGGTCACCGCCGCCGACGTCATTCACTCCTTCGCCATGCCGGCCTTCGGCGTGAAGGTCGACGCCGTTCCGGGCCGTCTCAACGAGACCTGGTTCATGGCCCGCGAGCCCGGCGTCTACTACGGCCAGTGCTCGGAACTGTGCGGTACCAACCACGCCTTCATGCCGATCGCGATCCGCGTCGTCACCCCGGAGCAGTTCGAAGCCTGGGCAGCGGCTGCGAAGGACGACCTCGAGGGTGCTTACGAACAGCTCGCCGCGGCCATCGCCGCCGACAAGAAAACGGTCGAAATCGCGCAGCGCTAACGCCCGCTTCGATCCAACACTCAAGATTCAGGCGCAGCCCGCGAAAAAGCCGGCGCGCCGGGGAATAAAGGGAGATAACCGATGGCGGATGCTGCAGCACACGCAGGCCACGATCACCCCACGGGATGGCGTCGCTACGTCTATTCGACCAATCACAAAGACATCGGCACGATGTACCTGATCTTCTCGATCGTTGCCGGCATCGTCGGCGGCATCCTGTCGATCGCCATGCGCATGGAGCTGCAGGAACCGGGGATGCAGATCTTCGGCGACGCGCACATGTTCAACGCCTTTGTCACCGCGCACGGCCTCGTCATGGTGTTCTTCATGATCATGCCGGGCCTGATGGGCGGCTTCGCCAACTGGTTCATGCCGATCATGATCGGCGCGCCGGACATGGCGTTCCCGCGCATGAACAACATCTCGTTCTGGCTGCTGCCGTTTTCGTTCACGCTGTTGGTTCTGTCGCTGTTCGTTGGCGGCGCCGGCACGGGTTGGACGGTCTACGCACCGCTGTCGACCAGCGGCAGCCCGGGACCGGCCGTCGACCTTGCGATCTTTGCGCTGCATATCGCCGGCGTGTCGTCGATCCTCGGCGCCATCAACTTCATCACCACCATCTTCAACATGCGCGCTCCGGGCATGACGCTGCACAAGATGCCGCTGTTCGTCTGGTCCGTGCTGGTCACCGCCTTCCTGCTGCTCTTGTCGCTTCCGGTCCTGGCGGGCGCCATCACCATGCTTCTGACCGACCGCAACTTCGGCACGACCTTCTTCGATCCGGCCGGCGGCGGTGATCCGATCCTTTACCAGCACCTGTTCTGGTTCTTCGGTCACCCGGAAGTGTACATCCTGATCCTGCCGGCCTTCGGCATCATCAGCCACATCGTCTCGACCTTCTCCAAGAAGCCGATCTTCGGCTACATCGGCATGGCCTACGCCATGGTCGCGATCGGCGTGGTCGGCTTCATCGTCTGGGCCCACCACATGTACACGGTCGGCCTCGACGTCGACACGCAGGCCTACTTCCTGTTCGCCACGATGGTCATCGCGGTGCCGACCGGCGTGAAGATCTTCTCCTGGATCGCCACGATGTGGGGCGGCTCGATCACCATGCGCACCCCGATGCTTTGGGCGGTTGGCTTCATCTTCCTGTTCACCATCGGCGGCGTGACGGGTGTGCAGCTCGCCAATGCCGGCCTCGATCGGGCGCTGCACGACACCTACTACGTGGTCGCGCACTTCCACTACACCATGTCGATGGGCGCCACCTTCGGCATCTTCGCCGGCTGGTACTACTGGTTCCCGAAGATGTTCGGCTACCGCTACTCCGAGTTCCTCGGCAAGCTGCACTTCTGGCTGACCTTCATCGGCGTCAACCTGGTGTTCTTCCCGCAGCATTTCCTCGGCCTTGCCGGCATGCCGCGCCGCTACGCCGACTATCCGGACGCCTTTGCCGGCTGGAACTACATCTCCTCGATCGGCTCCTACATCTCGGCCGCCGGCGTGATCGTGTTCCTGATCGGCGTGTTCTCGGCCTTTGCCCGCAAGCAGCCGGCCGGTGACAACCCGTGGGGCGAAGGCGCAACGACGCTGGAGTGGACGCTCACGTCGCCGCCGCCGTTCCATCAGTTCGAAACCCTGCCGCGCATCAAATAGCGCGGCAGTTGGGGGGAGCCTGCGCCGGGGACGACGGTAACGGTGCAGGTGAAAGTGAGCGGCCGGTTGAGGGGCCGGCCGCTCTCTTGGTCAGCGAGAGATCGCTGAACGATCGCGAGACGAGCCGGACAAACAGGCCGCGGCGATCGCATACAGGGAAGGAAACCGCGTAACGATGGCGTACATCGAAACGAAAGACCTCGACACCGAGCTTGCCTGGACTGGCGGCATGGCAACCGTCGGCGACTTCATGGCCCTCATGAAGCCGCGCGTCATGTCCCTCGTTATCTTCACCGCTTTCGTCGGCATGATTGTCGCGCCGACGCACAGTCATCCGGTTCTGGCCGCAATCTCGCTGACGTGCATCGCCATCGGCGCCGGCGCTTCGGGCGCGCTCAACATGTGGTTCGATTCCGACATCGACGCGGTCATGTCGCGCACCGCCAACCGGCCGATCCCGGCCGGCCGCATGACGCGCGAGGAAGCGCTCGCCTTCGGCATGACGCTGTCGCTCGGCTCCGTACTGGTGCTCGGCCTCGTCGCCGGCTGGCTTGCCGCAGGGCTGCTCGCCTTCACCATCTTCTTCTACGTCGCCGTCTACACGATGTGGCTGAAGCGCTCGACGCCGCAGAACATCGTCATCGGAGGTGCTTCCGGCGCGCTGCCGCCGGTGATCGGCTGGGTCGCCATGACCGGCTCGATCTCGGTCGAGAGCCTGGCGCTGTTCCTGCTGATCTTCATGTGGACGCCGCCGCATTTCTGGGCGCTGTCGCTGTTCAAGTCGGGCGACTATCAGCGCGCCGGTGTGCCGATGTTGCCGGTGGTCGCCGGCCGCGCCTCGACCCGCCGCCACATCTTCGCCTATTCGCTGGCGCTCGTTCCGGTCGGCATCCTGCCGGCGCTGATCGGCCCGGCGGGCATCGCCTATGGCTGCGTCGCCGCCGTGCTCGGCGCCGTCTTCCTTGGCCTTGCCTACAATGTGCTGCAGGCCGGTGACGACGCGGACGCAGAACGCCGCGCCGCGATCCGGCTTTTCACCTTCTCGATCTTCTACCTGTTCCTTCTGTTCGCCACGCTGGCCACCGAGCATCTGCTCGGCTTCGGCGCGGGCGCGTGAGGTGACGATGATGGACACAACCATGAGCGAAGACGGTATCCGCCTTACCGACGAACAGAAGCGTCGCCGCCGCAACCGCTCAATCGCGATCGGGCTGGCGCTCGCCGGCCTCGTCGTCCTGTTCTACGTCGTGACCATCTTCAAGATGGGCCCCGGCGTCCTCGACCGGCCGCTTTAGGAGATCGCCGGTGAGCAAAGCAGCCCGCAGCAGCAACAGTAACGCGATCATCGCCGTCGCCTGTGTGGTGTTCGTCGCCACCATGGTCGGCGCGGCCTATGCCGCCGTGCCGCTGTACCAGCTTTTCTGCAGCGTCACCGGGTATGGCGGCACGACCCAGCGCGCCGAGGCAACCCCGGTCGCGCCGATCGACCGCACGATCACCATTCGCTTCGATGCCAATGTGGCGCAGAAGCTGCCCTGGTCGCTGAAGCCCGAAGCCGGTTCGCTCACACTCAAGGTCGGCGAGACCGGCACCGCGTTCTACAAGGCGGTCAGCAAGGCCGATGCCCGCACCTGGGGCACCGCGACATTCAACGTCACGCCGTTCGAGGCGGGCCCCTATTTCTCCAAGATCGACTGCTTCTGCTTCACCGAGCAGTCGCTGGCGGCCGGCGAAAGCGCCGATATGGGCGTGACCTTCTTTGTCGACCCGGCGATCGCCGAGGATCCGAAACTCGATCACATCAAGACCATCACCCTGTCCTACACCATGTTCCCGACCGACCCGCCGGCCAACAAGCCGGTCGCGGCGCGTGTCGACGACAAGGCGCGGACGAAACAGCAGCTTTGACCGGAAAGCGGGCCGTTGCGGCGGCTCCGAGCCAAGAACCAAAAAAGCGGGGAAAGACCCATGGCTGAGGCACACACGAAGAACCACGATTATCACCTCGTCGATCCGAGCCCCTGGCCGTTCCTGGCTTCGCTCGGCGCCTTTGTTCTGGCGCTCGGCGCGATCGGCCTGATGAAATGGAATATCGGTGAGACGTTCTCCGTCTTCGGTCTCGATTTCACCGGCTGGGGCG
The DNA here is from genome assembly GCA_002869065.1 of Hyphomicrobiales bacterium. Taxonomy (NCBI): domain Bacteria; kingdom Pseudomonadati; phylum Pseudomonadota; class Alphaproteobacteria; order Hyphomicrobiales; species Hyphomicrobiales bacterium. The sequence continues at coordinate 174,345 of PKTR01000006.1, forward strand.
TCTTCGTCATCGGCATGCTGATCGTGCTCTACACCATGTTCGTGTGGTGGCGGGACACCATCAAGGAAGGCCAGACCGGCTTCCACACGCCGGTCGTCCAGCTCCATCTGCGCTACGGCATGATCCTGTTCATCGCCTCGGAAGTGATGTTCTTCGTGGCCTGGTTCTGGGCCTATTTCGACGCCGCGCTCTATTCCGGTGAAGCCATCCAGGCGACCCGCAGCGCCTTCACCGGCGGCGAATGGCCGCCGCAGGGCATCCATACCTTCGATCCGTGGCACCTGCCGCTGTTCAACACGATCATCCTGCTGACCTCGGGCACGACCGTCACCTGGGCGCACCACGCCCTGCTGCACAATGATCGCAACGGCCTGAAGTGGGGTCTGATGCTGACCGTCGCACTCGGCCTGCTGTTCACCTTCGTTCAGGGTGTGGAGTATTCCGAGGCCGCTTTCGCCTATTCCGGCAACATCTACGGCGCCACCTTCTTCATGGCGACCGGCTTCCATGGCGCCCATGTCATCATCGGCACCATCTTCCTGCTGGTCTGCCTGATCCGCGCGGTGCGTGGCCACTTCACGCCGAAGGAGCATTTCGGCTTCGAGGCGGCCGCTTGGTACTGGCACTTCGTCGACGTGGTGTGGCTGTTCCTGTTCACCTTCATCTACGTCTGGGGCGCCGGCGCGACCGCGGCCCACTGACGACAGACGGCTTGGTCGGCGATCCCCCGCGCGCCGACCCCACGCCGACAAGGTGGAACGACAGCGAAGGGCCGGACCTTGCCGAGGTCCGGCCCTTTCTATGATTTCCAGAGGTCGGGGAGCGATCCCGGGAGGACCCGATGAGCGACGACAGGCACTATCCCGAACTTTCGCCCTTCAGCACCGGTCTGAAGGGCCGCTGCCCGCGCTGCGGCGATGGCCCCTTGTTCGACGGTTTCCTCGAAACAGGCAAGAAGTGCCCGGCCTGCGGACTTGACTTCGGTTTCGTCGATTCCGCCGACGGGCCCGCCGTTTTCATCATGTTCATCGTCGGCTTCATCGTCGTCGGGCTGGCGTTGATGGTAGAGTTGTCCTATCAACCGCCGATCTGGCTGCATATGGTGCTGTGGATCCCGCTCATTCTGATCCTGTCGCTTGGACTTTTGAGACCCTTGAAGGGGATCACGATCGCGCTGCAATATGTCAACCGGGCACGCGAGGGGCGGCTTGGAGACGACCACGACGATGGCGACACTGCGTAATCTGGGGAAGTCGCACCTTATCCTGACGGTTCTGGCGCTGATTGCACTTGCGATCCTGATATCGCTCGGCAATTGGCAGATGCGTCGGCTCGCCTGGAAGGAAGGCCTCATCTCCACGATCGCCATGCGCGCCGAGGCCGAGCCTGTTCCGCTTGAGGAAGCGCTCGACCGCTGGCGTGTCGACGGCGAGATCGAGTACCTCCCTGTCCATGTCGCCGGCACGTTCCACCACGACAAGGAACAATATTACTATGCGCCGTCGACCGAGGGGCCGGGCTGGAACGTCTACACGCCGCTCGAGACCGAGGACGGCAAAGTCGTGTTCATCAATCGCGGCTTCGTCGCCGATGCGGTGAAGGACCCGGCAACCCGTCCGCAGGGCCAGCTGCCGGGCATCGTCGGTCTGGTCGGTCTCGCCCGCGCCGCGCCAAAGGAAAAACCGAACAGCTTCGTGCCCGACAACGACGTCGCCGGCAACGCGTACTACTGGCCGAGCCTTGCCGAAATGGCGACGGCGGCTGGCTATGATCCGAACGCGGAGACGCTGGTGCCGTTCTTCCTCGATGCCAAGGCGACCGAGATACGCGGCGGCTGGCCACGAGGCGGCACCACCCGCGTCGAACTGCCGAACAAGCATCTCGGCTACGCGATCACATGGTACGGCCTCGCGCTGACGCTCGTCGGCGTCTACGGCGCCTTCATGTGGAAAGCTTGGCGCGGGCCCGAAAAGACGGACGCCTGAGTAACAAGACGCTCAAAAGAAACGGGCGGCAAATAGCCGCCCGCATTTTCCAAATTGGCTGGTCGAGGTTCAGCCGAGCTGTTCGAGCAGCGCAGCCGCACCCGACACGACCGCCTGTCCGGCCGCCGGCTCGACGTTGAGCGATTTCACCACGCCATCCTCGACCAGCATCGAATAGCGCTGCGAGCGGACACCGAAGCCGCGCTCCGACAGATCCACATCCATGCCGATCGCTTTGGTGAAGGCGGCCGAACCGTCAGCAAGCATCAGGATCTTGCCATTGGCGCCGGTGTTCTCGCCCCAGGCCCCCATAACGAAGGCGTCGTTGACGGAAACGCAGGCAACCGTGTCGACGCCCTTGGAAAGGATCGTGTCGAAATTCTCCAGGAAGCCGGGCAGGTGGTTGCGGTGGCAGGTCGGCGTGAAGGCGCCGGGAATGGCGAACAGAACCACGGTCTTGCCAGCGAACAGGTCCGCGCTCGACAGGGTCGTCGGACCGTCCAGACCCATGATGTTGAAGGTCGCCTCGGGAAGGTGGTCGCCCACTTTGATGGTCATGCTTCGATGTCCTCAGAATTGCGCCGCAATGTGCGGCGGTATCGCATTTGCAGTGTCAGGAAAGACAGATAGGGGAGAGGTCGGCCTCAGTCGAGACGCCATTTCTGTTCCACTGCCCGCTGGCCGTTGACCAGTGTGAGGGTCAGTTCCGTACCCGACAGACTGGCGTCCTGGGGCACGCCGTCGAGCGGCAGGGTCCATGTCACGGTGCCGTCTTTTTCGGCCGTCTTCTTCGGCGCCGGGAAGTACCAGCTTTCCGGGCCCTCGACGAACAGGTCGCTGTCGGCGCTTACGTCGGCAAGCCGCGTTTCGATGGTTAGCGACTGGCGCTCTTTGGCGGCAACCGCGGTCACCGCGAGATCGGGACCGGCGTCCGCAGGCACCTTCTCCTGATAGCGAGCCAGTGTCGCGCTGGCTTCCGCGTCCGCCGCGAGATTGCGGCCGAGCACCAGCTTGGCGGTGCCGCTCGCCGGCACGCAGATCTCCTTGCACACGCCGTAATCGACCGACAGCGTCAAAAGCACCGGCAGTGCCGCGCTTTGTGGTTTGATGGTGATCGGCAGAACAACGGAGCTCTTGTAGCCGACCGACATGCCGCCGGAATCGTCGAAGCGATGCGGCGCCGGCCAGTCGATCTGCAGATCGGCGATGTTGGCGGAAGCGGAATGGTCGAAATAGGGCGGAACGCCGGAATCGCCGGGCGAGCGCCAATAGGTCTTCCAACCCGGTTCGAGCTCGATTTCGAGCCCAATGGTCTGGCTGCCGTCGGCAGCCGGCGGTCCGCCCGGCGCGATCACGCGCATGCGCGCGCCCATCGCATCCGACCACGATGAGGAAGCGGCCGATGCCGGCGCGGACATCGAAAAGCTCACAACCGCCAAGACGGCGAACAGTGCAGGTGTCTTCATGGACAGTGTTTTAGCGCGATCCATTTCCGTTGTCCGCTCTCGCATCATCATTTGCGCGTGAAGCCCGGCGTCGCAATGCGGACGCCATTACGCATTAACAAATGGCGATCGAAAGAGTACGATTCCAGATCTCGAACGAATGCGGTTGTTTGGGGGTGGAAACAGACAGGTGGATACGGTGTTTGAGGCCAACCCGGATAAGGACTATCTCGGCGGACAGATTCTCATTGCCATGCCGGGAATGGAGGATCCGCGCTTTGCCCGCAGCCTCGTCTATGTCTGCGCCCATTCCGAGGATGGCGCCATGGGAATCATCCTCAACCAGCTCTCCGATCAGGTGTCGTTTTCCGAGCTGCTGATCCAGCTTGACATCATTCCCGAGGACGAACAGATCCGCCTGCCCGCGGAAGCAAGCGGCATGCGCGTTCATCGCGGTGGTCCGGTCGAGACCGGGCGCGGTTTCGTGCTGCATTCTGCCGACTACTACTCCGACAATGCGACACTGCCGATCGACGAAGGCATCTGCCTGACCGCAACGCTGGAGATCCTGAAAGCAATTGCCGACGGACACGGGCCGCACAACGCCATCCTGGCGCTCGGCTATGCCGGCTGGGCGCCCGGCCAGCTCGAGGCGGAGATGCAGGAGAACGGCTGGCTCAACTGCCCCGCCGACATGGAACTGATCTTCGGCCGCGACCTCGAGACCAAATATGATCGCGCGCTCCGCCGGCTTGGCATCGAGCCGGCCATGCTGTCGAGCGACGCCGGCCACGCCTGAGCGCGGGCTCCCCGTCCAGATCCACTTCAGATGATGACGCCGAGGCCTGCCTCAGACCAGGAAGTCGTCGGCGTCGAGGGTCTTGTAGCCCCGGAATTCAAGCGTGAAATCGACCTTGCCGTTGTCGTCCATATCGAACGTGTAGATGGTCGTCTTCTTGCCGTCGATAACCGCCTTTTTGGATCGCACCACGGCGTCCATCGGGTCGAAATTCTGAAGATTGAGACGATCAACGATATCGGAAATGTCGATCTTGTCCGTACCCGGCTTGAAGTCGGTGATGAGGTCACGCTTGCTCGGATGCGGGCGCGAGTCACGCAGGCTGTTGAAGTCAAAGATGTCGTTGCCCGCGTTCCCGGTCAGCGTATCCTGATTGCCGCCGCCGACGAGTGTGTCGTTGTGCTTGCCGCCGACGAGCTTGTCATTGCCGAACCCGCCAACGAGGCTGTCTCTGCCGTTGCCGCCGATGAGCGTGTCTGACTGGCCGGCGCCGAGCATGGTGTCGTTGCCGCCGCCGCCGAAGATGCGGTCGTGCCCGCTCTGACCGGCCAGCAGGTCGCCGTCGCCATTGCCGATGAGCGTGTCGTTGCCGCCGCCGCCGCGAACCGTGTCGTTGCCGCCTTCCGCCCGGAAATAGTCGCCGTTCGCGGTGCCGGTCATCAGGTCGCCGGCCACGCTGCCATAGGCGCGGATGTTTTCCGATGGCGACAGCAGATCGAAGATCGTCTCGCTCGCCATTACCTCGCCGAGCGTCGTATCGAGCTCGTAGATCGAATAGCCGGTGATGCCGAAGATGCTCAGAATCTGCACCGCGGTGACCGGCGTCGAACTTGGATAGTCATCCGGTGTCTCGTTGCCGTCGATCGTCGGGAAGTCGCCGGTAATGGTTATGAAGCCACCGGAAAAGTCGTAGTAGAGCTTGCCCGGCTGATGCCGGTCGAAGGTCATCGACTGGATGCGGTCGCCCCAGTCGGCGACACTCGTCGTGTCCATATCGTCAAATTCGGCGGCATGTACACGCGGCATCGGTAGCTCCTTCTGGCATTGGTCTATCAACAGAACTTGCGTGATACCGTTGAGAAATCAACGGTGTTACGCCGATTTTATGGAAAAAAGCAGTATACGTAGCGTTTTTCGTAATATGGCCGCAATCCAGGGTCGAGTGCTGGTTGCCGCTACCAACGATGCCGGCCGTGCCGAGCCAGCTTCGCGATCATCATCGCCGGAAGGGATCATTGTCGGGGCTCGAAATCCCAGGAACAATGAAGGCTGCTGGAGCGGCAGAAATGGCGACGATGCGCTTGTCGTCAGGGCCGCGTGGCGATAGGGTCGCGCCACCCGTCGGCCGAGGAAAATGTGGCGATCGCCGGCGGCGAGGGAAGGAGCCCGATCCTTGAAATATGTGAGTACCCGCGGCGAAGCTCCCGCGCTCGGTTTCACCGATGTTCTGCTTGCCGGTCTGGCCCGCGATGGCGGCCTGTACGTTCCCGAAACCTGGCCGGAACTGTCCGCCGATGCGATCGAGGGATTTCTCGGTCGGCCCTATGCCGACGTCGCCTACACGGTGATCCATCCTTTCGTTGCCGGTGAGATTTCCGACGCCGATCTGCGCGCGATGATCGACGACGCCTATGCGGGGTTCGGTCATCCGGCGGTCGCGCCGCTTGTCCAGCTCGCGCCCGGTCACTTCCTGCTTGAGCTGTTCCACGGCCCGACGCTCGCCTTCAAGGACGTCGCCATGCAGCTTCTGGCGCGTCTGATGGATCATGTGCTCGCCAAGAAGGGCAAGCGCGCCACCATCGTCGGCGCCACCTCGGGCGACACCGGCGGTGCGGCGATCGAGGCCTTCCGTGGTCGCGACAATGTCGACATCTTCATCCTGTTCCCGGAAGGGCGTGTGTCGCCGGTGCAGCAACGCCAGATGACCACGGTCGCAGATGCCAACGTGCACGCGCTCGCCGTCAAGGGCACCTTCGACGACTGCCAGGCGCATGTGAAGGCGATGTTCAACGACTTCCGCTTCCGCGACGAGGTCGGCCTTTCGGGCGTCAACTCGATCAACTGGGCCCGTATCGTCGCCCAGGTCGTCTACTATTTCACCGCAGCCGTTGCGCTCGGCGCGCCGGAACGCCGTGTCGCCTTCACCGTGCCGACCGGCAATTTCGGTGACATCTTCGCCGGTTACGTGGCCCAGAAGATGGGTCTGCCGGTCGAGCGGCTGATCGTCGCCACCAACATCAACGACATTCTTTGGCGTACGCTTGAAAGCGGCCGCTACGAGACGCGCGGCGTTACCGCCACGACCTCGCCGTCGATGGATATTCAGGTGTCGTCGAATTTCGAACGCCTGCTGTTCGAGGCGGCCGGCCGTGACGCCGCCGTCGTGCGTCGCATGATGGCTGGGCTTTCCCAGTCCGGTGCGTTCGAACTCGACGAAACCGTCAAGGCCGTAATCGCCAACGACTTCGGCGCCGGCCGTTCCGACGAGGCGGAAACCGCGGCGACCATCGCGCGGCTGCGCGAAGAGGCCGGCTACCTGCTCGATCCGCATTCCGCAGTCGGCGTGACCGTTGCCGAACAGCATCTCGTTGCCGGAACGCCGATGGTGACTCTGGCGACCGCGCATCCCGCCAAGTTCCCCGATGCGGTCGAGGCCGCGTCCGGCGAACGTCCCGGCCTGCCGGCGCGTCTCGGCGACATGATGGAAAGGCCGGAGCGCTTCACCGTCATCGATAACGATCTCGCGGCGGTTCAGGCCCATATCCGCGCCCATGCGCGCGCGACGGCGGAGGCGTGATTTTGGACGGTGTCGAGGTAACCCGCCTGCCGAACGGCCTGACGGTCATCAGCCATGCCATGGACCATCTTGCCAGCGCTGCGGTCGGCGTCTGGGTCGGCGTCGGCTCCCGCGCCGAGGAGCGCCACGAAAACGGTCTCAGCCACTTGCTCGAGCACATGGCGTTCAAGGGGACCCGCCGCCGTAGCGCCCAGGCGATTGCCGAGGAAATCGAGGCCGTCGGCGGCGAGCTGAACGCTGCGACCAGCGTCGAAAGCACCGCCTTCTACGCTCGTATCATCGATTCCGACCTGCCGCTTGCCGTCGACATGCTCAGTGACATCCTGCAGGAATCGGTGTTCGATGCCGAGGAGCTGCGCCGCGAGCAGCATGTCATCCTGCAGGAACTCGGCGCCGCGCGCGACGTGCCCGAGGACTGGGTGTTCGACCTGTTCCAGGAGACCGCCTGGCCGGACCAGCCGATCGGCCGGCCCATTCTCGGCACCCAGCGCACCGTGCGCAGCTTCGCCCGCGAGCAGCTCTCGTCCTATCTTGATACCCACTACAAGGGGCCGTCCATGGTGCTGTCGGCGGCCGGCTCACTGTCCCACGACGCCCTGGTCAAACTGGCCGAAAGCCACTTCGCGAACGTGCCGGCCGAAACGGGGCCCAAAGCCGTCGCGGCGCAGTATCGCGGCGGCGAGCGCCACGAATTCCGCGACAGTATGGAAACCCAGATCGTGCTCGGTTTCGAGGGCGTTTCCTACGGTGGCGACGAGCAATACAAGGCCCAGCTTCTGGCCGGACTGCTCGGCGGCGGTATGTCCTCGCGGCTGTTCCAGGAAGTGCGCGAAAAGCGCGGCCTGTGCTATTCGATCTACGCTTTCCACTGGGCCTACAGCGACACCGGTATCTTCGGCATCCACGCCGCGACCGGCGAAGAGGATATCGCCGAGCTGATGCCGGTGATGTTCGATGAGCTGGAGCGCGTCACCGATGGCGTCAGCGAAACCGAACTGTCCCGCGCCAGGGCGCAGATGCGGGCAAGCCTGTTGATGGCGATGGAAAGCCCGGCGGCGCGCGCGAGCCAGATCGCCCGCCAGATGCTTGTCTACGGTCATCCTCTGTCGCCGGAAGAGATCCTCGACAAGATCGACCGTGTCACGGTCGGCGAGGTGCGCGATCTCGCCAGCCGGATCCTGTCGGGCTCGACGCCGACGCTCGCCTCGGTGGGTCACGATCGTGGCCTGCCGGGTATTGCCGAAATTGCCGAGCGCTTCGCCGCGCCGTCTCCTGCGTGATCGCCGGGGCGCCATGCTCTTCCTGCGCGCCAGCTCCAGCCCGGGCCCGACCATCCGCGGTGAGGGGATATATCTGCGCCCGCCCGTTCTGAGCGACTACTCCGAATGGGCGGCACTGCGCGGCAAGAGCCGGGATTTCCTCGAACAATGGGAACCGTCCTGGCCGTCCGACGACCTGACCCGTACTGCCTATCGCCGCCGGGTGCGCCGCTACCAGCACGAGATGCGCCAGGACGGCAGCTATGCCTTTCTGCTGTTCCGCCAGGGCAACGATGAATTGCTCGGCGGCCTGTCGCTGTCCTTCATCCGCCGTGGTGTCGCGCAGGCCACCTCGCTCGGCTACTGGATGGGAGAGCCTTATGCCGGGCAGGGCTTCATGACGCGCGCCGTCAGGGCCGTGCTGCCGTTCGCCTTCAACACGCTCAGGCTCCATCGCGTGGAAGCGGCATGCCTGCCGCACAATGCGGCCTCGATACGTCTCCTCGAAAAAGTCGGATTCATGCGAGAGGGCTACGCGCGCCGCTATTTGCGGATCGATGGAAAATGGCAGGATCACCTGCTTTTTGCCCGTTTGGCCGACGATCATGACGATGTGTCCGATGCCGGTGAACGCCGGTAAATGGTGGAACGTGGGTTTCCGTGCATAAAGAGTTCTTGTTAAGCGTAAACGGAGCCGATAGTTCTTCGTTATCCACTCCAGACGCCGGTTCGCTGCGCAGCGCGCGGCAAACGACGAATCCGGTGTCTGAACAAAAAGATGAAGCGGCAGCACGAGTGACCTCGCAGACTGTCGCCGAAGCGCCCGCTCCGGAGGTGTCTTTGCGTTCCCGCGGTATTGCCGGTTGGCTGCTCCTGATCGTGTTCGTCATGCTTGCCGTTCGCCCGGCGCTGGCGGTCGAGTCGGTCGTTGTGCCGCTCGATGTCGACGCGATCGATCTCTCCAGATCGGTGGAGATGCATCCCGGCGTTGGCGAGCGGCTGCAGGTTTCGACCGCGCCCGGCGCCGATGGCATCGTGCGGCGTATCGAGGTCTCCGCCCGCTCCGGTGGCAATTCCGACTGGGTCGTGTTCGCGTTGTCCAACCCGAGCGACGAGCAGATCGATCGGCTGGTCGTGGCGCCGTATTTCCGTCTCGTCGGGTCTGGCATCCTGCGCCCCGACCTCGGCGCTTCACGCATTGCCTCGATCACGCCGAGCCAGGGCTTCGCGCCGGAACGCCAGCCGAGCCAGGAAGCCGACGTCTTCCTCGTCACGCTCGATCCCGGTGTCGTCATCACCTTCATCGGCGAGTTGAACACGCCGCAATTACCGCAGATCACCCTGTGGGAGCCGAACGCCTACAAGGACAGCGTCAATTCCTACACGCTCTATCGCGGCATCGTGCTCGGCATTTCCGGCCTGCTGGCGCTGTTTCTGACCATCCTGTTCGTCGTCAAGGGCACCATCATGTTCCCGGCGACGGCGGCGCTCGCCTGGGCCGTGCTCGGCTATCTGTGCATCGATTTCGGCTTCTGGAACCGGGTGTTCGGCTTTGAACACGGGCAGGACCAGATGTACCGCGCCGGCGCCGAGGTGATCTTCGCCGCGACGCTGGTCATCTTCCTCTACGCCTATCTCAACCTGAACCGCTGGCATATCCGCTACAGCCACGTCGCGATCGCCTTCCTGGTGCTGCTTGGCGGTTTGCTCGGCGTTGCCGTCGCCGATCCCTCGCTTGCCGCCGGCATCGCCCGCATCACCCTCGGCCTCCTCGGCATCGTTGGCTTCGCGCTCGTCATCTGGCTCGCCTATCAGCACTACGACCGCGCGATCATGCTGATCCCGACGTGGTTTCTGCTGCTCGTGTGGCTGGTCGGCGCATCGCTCACCGTCACCGGGCAACTGGCGAACGACATCGTCCAGCCGGCGCTCTCCGGCGGTCTCGTGCTGTTCGTGCTATTGCTTGGCTTCACGGTGATGCAGCACGCTTTTGCCGGCGGTGCCATTGCCGAAGGTCTGTTCAGCGATACCGAACGCCGCGCGCTGGCGATCACCGGCGCCGGCGACATCATCTGGGACTGGGACGTCGCCCGCGACCGCATTCATGCGAGCGGTGAGCTGGAAGAACTGCTCGGGCTGAAACGCGGCGAGCTCGAAGGCCCGGCGCGCGATTGGCTCGATATTCTGCACCCGCAGGACCGCGACCGCTTCCGCGCCACCCTCGACGCCGTCGTCGACCAGCGCCGCGGCCGCCTCTCGCAGACCTTCCGCCTGCGCAGCGACGATGGCCACTACCGCTGGTTCCATCTGCGCGCACGGCCGATCCTCGGCTCCGATGGCGAAGTGATCCGCTGCGTCGGCACGCTGCTCGACGTCACCGAGGTCAAGACCGCGGAAGAACGGCTTCTGCATGATGCCGTGCACGACAACCTGACCGGCCTGCCGAACCGCGAACTGTTCCTCGATCGTCTCGGCGCGGTGCTGACCCGTGCCCGGTTCGAAAACGGCCAGAGCCCGTCAGTCTTCGTGCTCGACGTCGACCGTTTCAAGCAGGTCAATGACAGCCTCGGCCTGTCGGTTGGCGACTCGATCCTGCTGACTATTGCCCGCCGTCTCGGCCGTCTGCTGAAGCCGCAGGACACGCTGGCCCGCATTGGCGGTGACGAGTTCGCCGTGATCCTGGTTTCCGAGCAGGAAGCCGAGCGGGTCGCGGCCTTTGCCGAAACCATCCGCCGAACTCTGCGCGCGCCTATCAGCTTCGGTGAGCGCGAGATATTCCTCACGGCCTCGATCGGTATCGCTTCTGGCACGGGCGAACAGCGCCCGCAGGAGGAACTGGTCCAGGACGCGGAAATCGCGATGGTCGCGGCAAAGGGTTCCGGCGGCGACCGTATCGAGACCTTCCGTCCGGCGCTGCGCCACCACCGCGAACGCCTGATCGAGATGGAAGCCGAGCTGCGTCAGGCCATCGAACGAGGCGAGATCGTCGTTCTCTATCAGCCGATCGTGCGGCTCGAGGACAAGACCATCGCCGGCTTCGAGGCGCTGGTGCGTTGGGACCATCCGCGCCGCGGCCGGCTGAGTGCAGCCGAGTTCATTCCGGTTGCCGAACGTATTGGCCTCATCAACGAACTCGGCATGTATGTGCTCGAACGCGCCGCGCGTCAGCTCGCTGCCTGGCAGCAGAAGATTCCGTCGCATTTCCCGATCTTCGCCAGCGTCAACATGTCGAGCCGGCAATTGCTGCGCCACGACCTGATCAACGACGTCAAGGCGGTGATCTCCCGCTCCGAGGTCGCGCCGGGCTCGCTCAAGATCGAGATCACCGAGTCGCTGGTGATGGAGAACCCGGAATTCTCCTCCAAGGTTCTCGAGCGCATCCGCGATCTCGGCGCCGGCCTGTCGCTGGATGACTTCGGCACCGGCTATTCCTCGCTCAGCTACCTGCAGCGCTTCCCCTTCGACACTATCAAGATCGACCAGTCCTTCGTGCGTTCAAACGGCCGTGCCGCGCGGCCGGTCATCCTGCGCTCGATCATCGCGCTGGCCCACGATCTCGGTATGGAAGTGGTCGCGGAAGGCGCGGAGACGGAGTCCGACGCGCTCGAGCTGCTGCAACTCGGCTGCGAATACGTGCAGGGCTTCCTCTATGGCAAGCCGATGGCGGCCGACAAGGCGCGCAAGCTGCTCGAACAGCAGGCCGCGCTGCATCATCACTAGTCCTTAAGACAGCTCTCAGGGAATAATGATCGGCACCGTTGCTTGCGCGGCGGTGACGTCGAACGGCGTCGTGCCGAAAGGGTCGCCGTCGATCTGTCCCGGAACCGGGTTTTCGGCAGCGATGGTGACACGCTCGACCGGGCGCAGTGTGACGCCGTGCTGATGGGCGAGGCGCTGGGTGACGAGCCCGAAGCTGAACCGGGCAAGTGCAAGCGGCGAGTCGCTTTCCAGCGCGACCAGATGGAGCCCCGGCTTGGTCGCATGCGCGTCGGGACAGATCGCGAACGGGCCACCATAGTGGCGCATGTTGGTCACCACCGCGAGCCGGCAGGTCAGTTCGTCGCCATCGACGGTCACCCGCAGGTCGCGGCCCTTGTTGGCAAGGCCGTAGCGCAACGCCGTGATCGCATAGGCGAGCTTGCCGAGCCGGCGCTTCAGCTTGAGCGGCACCCTGTGGACGATTTCCGCGTCGAATCCGGCCGAGACCATCATCACGAACGGATGCCCGTTGGCGAGGCCGTAGTGCAGGGGTGCGGTCTTGCCCGCGGCCAGCACGGCGGCAAGCTGATCGGGCTTTCGCGGCAGGCCGAGTTCGTGCGCGAGTACATTCGCGGTGCCGAACGGGATGATGCCGAGAACGGGTCGGCAGGGCGCGTCGTCGAGACCGGTCAGGGCCTCGTTGACCGAGCCATCGCCGCCGGCAACCACCAGCGTATCGGCGCAGTCGATCTGGCCGGCGCAGATTTCGGCGATTTCTCCGGCATGCGTGGTGAGATGGACGCTGACCGCGGCACCGCGCTCGGCAAGCCCGGCGACGATCGCATCAAGCGTCGCCACGCGGTATCCGCCAGCGGTCGGATTGGCCAGTATAAGAATACGCCGGCTAACTTTTTCGAGAGTTGTATCTTCTTGATCTGTATGGGGAATGAGTGGCTCACGCCTGCTCATCGAACCCTTCCTCGTCGTTGCCGGCGCCGGCCTTCACCGGCATGAACGGCGTCATGCCCTTGCGGGCGAGTGCGTCGGCGCGCTCGTTCTCCGGATGCCCGGCGTGGCCCTTGACCCAGTGCCAGGAGACATCGTGGCGCTTGCGGGCTTCGTCAAGCGCCTGCCACAGATCGGCGTTCTTCACCGGTTTCTTGGCTGCCGTGCGCCAGCCGTTGCGGATCCAGTTCGCGAGCCATTCCTTGATGCCGCTGCGGACATAGACGGAGTCGGTATAGAGATCGATCTTGCAGGGCCGCTTCAGCGCTTCGAGCGCTTCGATGGCCGCGCGCAGTTCCATCCGGTTGTTGGTGGTCTCGGGCTCGCCGCCGCACAATTCCTTCTCGTGCCCGTTCCATTGCAGGAGCGCACCCCAACCGCCCGGACCCGGATTTCCCGAGCAGGCGCCGTCGGTGTAGATGGCGACTTTCTTCATCTCGCTCATCGCTCAAGCCCATACGCGGACGCGCTTTCCACCGTGCGGTGAAAGCGCAGCTTGCGCAGATATTCTCTCGGATCCTTCGGCGTGACCAGAGCCCCCTCCGGCACATTCAGCCAGTCGTACAACCGCGACAGCAGGAAGCGCAGGGCCGCGCCGCGCGCAAGCAGCGGCAGCGCGTTGAACTCGGCATCCGAGAACGGGCGTACCGAGGTGTAACCGGCCAGAAGCGCCCGCGCCTTCGTCACGTTGAACGAGAGATCCGTCTCGAAGCACCAGGCGTTGAGGCAAATCGCGACGTCATAGGCGAAGCTGTCGGTACAGGCGAAATAGAAATCGATGAAACCGGAGAGGTTAGTGCCGAGGAAGAAGACATTGTCCGGGAACAGATCGGCATGAATGATCCCGCTCGGCAGATCCTGCGGCCACAGTGTGCGGATCGCGGCGACTTCCTCGGCGATCTCGGTCCCGAGCCCGATCGAGACTTCGTCGGCCCGCTCGGCGGTCGCTTCGGCAAGTTCGACCCAGCCGGCGACCGACAGCGAGTTCGGTCGCGCCATCGCGAAGTCCTGGCCGGCCAGATGCATCTGCGCGAGCCCTTCGCCAAGCGCCGCGCAATGCTCGATGCGCGGTTTGCGGGTCGCCATGCCGTCAAGAAATGTAACGATCGCCGCCGGCCGGTCGCTCAGCGTGCCGAGTGCTTCGCCGTCCCTGGCGCGGACCGGCAGCGGGCAGGAAAAACCGGCCGCCGCCAGATGCTCCATCAGGCCGAGAAAGAACGGCAGATCGTCGGGATCGACGCGCTTTTCATAAAGCGTGAGAATGTAGTAGCCGGCTTCGGTATGCAGCAGGTAGTTCGAGTTCTCGACGCCTTCCGCGATACCTTTGTAGGACATCAGCGCGCCGATATCGTAACCGGCGACAAAGCTCTCCAGATCCTCGACCGAAACCTCGGTATAGACTGCCATCGGCCTAACCGTCCGCGGTTGCGCGCAACTCGCGCGGAAGGTTGAAGGCGATGGTTTCTTCGGCCGTGCGCACCGTCTCGACGGAAACCTGATAGCGCTCGGCAAACGCCGCGATCACTTCCTCGACCAGCACTTCGGGCGCCGACGCGCCGGCGGTGATGCCGAGCGCCTTGACGTCGCCGAACACCGTCCAGTCGATCTCGCTGGCGCGCTGGATCAGCACCGCCTTCGGGCAGCCCGCCCGTGCGGCGACCTCGCGCAGCCGCTGCGAGTTGGACGAGTTCGGCGCACCGACCACGATCATCGCGTCGATATCGGGCGCGATCGCCTTCACCGCGTCCTGGCGGTTGGTGGTGGCGTAGCAGATATCGTCCTTCTGCGGGCCGACGATAGCCGGGAAACGTTCCTCCAGCGCGGCGACGATGTCGCGCGTGTCGTCGACCGAGAGCGTCGTCTGCGTTGTCCAGGCGAGTCGGTCCGGCGTCTTCGGCGAAATGTTCGCCACATCGTCGACGGTTTCGACCAAGAGCACGGTGCCGTCGGGCAATTGCCCCATCGTGCCGACGACTTCCGGGTGGCCGGCATGACCGATCAGGACCACTTCGCGGCCGATATTGTGATGGCGGATCGCCTCGTGGTGGACTTTCGAGACCAGCGGGCAGGTCGCATCGACATAGAAAAGGTTGCGTGCCTCGGCGTCGGCCGGCACGGATTTCGGCACGCCATGAGCGGAAAAGATCACCGGCGCATCGGTTGCCGGGATTTCGTCGAGCTCTTCCACAAAAATGGCGCCTTTCGCCCTCAGATCGTCGACGACGAAGCGGTTGTGGACGATTTCGTGGCGAACATAGACCGGGGCGCCAAAACGGGCGAGTGCCTGTTCGACGATCTGGATCGCGCGGTCGACCCCGGCGCAGAAGCCGCGCGGGGCGCACAGCTTGATCGCGAGAGGCGGCAGGGTGGCGGCGTCTGTCATCGGCGGCTCTGTCGTGGCCAAAGGGATGTGGTTTCGGCGCGAATAGAGGCAGGCGGCCCGCCCATGTCAAGGGCAAGAGGCGGCGAGCGTGTCACAGCCGCCGATATGACGTGGCACCGCCGGAGCGGAGTTCGGCGAAACCGTAAACAGCCTCTTCGCAAAACCACGACGGGCCTGCTATAGAAGGGCCCGACGATTGTTGGGAGTTTGGAATGGTCGAAACCCAGCCGAAAAACGGCCGCCGGCAATGGCGCACGGCGCTTGCAGCAGCTCTGGTCTGCAGCTTCGGGCTCGCTGCCTGCGGCGGTGGCGATGAGGGCCCGCGCGCGAATTCGTTCGCCGGCAAGTTGCTGCGCGGCACCTCGGAAGACGTGAAGACGATCGACACCGAAAAGTTCGGTGCCCGTCCGCCCTGTCCGCCGCTTGCTATCCGCACCGGGACCCAGACCCACGTGATCTACGACCGTGGCCGTGATGGCGACCCGGAGGGCATCCGCTTCCAGGCGACGATCACCGAGACGGCGCGCGACTGCAAGAAGACGGCTACCGGTGAGCTCGGCATTTCGGTCGGCGTTGCCGGCCGCGTGCTGGCCGGTCCGCGCGGCGGGGGCGGCGAGGTGAAACTGCCGGTGCGCATCGTCGTGGTCGAGCCGAACGCCCCTGGCGGAGAGGATCGTGTGGTCTATTCCCAGCTCCACCAGATCCCCGTCACCGTCAGCGAGGCGGCGCCGTCCGTGCTGTGGACAAAGGTCGACGACTCCATCGTCGTGCCGCTGCAGCAGGGCTTCAAGATCTTCGTCGGCTTCGATTCGCGCGGCAAGAAGTGACTTGAACGACGGCCCGGGAGTTTCCCGGGCACGGCGCGCGGTGTGCCATTGACTTGGCCGCCGCCGCGCCCGACAATTACCGGCATCGGGACGACGTTGTGATCCCGATGAGGAAGACGGCGGCATAACCATCTTCCACAGACCCTCGCGGGAGAGATCGGCTTTGACGCCGGCGCCGAAGGAGCAACCGCCCCGGAAACTCTCAGGCGAAAGGACCGCAAGGGTCGGCAACGCTCTGGAAAGCGGCTTTCCTCGGAAGGCCCACCGAAGGAGTAACCGTGACGGCAGCCGCCGAATCGGGAAATCTCTCAGGTCTCGGGACAGAGGGGGCGCGGACGGTTCGGGAAGGACCGGATTCGCGACCCATCATCCAGCCGGGACCGGCACCATGAGCGACACGACACCTTCTTCCAGCGAAACCCTTTCGCGCACGCCCCTCTATGATCTGCACGTCGCCGCCGGCGCGCGCATGGTTCCCTTCGCCGGCTACGAGATGCCGGTGCAGTATGAGGGCATCATCGCCGAACATACCTGGACCCGCAGCCATGCGGGCCTGTTCGACGTCTCCCATATGGGCCAGGCGCGGCTCGACGGACCGGACTACGCGACGCTCGCTGCCGCCCTCGAGGCGCTTTGCGCGGCCGACGTGGTCAACCTCGCCAAGGGCCGTCAGCGTTATTCCCAGCTTCTCAACGACGAGGGCGGCATCGTCGATGATCTGATGTTCCGCCGCCCCGAGGGTGACGCCGGCGAGACCTCGCTGCTCCTGGTCGTCAATGCGGCCCGCAAGGATGTCGACTACGCGCTGTTGAACGAGCGCCTGCCGGCAAACGTCAAACTGACCCCGCTCGATCTGGCGCTGATTGCTCTGCAGGGACCGGAAGCCGCGACCGTGCTGTCGCGTCTGCTGCCGGGCGTCGAGGACCTCGCCTTCATGGCCTTTGGCGATTTCTCGCTTGCCCGTGCCGATGGGGCGGCGATGGCGCTGAACGTGATCCGCGCCGGCTACACCGGCGAGGACGGTTACGAAATCTCGGTTGCGCCGGGCGATGCCGCCGAACTGTGGCAGCGGCTGACCGCGGAAGCAGAAGTAAAGCCCGTCGGCCTTGGCGCCCGCGACTCGCTGCGCCTCGAGTGCGGCCTCTGTCTCTATGGTCACGACATCGACGAAACCACGTCGCCGGTCGAGGGCGGCCTCGTGTGGTCGATGCAGAAACGCCGCCGCGAGGAGGGGGGATTCCCGGGCGCCGCCCGCATCCAGAAAGAACTCGCCGAAGGTCCGTCGCGGCTGCGCGTTGGCATCAAGCCGGAAGGCCGTGCGCCGGCCCGCGAGGGCACGGAAGTCCAGCTCAACGGGCAAAAGATCGGCGTTCTGACTTCGGGCGGCTTCGGCCCGACCGTGAGCGGTCCCGTCGCAATGGGCTATGTCGACGCCGCCCACGCCGCATCCGGCACCGCGGTAGATCTCATCGTGCGCGGCAAGGCGATGGCGGCGACCATTGTCGATCTGCCCTTCGTGCCGCAGCGCTATTACCGTAAGCCGAAGGCGTGAGCCTTCCGGCATCTGTCCGCCATTTCACCATGGCTTTTTTTGGGGAACGAAAACCATGAGCCGCTACTACACGGAAGACCATGAATGGATCAGCCTCGACGGCGACGTCGGCACGATCGGCATTTCCAAATATGCCCAGGAACAGCTCGGCGATGTCGTCTTCGTCGAACTGCCGGAAGTCGGCGCCAGCCTGACCAAGGGTGGCGATGCCGCCGTCGTCGAGTCGGTCAAGGCCGCGAGCGAAGTCTACGCGCCGGTCGACGGCGAAGTCGTCGAAGTGAACGATGAACTCACCGGCGCGCCGGAAAAGGTCAATGACGATCCCGAAGGCGCGGCCTGGTTCTTCAAGGTCAAGCTCGCCGACACAGGTGCGGTTTCCGCGATGATGGACGAAGCCGCCTACAAGGCGTTCCTCGACACGCTTTGAGAGCCTGCGGGGCGGGACGACCGCCCCGCCTTTCTTCCGGGCAGCACAAACCCGGATACCAGCGACGATCGACCGGGCGGCAGCACTGGCCGGAGCCGGTTTTTGAGGATGAGGGTTGATGCGCTATCTGCCGCTGACCGACACCGACCGGGCCGACATGCTCGCCCGTATCGGCGTCGAGGGAATTGACGATCTGTTTGCCGACATCCCCGAGGACGTGCGTCTCGGCGAGTTGCTCGACCTGCCGCGCACCGCGAGCGAGATGGAGGTCGAACGCCAGCTCGGCCGCATGGCGGCAAAGAACACCGCCGCCGGCTCGGTGCCGTTCTTCGTCGGGGCAGGGGCCTACAAGCACCATGTGCCCTCGACTGTGGATCATCTGATCCAGCGCTCGGAGTTCCTCACCTCCTACACGCCCTATCAGCCCGAGATCACGCAGGGCACGCTGCAGGCGCTGTTCGAGTTCCAGACCCAGGTCGCCAACCTGACCGGCATGGATGTCGCCAACGCCTCCATGTATGACGGCTCGACGGCGGCCGGCGAAGCGGTCCTTATGGCGCATCGACTGACCCGCCGCGACAAGGCGGTGCTGGCCGGCGGGCTGCATCCGCATTACCGCGCGGTGATCGACAATCTCACCCATATGAGCGGCAGCCGTCTGGTCGCGCTCCCGGCCAATCCGGCGAATACCGGCAGCGCCGACGAGATCATGGCGGCGATCGACGACGAGACCTCCTGTGTCGTCGTCCAGACCCCGTCCTTCTATGGCGAACTCATCGATCTGAAGCCGATTGCCGAAAAAGCGCACGCCCACGGCGCGTTGCTCGTTGCCGTCTTCACCGAGGTGGTGGCGCTCGGTGCCATCGAGCCGCCGGGCGCGCAGGGAGCCGACATCGTCGTCGGCGAGGGCCAGTCGATCGGCAATCCGCTGACCTTCGGCGGTCCCTATGTCGGCCTGTTCGCCACGCGGCAGAAATTCATCCGCCAGATGCCCGGCCGCGTCGCCGGTCAGACGGTCGATGCCGAGGGCCGCCGCGGTTTCGTGCTGACCCTGTCGACCCGCGAGCAGCACATCCGCCGCGACAAGGCGACTTCGAACATCTGCACCAATTCCGGCCTCTGCGCGCTCGCCTTCACCATCCATATGAGCCTGTTCGGCGAAAGCGGGATGAAGAAACTCGCGTTGTTGAACCATCAGGCGGCGGTCAAGCTCGCCGACGCGCTCGCCGCTATCGACGGAGTGGAAGTGCTCAACACGAGCTTCTTCAACGAATTCACCATCTCCCTGCCGAAGCCGGCGGCCGACGTAGTCGAAGCGATGGTGGCAAAGGGCGTTCTTGCCGGCGTTCCGGTCTCGCGTCTCGAGCCGGGGCGCGACGGGCTGAAGAACCTCATGGTCGTTGCCGCGACCGAAGTGAACACCGATGAGGATCGCGCGGCCTATGTCGCGGCCTTGAAGGAGGTGCTGGCATGACCATGAACACGCAAGGCCGCGAGAGCGCCCCGACCGAAACCACCGGCACGGCGCCGGAGACCTTCACCGGCAACCGCGCGCTCGCCATCGAGGAGCCGTTGCTCTTTGAGGTCGGCCGCGTCGACAATTGCGGCGTCGACCTGCCCGAGCCGGATGCGGATTGCGCGTCCCGCCTCGGCAGTCACGCCCGCACCACGCCGATCGATCTGCCGGGCCTGTCCGAGCCCGAGACCATGCGCCACTACACGCGCCTGTCGCAGAAGAACTATGCCATCGACATGGGGCTTTATCCGCTCGGCTCGTGCACCATGAAGCACAATCCGCGCCTCAACGAGAAGATGGCGCGGCTGGCCGGCTTCGCAGACGTGCATCCGTTGCAGCCCATGTCGACGGTCAAGGGCGCATTGGAACTCATCGACGAGCTTGCCCGCTGGCTGAAAGTGTCAACCGGCATGGCCGCCGTTGCCATGAGCCCGAAGGCCGGCGCCCACGGTGAACTCTGCGGCATGATGGCGATCAAGGCCGCCCATGCGGCAAAGGGCGAGAACCGCTCCATCGTGCTCGTGCCGGATTCCGCGCACGGCACCAACCCGGCGACAGCGGCCCTTCTCGGCTACAAGGTCGTGTCGGTTCCTGCCCGCGACGACGGTACCGTCGATCCGGTGGCGATCAAGGAGCGGCTCGGGCCGGACGTTGCCGGCATTATGCTGACCAACCCGAACACCTGCGGCCTGTTCGAGCGCGACATCGTCGAGATCGCCGAGGCCGTGCACGAGGCGGGCGCCTATTTCTACTGCGACGGCGCCAATCTGAACGCCATCGTCGGCAAGGCCCGCCCGGGCGACCTCGGCGTCGACTGCATGCACATCAACCTGCACAAGACCTTTTCCACGCCGCATGGCGGTGGCGGACCGGGTGCCGGTCCGGTGGTGCTGTCGGACAAGCTCGCACCCTTCGCGCCGCTGCCTTATGTGCGGCTCGGCGACGACGGCTTCGAGATGGTCGAGAACCCGGACGAGGCAAGCCGCGACGGCACCACGCCGTTCGGCCGCATGGTCGCCTTCCACGGCCAGATGGGCATGTTCGTGCGTGCGCTGTCCTACATGATGTCGCACGGCTCGGACGGCATGCGTCAGGCCTCGGAAGACGCGGTGCTCAACGCCAACTACATCCGCGTCGGCCTCAACGATCTGATGAGCCTGCCTTTCGGCGACCGGCCCTACATGCATCAAGTGCTGTTCGACGATTCCTTCCTCGAAGGCAGCGAAGTGACCACGCTCGACGTCGCCAAGGCGATGATCGACGAGGGCTACCACCCGATGACCATGTATTTCCCGTTGGTCGTCCACGGTGCCATGCTGATCGAGCCGACCGAGTCGGAATCGAAGGCGACCCTCGACCTCTTCATCGCCACGATGCGCGACATCGTCATGCGGGTGAAGCGCGGCGAGGTCTCCCGCTTCAAGGGCGCGCCCTGGTACGCCCCGCGCCGCCGCCTCGACGAGACGCTCGCGGCCAGGAAGCCGATCCTGAAATGGGAGAAGCCCGGCCCGGCGGAGATCAGCCCGGGCTCGGAAGCAGCCGAATAGGGACTTGGCGGCTTAATATTGCCATTTGGCAGCAAATCCTCTATATCTTGCCATATAGGAGATGGTCATGGCGATGTTGCTGCCGATCGATACCGCGCCGCGGGACTTCACGCCCGACCCCATCACAGACGATGAGGGGGCGGCGATGTTCCGCGCCGCGCTTAATCTCTTCCGGCTCTGGGGCCTGACGGACGGCGAAGCGGCGACGCTGCTCGACCTGCCGGTGCGCACCTATCGCCGCTGGAAGACGGGTGAGCTTGGCCGTATCGGTCGCGATGGCAAGGCGCGGCTGTCCAACCTGATGGGCATCCACAAGGCACTGCGGATCATCTTCCGCGAGCCGCAGCGTGGCTATGACTGGGTTCGCAAGCCCAACGCGGCATTCGGCACGAAGTCCGCGCTCGACATCATGCTCGGCGGCGAGCTGACCGACCTGATGCGGGTGCGCCGCTATCTCGACGCGGAGCGCGGCGTCTGGTGATCGTTTCCGCCGACATCCCGGCAGCGCCGGTCGAATGGCCCGATGCCCGCCGCATCATCCGCAGCCTTTATCCTCCCATCGATCTCTTTGAGGATATCGCCGACCCGGCGGACTGGCCGCTGTTGATTGCTGCCGAGCAAAAGACCAATCCCCGCCTGATGGAGTCGATCGGCAATCTCGACCTGGTGCCGCCGGCTCGCCGCGTCTCTGGATCGGGCGCGAGCTGGCTGATGGCGCCCTTCGTCCATGTCAGCCGGGATCGCCCGAGCCGGTTTTCAGACGGCGGCTATGGCGTGCTCTATGCAGGGAATGACTTCGAAACGGCGTTGTTCGAAACCGTCCATCACCATGCGCTCTTTATGGCCGCGACCGACGAGCCAGAGGGATGGACGTCGCAGTTCCGCGAACTCGTGATGACCGTCGACGCGGACCTCCACGACTTGCGCGGTGGCGGTGGCGCCTACGACGATTTGCTCGATCCCGATGACTACAGTGCCAGCCAGTCGGCTGCCGCGACGCTCCACGCCAGCGGGTCCGACGGTGTCGTCTATCCGAGTGTGAGAAACGCCGGCGGCGAATGTGTCGGGCTGTTCTATCCCGACCTTGCCGCGAACCCGATCCAGGGACGTCATCTCGACTACCACTGGAACGGCAGCGCGGTGGATTATTACCGCGATGCCGGGACGGGCAAGGTCTTCGCAATCAGATAGAGGCGTTCCCCTCAGTACGGCATCGGGTGATGCCGGTAGGCATTGGTGAGGTCTTCCATGACCTCGTCTGAGAGCTTGATGTCGGCGGCGCCGATCGCGGTTTCGAGCTGCTTGATGCTGGTCGCGCCGAAAATCGCCGAACCCATGAACGGCCGGGTCAGGCAGAAGGCGAGCGCCATCTGCGCCGGGTCGAGGCCGTGCTTCTTCGCCACCTCGAGATAGGCGTCATGCGCCGGCCACATCGTGTCGATGATGCGGTTGTTGATGGTCGCGTTGATCGAGCGGCGGGAGCCCGGCGGCGTCGTATCGCCGGCATATTTGCCCGAGAGAATGCCGCAGGCGAGCGGCGAATAGGCCAAGAGGTCAACGTCCTCGGCAACGCACAGCTCGCCGAGATCGAGGTCGAACAGCCGGCACATCAGGGAATATTCGTTCTGGATCGAGGCCACGCGCGGCAGCCCCTCGCGCTCAGCGACGTCGAGGAACATCGCCGTGCCCCATGCGGTCTCGTTCGACAGGCCGATATGACGGATCTTGCCCGCATCCATCTGCCGTTGCAGCTCGCCGAGCACGTCGGCGATGTGCTGGCGCGTCTCCTCGCGGTCGACATTGGACGGATCGAAATTCCAGTGCTGACGGAAATGATAGCTGCCACGATTCGGCCAGTGCAGCTGGTAGAGATCGACATAGTCGGTCTTGAGCCGCTTCAGCGAGGCATCGAGCGCGATCGGAATGGTCTTCGAGGTGATCGGCGCGCCGTCGCGGATCCGCTTGGTGCCTTCGCCGATGATCTTCGACGCAAGCACGATGTCATCGCGCCGGCCGGTCTTCGCCAGCCACGTTCCGATATTTTCCTCCGTCTTGCCGGCATAATCGTCCGGGCCCGGATTGGCCGGATACATCTCGGCGGTGTCGATGAAATTGATGCCGTGGTCGAGCGCGTAGTCGATCTGCTCGTGCGCCTCGGCCTCGCTGTTCTGCGACCCCCAGGTCATCGAGCCGAGGCAAAGCGTGGAGACTTTCAGGTCGGTGCGGCCGAGCGTCTTGTAGTGCATGGAAGATCCGTTCGCGGTTGCGGTGGGTACTGGGCCTTGGGTGGTCCGGGAAGAGGCCGACGATACAAAAGCCCGGCACCAAACTCAAACAGGTTGCTGCGCCAATATTGCCGGCCGTGGCCGGAGCCGCTGCGCCCTCGCTCGTGTGCGGCGAACCCTCAAACCAGACGTATGGTTTCAGAAGAAAACTCGCGAAATACTTGTATTGTTTCTGAATTCATCACGAAAACCGTATGGAAAGTATATTCAAATTATGGAATGTTACAAAAATGCGATGTTCGGCAAGAAAATCGAATTCGCTATCGTGTTTTATACAGTTTACGGCGCGGAATTTTGTGATAAGGATTTTTTTCCAAGACTTAGGGGAAAATAGATGATCAATATTCTTGCCGCTGCGGTTATCGCGGCGCTGTCGGGTTTTGCATTGCCGCAGGGTCAAGTCGTGACGACGGATGAGGCGCCGCTCGTGCGTGTCGCGAAGCCGCTGCAGGGACCGAATTGCCCGGCTCCGCGGAGCATTCGCTCGCCAAATTCCAACATCCCGACCCAGGTTCGCTTCATCAACGAGCTGAACGGCCCCGTCGATCTCTACTGGATCAACTTCAAGGGCGGCTGGAAGAAATACGCGCGGATTCGCCCGGGCGGTTCGTTCAGCCAGCAGACCTACGCGGGTCATGCCTGGATCGCCTATGATGTGCGCGCGGGCGGTTGCGTTGGCAATAGCCTGTATTTCGCCAAGAAAGATCGCGGCCAGTGGGTCAAGTGGCACTACTGATCGCTCATCGGCAGGGCCTCGGCCCGGCGGCGCTGGTGAACGCGCGCTCTTTACGGCGTGAAGAATGAGAAAACCCGGGAGCGATCTCCCGGGTTTTTTGTTCCCGACGGCGCGCTGCGCACCTTACTGAAACGCCGTCTCGCTGAAGCTGCGCAATTTGCGCGAATGGAGCCGTTCGCGCGGCATGGCGCTGAGTTTTTCCAGCGCCCGGATGCCGATTTCGAGGTGCTGGCCGACCTGCCGGTCATAGAAGGCGCTGGCCATGCCGGGCAGTTTCAGTTCGCCATGCAGCGGCTTGTCGGACACACATAGCAGCGTGCCGTAGGGCACCCGGAAGCGGAAACCGTTGGCCGCGATCGTCGCCGACTCCATGTCGAGCGCAATCGCGCGCGACTGCGAGAACCGCTGCACCGGCTCGCGGTGATCCCTCAGTTCCCAGTTGCGGTTGTCGATGGTCGCGACGGTGCCCGTGCGCATGATCTTCTTCAGTTCCCAGCCCGTCAGCCCGGTCACCTCGGCGACCGCTTGTTCGAGCGCCACCTGAACTTCAGCAAGCGGCGGGATCGGCACCCAGGTCGGCAGATCCTGGTCGAGCACATGGTCCTCGCGCACATAGCCATGCGCCAGCACGTAGTCGCCGAGTTGCTGGCTGTTCCTGAGGCCCGCGCAATGGCCGAGCATCAGCCAGGCATGCGGGCGCAGCACCGCGACATGGTCTGTGACGGTCTTCGCATTCGACGGGCCGACGCCGATATTGATCAGCGTGATGCCCGACGAATCCTTGCGCTTCAAATGGTAGGACGGCATTTGCGGCAGGCGGTCCGGGGTCGCACCGGACGTCGTGCCGCCGGGCAGCGTGACCCGGTTGCCGGGCTCGACGAAGGCGTCATATCCGCCGCCGCCATCGGCCATCGTCTTGCGGGCAAGCTCGCAGAACGCGTCGACATAGAACTGGTAGTTCGTGAACAGCACGAAATTCTGGAAATGCTCGGCGGCGGTGGCCGAATAGTGTCGCAGCCGGTGCAGCGAATAGTCGATGCGCGGCGCGGTAAACGGCGCCAGCGGATGGTCGTGTCCCGGACGCGCCTCGAATGTGCCATTGACGATGGCATCGTCGGTGATGGCGAGGTCCGGCACGTCGAACAGGTCGCGCAAGGGGCGGGCGATGTGTTCGCCCCACGGGCCGGAGAGCCCGGCATCGTCGGCAAAGGCGAAGTGCAGCGGGATCGGCACCGCCGATTGGCCGACTTCGACCGGCGTGCCGTGATTGTGCAGAAGCTGGCCGATCTGCTCTATCAGGTAGCGACGGAACAGGTCCGGCCGCGTGATCGTGGTCGAATAGTGTCCCGGCCCCGGCACGAAACCATAGGCGAGGCGGGAATCGAGCCGGGAGTGGGTATCAACCCCAAGGCGGATCTCGGGGTAGGTGGCGCGGATCCGCTTCAAGGGCGCGTCGCCGGCCGCAAGCGCCGCAAAGCGCCGACGCAGATGGTCCGTGCTCTGGATGTAAAGCTCGGTGAGCCGGTCGACGGCGGCAACCGCATCGGTGAAGTGCTCCGGTTCGATCCGGGCCGGCATGTCGATATCGGCAAGGTCGAGGCCCGGCTGGTTCCGGTTCATCACGGCATCCTTTCGTTTGCGGCGGCAGAATCGGACAGCGCCGACCGACGCCACCGCTATCCAACCGTAAGCGCTCGACGGGCAGGGTCAAAGGAAAAGCGGCGGGGGCGAGGTTGATGCGCTGAGGAGTGAGCGGTCATTCCGCGCCGGCAATCAGAACAGCGGTGCCTCGCGCGATGACCATTGCTGCGTCGGCGGGCATGCCGGGTGCAATCCGGTGGTCGTAGAGCATGCGCAACGCGCCCGTATCCAGTGGGGAGGGCGTCGTGCGCGTGCTTCGTCTGGACAGGACTGAGTCGGCGAGCGCGTTCGTTTCTTTCAATCCCAGAGCCCCGAGGAGCGCCGCGTTGAGGCATTTGTCGTCAAATCCCTCTTCGATGAAGATGTGCGACACATAGAATTTGCCTTCCGCAGCGCCCTTGCGGAAATAGGCGACATGGGATGCGCAGGAAGCGCCGGTTATGTGGTGGTATTTCGCTCGCCGGATTGCTCACTGGCTGTGGTTGCGGTTGCGCATCAGCTTGTTGAGCAGTGAAATGAGGTCTTTCCGCGTCCCGTAGTGGATCGTGATGTCTGACGCCTTGAGGCCGAATTTGAACGTGAAGGGAAGATTGCCTTCCAGATTTCTGGCCGCGTCGACGATCCTGGTGAAATAGGCCGGCGGCGTTCCGCCACGGTCGGGATTGTAGAGTGGCTTCGCCTCGACGAAGATCCTGACCCGTTTCTGATCCCATTTCTTTGCGAAATTGCCGGCCACGCAGACACCCTCGCTGTTGCGTGCGACGCAAAGCTTGGCCACGTTCTCGAAGTGCTCGATGAGCTGCTCTTCTTTCAGGTCGTTGGTTTTTTCGTAGAACAGGGACGACGGGGTGAGGAGGATAGCTGCTGCAGCCAAAGCGGATGCGATGTAGTAAACCCAGATGATCGTCGGTATCGGGGTTTTCGGCGGCGCCTCCCATCGTCCTCGGGTCTCGACCGGCGGCCGCATGACCCCGGGGTGAGGGTTCTTCGGAAATTCATGATCTCTTGGCGAACGACGACCGTTCGACGATCGGTTTTCGTTCGGTGGGATATATGCACCACCCCACAAGGCTTTTCGGTCAGGTTCTCTGGGGCGGTCTTGACGGGACATCGTATCGGCAACTGACAATCGAACTTCTACAAAGCTTGCGCGGTCGATCAGCCCGCG
Organism: Hyphomicrobiales bacterium; assembly: GCA_002869065.1. NCBI lineage: Bacteria > Pseudomonadati > Pseudomonadota > Alphaproteobacteria > Hyphomicrobiales > Hyphomicrobiales bacterium. The sequence goes on from PKTR01000006.1 coordinate 201,416, forward strand.
CAGGCCCTAATGTCGGGAGAGTAGCGCAACTGAAACGCGAAAGGCGAGCCTGCCCGATGACGCGGAAGGGGAAAACATCGCGCCCTGTTCGGTCGTGACCTTGGCGAGGCAGGCTCAGACCTGGCCGTCGCTGACGCCCTTGCCGATCAGATGATCGAGCGGGATGCGGCAGAAACCTTGCGGCGGGATGCCGAGCGCGCTGTTGAACTTCGCCGACATGTTCTGGAACGCGATAAGGCCGGTTAGCTCGACCATGCCGTCATCGTCGAAATGCTCTCTGACAGCGGCGAAGACCGCGTCGTCGATGGCATCCGGTGCGAGCGTGACGGCCTCGGTGTAGGCGAGCACGGCCTTTTCGCGTGTGCTGAAAAGCTCGCTCTCGCGCCAGCCGGCGAGCGCCTCGACCTTTTCCTCGCTCACGCCGCGCTTCATCAGCGTTGCCGAGTTGATGTCGACGCAGAAGCGGCAGCCATTGAGTTGCGAGACCCGCACGGTGACCAGAGAACGCAGTGCCGGCTCCACCGGCGAGCCGCCCCGGTCGATCATGCCGTAGAGCGTTGCCACCCCGGCGAACAGCTTCGGCGAACGCGCCCAGGTGAGCGCCGCCTCGAGCGCCTTGCCGTATTTCCGCTTCTGGTTCCAGAAGAACGGTCTGAGAAAGAACGGATAGCCGTCGAGCGGTTTTGTCGGAATGCGCATGGTTCTCGCCCTGGTTCGGAAAATGGCGCGTTTTCCGGGATTTGTCGGTCTTCGACCCGCGGGGCGGCAGTGCCGTGAGCCCGCACGGACCATTGTTGACCGGCGAGGTCGCAAGCGAAAGGCTTTTTTGTCGCAGTTCGGGTTTTCGCGAACCGGCGAAGCTTTCACAAAGATTTCGCGAACCTGTTTGAGACGGTAAACAAACCGTTGACGAATAAGAAAAATTTTCGTTCCGGGTCTTAACCGCCTCTTTACCCTGTTGGGCCAGATTAACCCTCGTAATTGCGTAGGGTATTGCGTCGCAATGAGTGTATCGCGTAAAGGGGCGCCCGCCGTGGCGCCCCGCCATCTCTCCGAAACGGCCCCTCTCGACGAGATCCTCGTCGGTGATTGTGTTGCCGAGTTGTCGAAGCTGCCGGCGGGTTCCGTCGACGTGGTCTTCGCCGACCCCCCGTATAATCTCCAGCTCGAAGGCGCGCTGCATCGCCCCGACCAGTCCAAGGTCGACGCGGTCGATGACGAATGGGACCAGTTCGAGTCCTTCGCCGCCTACGATGCCTTCACCCGCGCCTGGCTGATGGCCTGCCGTCGGGTGCTGAAGCCGACCGGCACGCTGTGGGTCATCGGCTCCTATCACAACATCTTCCGTGTCGGCACAGTCCTGCAGGACCTCGGCTACTGGATGCTCAACGACGTCGTCTGGCTGAAGTCGAACCCGATGCCGAATTTCCGCGGCAAGCGCTTCACCAACGCCCACGAGACCATGATCTGGGCCTCGCGCGACCGCGACGCCAAGGGCTACACCTTCAATTACGAAGCGTTGAAGGCGTTCAACGACGATCTGCAGATGCGCTCCGACTGGACGCTGCCGATCTGCAATGGCGGCGAACGGTTGAAAGGCGACGACGGCCAGAAGGTCCATCCGACCCAGAAGCCGGAAGCGCTGCTCTATCGGGTGCTGCTGTCCTCGACCAATCCGGGCGACGTGGTGCTCGATCCGTTCTTCGGAACCGGCACCTCGGGTGCTGTTGCCAAGAAACTCGGCCGCCACTTCATCGGCATCGAGCGCGACAAGACCTACGCCAAGGCCGCGCGCGAGCGTATCGACGCCATCGTGCCGTCGCCCGACCACGCACTCGAGATTGTCAAAGGCAAGCGCGCCGAACCGCGCGTGGCATTTGGCCGTCTGCTTGAAGAGGGCCTGCTCGAACCGGGTGCCGAACTGACCGACGCCCGCGGCCGTTTCCGCGCGGTTGTGCGCGCCGATGGCAGTCTCGATGCCGACGGCACCGTTGGCTCGATCCACAAGGTCGGCGCCGCCGTGCAAGGGTTCGACGCCTGCAACGGCTGGACCTTCTGGCACCACGACAATGGCGAGGGCCCGACCCCGATCGACGATCTGCGCGCGATTATCCGCAAGGGCATGACGCGGTAGAACTGATCGACGGTTATCGGAACGCTTGAAAAACTGGCCGTTTTTCAATTAGTTGCCACCCGCACTCCCGTCATCCCGGCCTTGAGCCGGGATCCATTGCCCGTTTCGGCGCGGTATGCCGGTGCGGTTGGGGTTGGCTCAATCGCCACCCACGACCGTCATCCTCCGGCTTGACCGGAGGATCGTTCTCAACGCGGGCAGGGCCCAATGGCAGGTACGCAATCGCCCGCCCGCCTCGCTTCTCGCGCAAACCCGGTGGCCGTCTCTGGCCGATCCTCCGGTCAAGCCGGAGGATGACAGGAGAGATGGGTCGGAGAATGACGGGAGAGATAGGCCGGAGGGTAGCGGGGGAGCAGAATAGTCCGAGGTCGCGGCAGCCCCCGTACCAAACTCACCGCTTCCGCTTCGGATCCTGCCCGAGCCCGGCGGCGACCGCCTTGCGCATGACCGTCGGCAGGGCCTCGTCCTTCAGACAATCGATGCGCGCCCAAAAGGCGCCATCGGGCGCGGGGTGATCCGCCGCGACGTCGGCCCGGTAGACCGTCAATTCCAGATGAAAATGCGTGAAGGTGTGGCGCACCGTGCCGCTCATGGCTTTCCAGCTTGCCGTAAACGGAACGGAGAGCATGTCGGGCAGCTCGTCATCGCTCTTTTCCGCCCATTCATTGCCCGGAACTTCGGTCATGCCGCCCAGCAATCCCTTCGGTGGGCGGCGGCGCAGCAGGATTTCCCTTCCTGCCCGTACCGCAACGAAGGCCGCGCCATGCCGGGTCGGCTTTTTCTTCTTCTCGGCCCTGAGCGGGTAGATCTTCGGGGATCCTTCCGCCCGCGCCTCGCACGCCTCCATCCACGGACAGAGCGCGCAGGCCGGCCGCTTGGTGCAGATCGTTGCGCCGAGATCCATCATCGCTTGCGCGAAGTCGCCGGGCCGCGCGTCGGGTGTGAGCAAGGAAGCCTTGGCGCGGATCGCCGGCTTTGACTGCGGCAGCGGCTCGGGAATGGCGAAAAGTCGTGAGACGACGCGCTCCACATTGCCGTCGACCACGGTCGCGGGACGGTCTAAGGCGATCGCGGCGATCGCCGCCGCCGTGTAGGGGCCGATGCCGGGCAGTCCGCGCAGACCGTCTTCGGTGTCGGGGAAGACCCCGCCATGCTCTTCGGCAACAACTCTGGCACAGGCCACGAGATTGCGCGCCCGGCTGTAATAGCCGAGCCCGGCCCAGGCCGCCATCACCTCGGCCTCGTCGGCAGCCGCAAGGTCGGAGAGCGTCGGCCAGCGGGAGAGAAAGTTCTCGAAATAGGGCTTCACCGCCTGCACGGTCGTCTGCTGCAGCATGATTTCCGACAGCCAGACGTGATACGGCACGACGCGCATTCCGCTGGCTCGCGCTTTCGGTCCGACCCGCCAGGGCAGGGTGCGCGCATGCCGGTCGTACCAGGCAAGCAGGTCAGCCGGCTCCGGCCATGCCGTGTCCGCTCGATCCTTCGGCTCGCGCTTGATGCCCTTGTCCATGATCGTGTCTTGGCGCGGCGGGCACCCGAAGACAAGATGACACGCGAATTTTATCGCTTTCGCATGACCTCCCCCTTGCGCGCCGCAGCCTGCGACGCGAAAACGAGAGCCAACGAGTTTCGGAGACCAGGCCGTGGCATCGGATCAGCGCGCCAGATCGGGCAAGAAGCAGCAGTGGCAGAACCGCCGCCCGCAGCCGCTTGCCGATCTCATCGGCGCGGCGCTGACGCCGCTCTGCCGCCGCCGCGGTTTCGCCACCGCCGATCTGGTCACCGCCTGGTCCGATATCGTCGGCGAGCGCTACGCCGACACCACGCAGGCGGAAAAGCTGATCTGGCCGCGCAATGGCGAGGATGACGGCGACGACTATGCTTCGGCGACGCTGGTGGTGCGCTGCGAGGGGCCGACGGCGCTCTTTCTGCAGCATGACGCGCCGCAGATCATCGAACGCATCAACGTCTTTCTCGGCTGGGCCGCCATCGGCCGCCTCAAGATCATCCAGCGCCCGCTGGTCCACCGTGCAGTGACGAAGCCGAAGCCGCTCCGCCCGCTGACAGCGGATGAGGAGCGCGAGCTGGCCGCTTCGCTGTCGGGTGTCGACAACCCGCACCTGAAGGCTGCTCTGGAGCGCCTCGGCCGGGCCGTGCAGGGGACTCAGCCGAAATAGCATTGGCGGCATGCGCAAGATTGCCATATTTGGTCGGCCACATTCTGCGGAACGACCTTGGAAAACGGCACCGGGTTCAGGGGCGGTGCGAAAAACACCTGGGGAGGGGCATCAAAGGGCCCATCCCACCAAGCGGTAAGAGAGGAAGTGAACGTGAAAACGACCCGTCGCGTCTTTGTGAATGGTATCGGCGCAGCAGCGCTCAGCGCCGGTCTGGCCGGCGGCATCGGGCTTGGCGCCGTCGCGCCGGCGGCCGCTGAAAGCTACGACCTCGACAAGCTGATGAAGGCCGGCCCGCTCGGTGAGCAGTCGATCGGCGATGAAAACGCACCCGTAACCGTCATCGAATACGCCTCGCTGACCTGCGGACACTGCGCCAACTTCCACACCCAGACCTTCCCGGAAATCAAGAAGAAGTACGTCGAGACCGGCAAGGTCCGCTTCATCTTCCGCGAATTCCCGTTCGATCCGCGCGCGACCGCCGGCTTCATGTTGTCCCGCTGCGCCCCGAGCGACCGCTACTTCGACATGCTGGGACTGCTGTTTTCCCAGATGGCCGACTGGGCCTTCACCAACGAACCCGTCAAAGTTCTCTTCAACCTGTCCAAGCAGGTTGGTTTTACACAGGAGACCTTCAACGCCTGCTTGACGAATCAGGAACTTCTCGACGGAGTAAGCTGGGTGCGGGACTACGCGGCCAAGGAATTCGAAGTGAATTCCACCCCGACCTTTTTCATTAACGGCCAGAAACAGGTGGGAGCGCTCACCGTTGAGGAGATGTCGAAACTCCTGGATGAAGCACTGGGGGGCTAGCGGTAACGCCGCCAACCCGCTCCCCCGGCGCGTCCGCGCGCGCCGGGAGGGCCGTCCATGAGATTTTCCAAGCTCCGCTTGCTCGGCTTCAAATCCTTCGTCGAACCGACCGATTTCGTCATCGAATCCGGCCTGACCGGCGTTGTCGGCCCGAATGGCTGCGGCAAGTCCAACCTCGTCGAGGCGCTGCGCTGGGTGATGGGCGAAAGCTCGTACAAGGCGATGCGCGCGTCCGGCATGGACGACGTCATCTTCGGCGGCTCGCATAACCGCCCGGCGCGCAACACGGCGGAAGTGACCGTGATGCTGGAACGCGCCGACGGGCGCGTGCCGAGCGGACTTCCCGACGCCGAAATCCTCGAAATCACCCGCCGCATCGAGCGCGAAGCCGGCTCCGTCTACAAGATCAACGGCAAGGACGTGCGCGCCCGCGATGTCCAGCTGCTGTTCGCCGACGCTTCGACCGGCGCCCGCTCGCCGGCGATGGTGCGTCAGGGCCAGATCGGCGAGCTGATCGCGGCAAAACCGACCTCGCGGCGCGCGATCCTCGAAGAGGCCGCCGGCATTTCCGGTTTGCACACCCGCCGCCACGAGGCAGAACTGCGCCTGCGCGCCGCCGAACAGAACCTCGACCGCCTCGAGGATGTGCTCGGCGAGCTTGGTTCGCAGCTCGATGGGCTGAAACGCCAGGCCCGTCAGGCGACCCGCTACCGCACGCTTTCAGCTGAAATCCGCAAGGCCGACGCGACGATCCTTTATCTGCGCTGGATGCAGGCGAAAAAGGCCGTTGGCGAGGCTGAGCAGGCGCTTGCCGCCGAAGCCAAACGCGTTGCCGAGCAGGCCGAGGTGCAGGCACGCACCGCCAAGGACCAGGCCGTCGCCGCGCACGAACTGACCGCGCGCCGCGAAGCCGAGGCCAAGGCCTCCGCCGCCTTGCAGCGCCTTCGTCTGGCGCTTGGCGAACTCGACGCCGAAGACGCCCGCATCAAGGAGCGCATCGCCGATCTCGGCCGCCGGCTTGAGCAGTTCGCCGCCGATGTCGGCCGCGAGGAACGGCTTATCGCCGACAATCGCGAGGCGCTGGCGCGTCTCGGCGAAGAAGAAAAGGCCCTGAACTCGGATGAGGCGACGGCCCGTGACAAGGGCGCGGAGGCGACCGCCGCGCTGCAGGCCGCCGAGCAGCAGCTTACAGCGTCCGAAAAGCAGTTTTCCGACCTGACTGAGGAATCCGCACAACTGACCGCGCGTCGCGGGCATCTCCAGCGCACTATTCGTGATGCCGAAACCCGCATCGAGCGGCTGAAAGGGCAGGTCGCCGATATCGAGCGTGATCTTGCCGGTCTGGCCGACGCGCTCGCTCGCGAAACCGGCGTTGCCGAAAAGCAGGCCGCCGTCGAGGCAGCACAGGCGCAGGTCGGCGAGGCGGAAGCCGCTGCAGACGCCGCCGAACACCGTATCGATGCCGCCCGCGAGGCCGAAGCCGCCGCCCGAGCGCCGGTCAGCGACGCGGAAAAGCAATTGAACGCGATCGAGGCCGAAGCTGCCGCGCTGGAACGGCTTTTGGCGCAGGGCATGGGCGGCCGCTGGCGACCGATCGTCGAGGCGATGCGGGTGCGGTCCGGCTATGAAAAGGCGCTCGGCGCGGCGCTTGGCGCCGATCTCGAGGCGCCGACCGATGACGAGGCACCGATCCACTGGACCGATACCGGCACAGGCGATGGCGACCCGGCCTTGCCTGCCGGCGCGACGCCGTTGAGCGACTATGTCGAAGCGCCCGCCGCCCTGCGTCGCCGGTTGCGCCAGATCGGTCTGGTCGAGGCCGCCGAAGGCGAGCGGCTGCATGCCGACCTTGCGCCCGGCCAACGGCTGGTGACGAAGGATGGCCGCGTCTGGCGCTGGGACGGGCTGGTTGCGTCCGCCGACGCGCCGAGCGCGGCCGCCGAACGGCTGGCGCAGAAGAACCGGCTTGAGGAGCTGCGCGCCGAGGGAGACGACGCGGGGCGTGAGCTTGCCCGCCACCGTGCGGCCCACGAGGACACCAAAACCGCTCTGCAGCAGGCAAGCGAGGCCGAGCGCGCCGCGCGTGAAGCGCTTCGCCAGAGCCGCCATGCAGCGGACGCCGCGCGTGACGCGCTGAGCCGGGCGGAAAAGGCGATGGGCGAACTGGTCGCCCGCCGCAGTGCGCTTGAGGAAGCCCGCCTGCGTCTGGCATCGAGCCTGGAAGAAGCCGAAACGGCGCATCGCGAGGCCGTTGCGGCGCTGGCCGAGCTGCCGCCGCTTGAAGGCACCGAACAGCGCCTTGCCGCGACCCGCCTCAGCGTGCAGGAGCAGCGCGCCGCCGTCGCCGAGGCCCGATCTGTGGTCAATGGTCTGGCGCGCGAGGGGGACATCCGTCGCGCCCGCTTGCAGGCAATCGCCGCTGAACGCCGCAGCTGGACGAGCCGCGCGGAAAGCGCAGAACACCAGATCGCCACCCTGCGCGAACGCAAGGGCGAGGCGGAGGCCGAACTCGCGGCGATCCGCGAGACGCCAGACACCATCGACACACGTCGCAAGGCGCTGTTCCGCGAGGTCGAAGGCGCCGAAACAAACCGCGCCGCCGCCGCCGATGCGCTTGCCGAAAGTGAACGCCGTCAGGTCGAGGTTGACCGGCAGGCAAAGGATGCGCTGGCCGATCTGTCCTCCTGCCGCGAGGCCCGCGCCCGCGCCGAGGAAAGGCTCAACGCCGCCCGCGAGCGCGTGACCGATGCGGTCGAGCGCATCGACGAGACGCTCGAATGCAAGCCTGAAGAGGCTGCCGAACTTGCCGAACTGAAGCCGGGCGCCGAACCGCCCGACGTCAATGCCGTCGAAACCCGGCTCGACCGGCTCCGCCAGGAACGCGACCGCCTCGGCGGCGTCAATCTGCGTGCCGAGGAGGAGGCGAGGGAAGTCGCCGAGCGCCGCGACGTGCTGGTGACGGAACGCGATGACCTCGTCGAGGCGATCAAGCGTCTGCGCCAGGGCATCTACAGCCTCAATCGCGAGGCCCGCGAGCGGCTGGTAGCGGCCTTTGACCGCGTCAACGCCCATTTCCAGGAGCTGTTCACCCATCTCTTCGGCGGTGGCACGGCCGAGTTGCAGCTCGTCGATTCCGATGATCCGCTGGAAGCCGGTCTCGAAATCGTCGCCCGCCCGCCGGGCAAGAAACCGCAGACCATGACGCTTCTGTCGGGCGGCGAGCAGGCGCTGACGGCGATGGCGCTGATCTTCGCGGTGTTCCTGACCAACCCGGCGCCGATCTGCGTTCTCGATGAGGTCGACGCGCCGCTCGACGATGCCAACGTCGAACGCTACTGCAATCTGCTCGATGAGATGTCGCGGCGAACTGATACGCGCTTCGTCATCGTCACCCACAACCCGATCACCATGGCGCGGATGAACCGTCTGTTCGGCGTCACCATGTCCGAGCGCGGCGTGTCGCAACTCGTCTCCGTCGATCTGGCGACCGCCGAGCAGTATCGCGAAGTCGGATAACCGCGCAGGCCGTTTTTCTCCGAATCGGCAGGGCTTTTCGTCCCGCTGATTTCGCGATGCATCGGCATTTGACGCCGACGAATACAAAGACTCGGTGCGTCTTTCCTGCAACTCGGTCGCGCATGCGGCGAAGGTCGGATTGCCGCAGAGCCCGTTCAAACGGGAAAATCAATGAAAAATCATAATGTTGACCTGGGAAAGCCTTTCCTTGACAGTCTCGCGGCCCGCAACTATTGTGCGGCCGAATTCGGGGCTGTATCAGGCCGCGCTTGGTCTTTTTGTGCGCGGGAGGGGTGATGATCGACACTCGCTCACCGGCTGGAAAAGAAAGCGAAGGGGCTTCCGAGCCCTCCGAGCAGGAATTGGCGCAACGCCTTGCGCGGCTGGAAAAGTCGCTGGAAGCGCAGCGTCCGAAGGAACAAAAACGCCGGACGGCGGGAAGCGAAGCGAATGCCTACGGGCAGGCTTTCCGGTTATCGGCGGAGTTCGTTGCAGGTATCGGCGTCGGCGCCGCTCTTGGATGGGGCATTGACCGATGGTTCGAGACCTCGCCGTTGGGGTTGATCGTTTTCCTCCTCCTCGGTTTCGCAGCGGGCGTATTGAATGTGCTGCGCGCCGCCGGACTGGCCCCTGAGCCGGGCTCGGCAAGCGGGCAGGATGGGCAGCAAAGTTCGGAGCAGAAGCGCTCCGGCAATGAAAAGTGAGGGGCGGACCCGGTGGCGAACGATCCGATCCATCAGTTCCAGATCAGCAAGTGGGTCCCTATCGAGGTCGGCGGCGTCGATTTCTCGTTTACGAACTCCTCCTTCTTCATGGTCGCGACCGTTGCGGTCGCCTCCCTGTTCCTGATCCTTTCGACGAGCGGGCGTGGCCTGGTGCCGGGCCGCTGGCAGTCGATGGCCGAAATGGCCTATGAATTCGTCGCGGACATGTTGCGAAGTTCAGCCGGAACCGCCGGCATGAAGTTCTTCCCGTTCGTGTTCTCGCTCTTCATGTTCGTGCTGATCGCCAACCTGCTCGGCATGTTTCCGTACTTCTTCACCATCACCAGCCACATCATCGTCACCTTCGCGCTGGCGATGGCGGTCATCCTGACCGTGGTGATCTATGGCTTCATGAAGAATGGCGTGAGCTTCCTGAAGCTCTTCGTACCGAGCGGCGTGCCCGCCCTGCTGATCCCGCTGGTGACGCTGATCGAGATCATCTCGTTCCTGTCGCGCCCGATCAGCCTCTCGGTTCGTCTCTTCGCCAACATGCTTGCCGGCCACATCACGCTGAAAGTGTTCGCCGGCTTTATCGTTTCGCTTAGCGCCTTTGGCGCGGTCGGCGTCGCCGGCTCGATCCTGCCGCTTGCCATGACCGTGGCGCTGACGGCTCTCGAGTTTCTGGTCGCCTTCCTTCAGGCGTATGTCTTCGCTGTTCTGACGTGCATGTATCTCAACGATGCGATACATCCGAGCCACTAGGAACAGGTCGAGTTAACGGTTCAACCCAACAACGTATTCAGTTCAACCAAGGAGCATCTCAATGGAAGCGGAAGCTGCGAAGTTCATCGGCGCCGGTATTGCCTGCCTCGGCATGGGTGGCGCGGGCATCGGTCTCGGCACCATTTTCGGTAACTACCTGGCCGGCGCTCTGCGCAATCCTTCGGCCGCTGATGGCCAGTTCGGCCGTCTCATCTTCGGCTTCGCCGTGACTGAAGCGCTGGGCATCTTCTCGCTGCTCGTCGCGCTCATCCTGCTGTTCGCGTAATCCCTTTACGCGAGCAGGACGGATACGTCCGAAGAGTTTGATCTCGTGGGGGCGCGACGGGGCAACAGCACCGTCCGTCATCCCGTTCGGGGGCATTGATGGCATCCGAGACCAATACCCATACCGAAGTGCCTGCTGATGCACATCAGGGCGGCGGCGGAAACTTCCCGCCGTTCGACGGAACGACGTTCCCGTCCCAGCTCCTGTGGCTGGCGATAACGTTCGCCGTCTTCTATTACCTGATGTCGAAGGTGGCTCTGCCGCGCATCGCCGGTATCCTCGAAGATCGTGAGGATCGGATCGCTGGCGACCGGGCCGAGGCCGATCGGCTGAAGCGGGAGACCGACGAAGCCATCGCGGCCTACGAACAGGCGCTCGCCGAGGCCCGCAACAAGGCTCACGGCATCGCTCGCACCACGCGCGAAAAGCTTGAGGCCGATGTTCAGGCCAAGCGCCATGCGGCGGAAGAAGGTCTTGCGACCAAGCTTGCCGACGCCGAGGCGCGTATCGCCGGCATCAAGACCGTGGCACTTGCCGAGGTCGGCACGATCGCGACCGAAACGGCCGAAACCCTGGTGACGACGCTGGTCGGCGGCAAGGTGACGAAGACCGAACTCACCAAGGCCGTTACGGCCAGCATGGACGACTGAGGAGACCGCTCGTGGACGCGACATTCTGGGCATTCATCGGCCTCGTCCTCTTCTTCGTGGTGATGTTCGTCGCCAAGGTTCCCGGCAAGATCGGTTCGTCGCTCGACGACCGCGCCAAGGGGATCGAAGGCGAACTGGACATGGCTCGCAAGCTGCGTGACGAAGCGCAGAGCCTGCTCGCCGAATACCAGCGCAAGCGTCGCGAAGCCGAGCAGGAAGCCGAAGACATCGTCGCCGAGGCCAAGGCCGAGGCCGAGCGCCTCACCGCCGAGACCAACAAGGCGCTTGAGGAAATGATCGAACGCCGCACCAAGGCGGCAGAGGTCAAGATCGCGCAGGCCGAGACGATGGCTGTCGCCGAGGTTCGTGCCCGTGCGGCCGACGTTGCGGTGGCCGCGGCGGAAAAGATCCTTGCCGCCAAGGCGAAGGGCGACACCGCCAAGGCGCTGATCGCTTCGGGCATCGAAGAGGTGAAGACCCGCCTCAACTGATCCGGGTGCGTCGCACCGCTGGACAAGACAATTGACCGCTGTTCATCCGGACAGCGGTTTTTTGTTGTCCGGATGCCGGGGAAGTGCCCGGTTAGCGCGTGCTCCCGAACCGAAGGTCCGCGTACGCGAATTGTGGGAACCGGTTTTCGGGCAGGAATACACGTCAAAATAAGCGGACAGCGTTTCCGGTGATTCAATACTCACAGGAACATCTCTAACGCGCCAGAAGCTCCGCAATGGGTTTGAAGGTCGTGCGATGCAGCGGGCAGGGCCCCAGCCGGTCGAGCGCCTCCATGTGCTCGCTGGTGCCGTATCCCTTGTGCCTCTCAAAGCCATATCCCGGATAGGCTTTCGCCATCTTCACCATCAGCCGGTCGCGGGTGACCTTGGCGACGATCGAGGCCGCTGCAATCGAGATCGAGCGCGCATCGCCCTTGATCACGGCTTCCGCCGGGCACGGGCATTCGTCGGGCACATCGCGTCCGTCGATGAGGGCAAAGGAGGGAGCGCGTGGCAATGCCGACAGCGACTGCGCCATTGCCCAAAGGCTCGCCTTGCGGATATCGGTCGCATCGATCCGGTTGACCGAGGCGACGGTTACGGCAACGAACCCGCTGAGACAGATCTCGTCGAACAGGGCCTCGCGGCGGGCAGCCGTCAGCTTCTTGGAATCCGCCAGCCCCTGCGGGTGACGGCTCGGCTCGAAGGCAACGGCGGCGGCAACCACCGGGCCGGCAAGCGGCCCCCGGCCGGCCTCGTCGGCACCTGCAACAAGACCCGGAAAGCGTTTCGCTGCCCGCCGCTCCAGCTCGTCATTGGCAACGAGCGGCGGCAGGTCGAGGCGAAGCGTCGGCGATTCGGATGTCTTGCGAGCCATCGCCGAACCATGCCGGAAAACCGCAATCGGCGCGAGCGCGGATCGGCCCCGCATCGGGCCCAATCCCGCCGCCCGATCTCCTAGAACAGCGCCAGTTGCACGCCGCCACCTTCGGGCGGCACGAACAGGTCCGTCCGCAGTTTCATCTTCGTCCGATTGATCCCGAGCCGCTTGCAGGCGGCCTCGAAACGTCGCCCGATCAGCCAGGCATAGGGTCCGGAGCCGCTCATGCGTTTGCCGAAGGCGGCGTCGTAGTCCTTGCCGTCGCGGGTCGAGCGGATCAGTGACATGACATGGCGGTAGCGGTCGGGTTGTTCCCTCAGCAGCCAGTCCTTGAACAGCGGCGCCACATCGAGCGGCAGGCGCAGCAGGATATAGCCCGCCTCGCGCACGCCGGCAGCAGCCCCGGCGTCGAGAATGCGCTCGATCTCGGGGTCGTTGAGCGCGGGGATCACCGGCGCGACCATGATGGCGGTCGGGATGCCGGCCCCGGCCAGCTCTTTCAACGCCTCGAGTCGCCGTTCGGGCGTCGCCGCGCGTGGTTCCATCGAGCGCGACAGCTTGCGGTCGAGCGTCGTCACTGATAGCGCGACCTTGGCGAGCCCGCGCGACGCCATGCGAGCAAGAATATCCTGATCGCGGAGAACGAGCGCCGATTTGGTGACGATGGCGACCGGGTGGTTTGCCGCGTCGAGCACTTCAAGGATCGAGCGCATGATGCCCTGCGACCGTTCGATCGGCTGATAGGGGTCCGTATTGGTGCCGATAGCGATGGTTTTCGGCTTGTAGCCCGACACCGAGAGCTCGCGCTTCAACAGCTCTGCCGCGTTCGGCTTGGCAAACAGCCGGGTTTCGAAATCGAGCCCCGCCGACAGCCCCATATAGGCGTGCGTTGGGCGCGCAAAGCAGTAGCTGCAGCCATGCTCGCAGCCGCGATAGGGGTTGATCGAGCGATCGAAGGCGATGTCCGGGGACTCGTTGCGGGTGATGATCTTGCGCGCCCGCTCTTCCTGTATGGTGGTCTTAAGAGCAGGAAGATCGATGCCGCTTTCCCAGCCATCGTCGAATGGCTCGACGGCCAGGCGCTCGAATCTGCCGGATGTGTTGGACTGCGCGCCGCGTCCCCGGCGACGCTTTGGCGCGATCTCGACAGCGCCCGGCGGCAGCGGCTCGGCGGAAGGCAAGTCATGCTTGGTTGTGCGAATCTGGCGCATGCTGTGCCTCCTTTCAGGTCGGAATCTAGGCATCGAAAGAGAACAAAGCAAGAACAATTACCCGCAAGGCGGATCGAATCCTTAAACAAGCTGTGCTATGAGGGACGTATGCTGAGTATCGTCATACCGACCCTCAATGCCGAAAAGACCCTGACCCGTACGCTGGCGGCCCTTGTTCCGGCGGTGACGACAGGTGTCGTGCGCGAGGTCATCATCGCCGATGGCGGCTCAACGGACGCGACCGAAGAGATCGCCGAGGCCGCAGGCTGCGAATGGGTTTCGTGCACCGGCGGGCGCGGGGCGCAACTCGCCCGAGGCGCTGCACTGTCTCATCGCGGCGATTGGCTTCTGTTCCTCGATCAGGACACGGTGCTGGAACCGGGTTGGAGCGAAGAGCTCGAACAACTCGTCGACCGCATGCAGCGGGTGGGGCGCGCCCATGACATGGCCGCGGCCTATCGCCTGAGCTACGCCGACATCGGCTGGGTTCCGCGCCTGCAGGAGCGGCTGCACGCCGCGCATGCGCTGTTGCTTCGCCGTCCGACGGCGGCACAGGGGCTGGTGGTCGCGCGCCAGCTCTATACCCGCGTCGGCGGTCACCGCGAAGGCGTGCGCCGCGCCGATGCCGATTTAGCCCGCCGCGTCGGGCGCCGGCGCATGTTTCTGATGAAAACGGCGGCGACGACGAAGTCGTCGGGCAGGAATGTCAGCCTGCTGCGTTCGCTCGCCGGCAGCTTCGGGATTCTTTAGCCTAGTTTGACGTATCCGAAATGGTGACATCGCCCGCGTGCTTGCCGAGCGCGCCGGAAAGCCGCGTCGTGATGGCGACCATCAGGTCCGGCGTGGTGCGGTCGAGCCCATAAACCCAGTCCGGGAAATTGAGCGGTGCTTGTTCCTGCCAGATCTCGTCGTGCTGGTCGCTCGGCAGGATCTTTGCCGGATCGCCGACCGCAACCCAGCCGATGGGAACGGTCGAGCCCGGTTCGAGCCGCGTGCGGATGTGCACCACGCCGTTTATCCGCACCTCCGTGCCGCGCCCGAGATGGGAGCCGTGAAAAACGGCGGCACCGGTCGCAACGAACACCTCGTCTTCGATCGTCGCGCCGGTGACATGCGCGGTCGGTCCGATGAGGCAGTGATCGCCGATGCTGCAGGCATGGCGCTGGCCGGCGCGGACCACGGCGTTTTCCATCACGATGCAATTGCGGCCGATGCGGATTTGCCCTCCGGCTTCGCCGATGACGCGCGCGCCGTGCAGCACGCGGGATCCGGCGCCGATGGTGACGTCGCCGCAAATGGTGGCGTCCGGCGCGACCCAGGCGTCGGGATGAATGGTCGGCCCGATTCCGTCATGTTCGATCAGCATTGCCGTTCCTCTCGATCTCGGTTGCCCGTGTACCTATGGGGCAGAGCGGCCCGTCGCACAGCTCGTGGTCGCACAGCCGGCAGGTGGTGCGGGCAAAGGACCGCGAGGTCGTCGCACCGGCCAGAATTGTGTCGAGCGCGGCCTCGAAGGCGGCCCGTTGGTCGTCGGGCAGGGCGCCGAGAAGCCCGTCGAGGACGCCCAGGCGCGCTGCTTGCAGCCGTTCTGCTTCCGCTCGCCCGGTATTGGTCAGGGCGAGGGGCGCCGTCCGCCCGATCTTCTCGCCCCGTTCCGCCAGACCGCGTTTCACCAGCCCGTCCAGGACGCGCACGGCGGTCGGCTGAGCGATGCCCGCGACGGCCGCAAGCTCCGTCACCGTCAGGCCGGGGCGGTAGGAGAGGGTGAGCAGCAGGGAAGCCGCGCTCGGCGACAGCTCGCCAAGCGCCTCTCCCATCGCATCGAAGACGAGCAGGCCAAAGGCCCCAAGTTTGTTGGCGCATAACATATGCATAGGCTATGCAAAAAAATGGAAGGGAGTCAATCGGGAGAGGTGCGGGGGAGAGGTATGGGTGCCCGGGGGAGGGGAGTGGGGAGTGCGCGTTAGGCGCGGTCCTTCTTCCCCGAGACAACCTGTCATACACTGGAGTGAATAACGCAATTGTCGATTTGAGGTCTGAAAATGCCCCGTAACATCGATCTATTTAACGAGTTGGTCGGACTTGTTTTCGCCCAGCTCTATGATCGCTTCCCTGTAGCTTCAAACATCGATCGGAAAAAAATCGGTGAAGCTATTGGGCTTGAGTTGATTTCGAGTGAGATCAACAAGAAGGGACAAGAGCAGGTTAAGTTTGTGGACCCTGTCGAGGGACTTTCCTTCGAGAGGCTGCTCTTGAATACGACGCGCTGGCTCATTCACGAAGGCTTCATTAGAAGCGAGCGCAACGATGCGATGGTATCGGTAGTCCTTACCTCAAAGGCTCTTACCGCCCTTAACGCAATGCCGGCGTCTCTTGTTCCCCAAGAAGATGAACGCTCCTTTGGTGATCAACTCTCAGGTTTAGCCAGGGAAACCGCCACGGAAGCGAGGCGCTCCGCGATTACCAAAATTGTCGGAGAAGTGGTCGGCCACTTCGTGAGAGCCGCGACTTCGTCGCCCGCCTAGTCTGCCTTCCCCGGCTCGGGGCGCAGTTTGCGGCGCTTCATGTGCTCGTCAAGGCGCGGCATGATCTCGACGAAGTTGCACGGCCCGTGGCGGAAGTCGAACTGCGCCTTCAGGATGCCGTCCCAGGCGTCCTTGCAGGCGCCCGGCGAGCCCGGCAGGACGAAGATGTAGGTCGCGTTGGCGACGCCCGCCGTTGCCCGGCTCTGGATCGCCGAGGTGCCGATCTTCTCGTAGGAAATGAGCTGGAAGAGGGTCGAAAAACCCTCCATGCGCTTCTCGAATAGCGGCTCGACCGCCTCCGGCGTCACGTCGCGCCCGGTAAAGCCGGTGCCGCCCGTGGTGATGACCGCGTCGATATTGTCGTCGGCGATCCAGGTGCTGACGATGGCGCGGATCGCGGCGACCTCGTCGCGCACCAGCTTGCGGTCGATCAGCTGATGGCCGGCCTCTTCGATGCGCTTGGCAAGCGTCGTGCCCGACTTGTCTTCCTCCAGCGAACGGCTGTCCGACATGGTCAGCACCGCGAAACGGACCGGAACGAAAGGCTTCGACTCGTCGATACCAGGCATTGGCTCCTCCTCAGCGTCTTTTTTTCCGGGCGCCAAAGCGCGCGCACCAAATTCGAATAGAGCCGCGCGTCGTTTCACGCAACGGCCAAACCTCTTGCCGTGGTTTTCCACGCCAGAGAGGCGGAGACCTTGACCAAGGCCAAATGCCCGCCGCAATCGTCAGCGCATAACTGCGACAATTCGCGCGCCGAGATCTTTGTGGCATACTCGGGCAGAGGAGTCGCGAGGTTGGTCCTGTTGCATGCCGTTGCGGCGAATTCCGGGAAGTAAACCGAAAGCGGGTTAACTCAGCGCAATTTCGCGATGTGTTACCAATAGTGAATTGTTTTCGCTGATAGATGCGCATAATTGCAGCAAGGAAGCGACGTCAACTTGACGCTGGAATAGAAGTTAACTGAAAACAAGTTAGGAAGCGCATATGGGCAAGGAGCCGGAACGCGATCTCGACGAATCCGCCCTGTTTTTCCACCGCTATCCGCGGCCCGGCAAGCTGGAGATCCAGGCGACCAAGGCGCTCGGCAACCAGCGCGACCTGGCACTTGCCTATTCCCCCGGCGTTGCCGCTCCGTGCCGCGCCATTGCCGCCGATCCGGCAACGGCCCGCGACTACACGGCGCGCGGCAACCTCGTCGGCGTCATCACCAACGGTACGGCGGTGCTCGGCCTCGGGCCGATAGGACCGCTCGCCTCCAAGCCGGTGATGGAAGGCAAGGCGGTTCTGTTCAAGAAATTCGCCAATATCGACGTCTTCGACATAGAGGTCGATGAGACCGACGTCGATCATTTCTGCGATGCAGTGGCAGCCCTTGAGCCGACCTTCGGCGGCATCAATCTGGAAGACATCAAGGCGCCGGAATGCTTCCGCATCGAGCGCGCGCTGCGCGAACGCATGCGCATCCCTGTGTTCCACGACGACCAGCACGGCACGGCGATCATCGTTGGCGCCGCCGTCGTCAACGCGCTGGAACTGGCCAGCAAGGACATCGGCGAAGTGCGCATCGTCGCCTCGGGCGCGGGCGCGGCGGCGCTTGCCTGCCTCGAAATGCTGGTCTCGCTCGGCGCACGGCGCGAGAACATCTTCGTCACCGATATCGACGGCGTCGTCTATGTCGGCCGCCAAGAGAGCATGGACGAGTGGAAGGGCGCGTTTGCGCAGGAAACTGACGCGCGCACGCTCGCCGACGTCATCCCCGGCGCCGATGTGTTCCTCGGCCTGTCCGCTGCCGGCGTGCTGAAGCCGGAGATGGTCGAGGCGATGGGCGAACGCCCGCTCATTCTGGCGCTTGCCAACCCGACGCCGGAGATCATGCCTGAAGAGGCGCTGGCGGTGCGCCCAGACGCGGTGATCGGCACCGGGCGCTCGGATTATCCCAACCAGGTCAACAACGTCCTCTGCTTCCCCTACATCTTCCGCGGTGCGCTCGATGTCGGCGCCACAACGATCAACGAGGAGATGAAGCACGCCGCCGTCCGCGCCATCGCCGAGCTTGCCAAGGAAGAGCCGTCGGAAGTGGCGGCCAAGGCCTATGGCGGCGTCAGCCACACCTTCGGCCCGCAATATGTCATCCCGTCGCCCTTCGATCAGCGGCTGATCCTGCGCATTGCGCCGGCGGTGGCGCAGGCCGCGATGGACTCAGGTGTCGCGACCCGCCCGATCGAGGATTTCGAGGCCTATCTCGACCGGCTGAACCGCTTCGTCTTCCGCTCCGGTTTCGTCATGAAGACGATCATCGAGGCGGCGCGGGGCAAGGAAACCCGCATTATCTATGCCGACGGCGAGGACGAGCGTGTGCTGCGCGCCGCGCAGGTGCTGATCGAGGACCGCATCGGTCAGCCGATCCTGATCGGCCGTCCCGACGTCATCAAGCAACGCGCCGAGCGCTTCGGCCTCAAGGTCCGTCCGGGGCGCGATTTCGAATGCGTCGATCCGAACGACGACCCGCGTTACCGCGACTATGTCGACCTCTATTTCTCCTGCGTCGGCCGGCGCGGCGTGAACCCGGAGGTCGCCCGCTCAATCGTGCGCACCAACACCACCGTCATCGGCGCACTGGCGCTGAAACGCGGCGATGCCGACGCGCTCATCTGCGGTCTCGACGGCCGCTTCGTGAAGCATCTGCGTGATGTGCGCAACATCATCGGCCTGGCCGAGGGGGTGCGCGATTATTCGACCCTGTCGATGCTGATCAACACCAAGGGCGCCTATTTCCTCGCCGATACCTACGTCACCGACAATCCGGGCCCTGAGGAAATCGCCGAAATGACCGTGCTGGCGGCCAGCCATATCCGCCGCTTCGGCATCACGCCGCGCGCCGCGCTGCTGTCGCATTCGAATTTCGGCTCGCGCGACACGCCGTCGGCGATGAAGATGCGGCAAGCCGTCGAACGCGTCTGGGAGCTTGCGCCCGATCTCGATGTCGATGGCGAAATGCATGGTGACGCCGCGCTTTCCGAAGTGATCCGCGAGCGCGTCATGCCGAATTCGAAGCTGCCAGGCGACGCCAACCTGTTCGTCTTCCCCTCGCTTGATGCCGCCAACATTGCGCTGACCATGATCAAGGTGATGACCGACGCGCTGCATGTCGGGCCGATCCTGCTTGGCGCGGCGCAGACCGCCCATGTGCTGACCCCGTCGATCACCTCGCGCGGCGTCGTCAACATGTCGGCGCTCGCCGCTGTCGAGGCGCAGTCACTGATGGCGGGCGAGGCTGCCGCTGCCGAATAACGTCAGCACTCCCGAAGCGGGGCGGCGGAGCGCTGCCCCGCCTACGCAGATCATCATACGCAAACAAGACAATTGAAAACGGCCCGCCATTTGGGGCACCCTCAAAGAAAAAGCTGAACGGCAAAGCCGCAGTTGAACAAGAGTAGGGGGAAAAATGGCGGACATTCTGATTGTCTATGCCTCGCTTGAGGGGCAAACGCGCAAGATTTGCTGTCGCACGGCCAACAAACTGCAGCGGCAGGGTCACAACGTCTCGGTTCTCGATGCCCACACCGACGGGGAAATGCCCGATGCGATCGACGGGGCGATCATCGCCGGGCCGATCCATTACGAAAAGCACGACGACAAGCTGGTGCAGTTCCTGGCTGACCACAAGGACCGCCTGGCGGCGATCCCGACTGCGTTCGTCACCGTCAGCCTGTCGGCCGGTTCGAAGGATCAGAAGGAACGCGACGCGGCCAAGGCGATCACCAACGATCTGCTGGATCATGTCGGTCTTGCGCCAGCGATGAAGCTGCAGGCGGCGGGTGCCGTGCATGACGACAAGCTCGGCTTCTTCAAGCGCATGATGTTGCATCGGATCCTGCGCCAGAAGGGCGTGACGCCCGATGCGTCCGGCCACACCGAGTTCACCGACTGGAAGAGCTGCGACGCCTTCGTCAATCACTTCGTGCGCGAACATGTTCCCGAGCGTCGCAAGGCAAGCCTCGCAAGAAAGCCGCAAACGGTTCAGACCGAAACCCGGCTTGCTTGAGCGCCGTGGCGTTCCCATGTTAGGCGGCAGCGGGAAGGTTGCGCCGTTTTCCGGCGTGGCTTTCGCTATGTCCTGAGACATTCGCCGGGAGCGTTCTGTGTTCGATGAATTCCGCCAGTGGCTGAACAAGAAACTGTTCGACAAGCCGACCGTGATCCCGGTCGTGCGCGTGTCGGGCGCCATCGGCATGGCCGTGCCGCTGCGTCCCGGCGTGTCGCTCGCGAGCCTCGCCGCGCCGTTGAAGAAGGCCTTCTCGATGAAGAAGGCGCCGGCAGTGGCGATCGTCATCAATTCGCCTGGCGGCTCGCCGGTGCAGTCCAATCTGATCTACAAGCGCATCCGCGCGCTGGCGGAAGAAAACGAGAAGGACGTCCTCGTCTTCGTCGAGGATGTCGCGGCCTCCGGCGGCTACATGATCGCGCTTGCCGGCGATGAGATCGTCGCCGACCCGTCCTCGATCGTCGGTTCCATTGGCGTCGTGTCGCAGGGCTTCGGCTTCGTCGGGCTGATCGATAAGCTCGGCATCGAACGCCGCGTCTACACCGCCGGCACCCGCAAGGCGATCCTCGATGCCTTCGCGCCGGAAAACGAAGACGATATCGAGCACCTGAAGAGTCTGCAGGCGGAGATCCACGAGACCTTCATCGACATGGTGAAGGGCCGCCGCGGCGATATCCTGCGCGACGATGAGGATCTGTTCTCCGGTCTGTTCTGGACCGGCACGCAGGCCCGCGATCTTGGCCTCGTCGACCAGATCGGCGATATCCGCTCCGTCCTGCGCGAACGCTTCGGCGAGAGTGTTGAGATGAAGCTCGTGTCGGCCGAAAAGCGCTTTCCCTGGTCGCGTGGCAATGGGGCAGGGGTGTTTGCGGGTCTGAAATCGGAGGCTTCGCTCGCCGAAGACATGGTCGCCGCGCTCGAGACGCGCGCGCTGTGGCAGCGCTACGGCCTATAATCGAACAGCCGGCAACGGCGAACGAATGACGGGCTCGCCGCTACGCGGGCCAACGGGGGAAACGATACGCGATGGCTCAGCTCGTTGTGATGGCTCTGATCGGCGCCGGCGCCTATTTCGGCTGGAAGGCGTTCAAGCGCGAGATGGCGCGCGTCGACAAACGGCTGCGCGACGTCGAGAAGGACAAGCGGAAGGCCAAGGACTCGGTGCCGACATTGCGCGCCGGCGATGACGGCGTGTTCCGCCCGAGCGACGAGGACTAAAGCGCTTTCCCAAAAAGTTGACAGACTTTTTGGACAAGAAAACGCGAAAACAAACCCGCGAAGCCTGTGTCGGTTGCGAAGCAAACGCAACAGGAATGAGCGCGTTACGGGTCTAGTTTTTCAGAAAAATCAGCAGTAAAGCGCCGTGCTCAACAGGCCGGCGATGGCGACGATCAGCGTGGTCGCGACGGCAAGGCCGGTCGGCAGGCGGGTGTCGGCAAGCGCGGAATGGGTCGTGGCGATCGCGGTCGTATCCATCTCGGACATGAGCAGGGCTCCTTCGGAAACGGTGCAGCGGTCGGTCCGCCGCTCTCAACGCCACTTGTGAACCGCGCCGGCCCGGAAGGATGTGATCGGCAGCACAGTTCGGCGAGACCTTGCACCGATTCTCGTATGATGTGGAGTCCGCGCGCCGAAACCGGCCGCCGCACCCTGACGGCATGAGATGATTTGCACCTGCGGCGACTTCATGTAGTGTCCCGGCCAAATCGCCAGATGGCAGTGATCGAAGCAAACCGGAAGTTCGTCGATGTCGGAAGCCGCGCTCCCCACCCACATGCGCCCGCAGAACTCGTTCCAGGGCCTGATCCTGACGCTCCAGCGCTTCTGGGCCGATCAGGGCTGTGTCGTGCTGCAGCCCTACGACATGGAAGTCGGCGCCGGCACCTTCCACCCGGCAACGACGCTGCGCTCGCTCGGGCCGAAACACTGGCGCGCCGCCTATGTGCAGCCCTCGCGCCGCCCGACCGACGGCCGCTATGGCGAGAACCCGAACCGGCTGCAGCACTACTACCAGTTCCAGGTCATCCTGAAGCCGTCGCCGGACAATCTGCAGCAGCTCTATCTCGACAGCCTCGCGGCGATCGGCATCGACAACCGGCTGCACGATATCCGCTTCGTCGAGGACGACTGGGAGAGCCCGACGCTCGGCGCCTGGGGGCTTGGCTGGGAATGCTGGTGCGACGGCATGGAAGTCTCGCAGTTCACCTATTTCCAGCAGGTCGCGGGCTTTGAATGCGCGCCGGTCTCGGGCGAGCTGACCTACGGGCTCGAACGCCTCGCCATGTATGTGCAGGGCGTCGACAACGTCTATGACCTCAACTTCAACGGTCGCGAGGGCGCGGAAAAGATCACCTATGGTGACGTCTTCCTGCAGGCCGAGAAGGAATATTCGAAGCACAATTTCGAGATAGCCGACACCGAGATGCTGCTGCGCCACTTCCGCGACGCTGAAGAGGAATGCCGCCGTATCCTGAAAGCCGGCGAGGCCGAGGAAGACGGCGCGCTGCACGCCTGCGCGCTGCCCGCCTACGACCAGTGCATCAAGGCCAGCCACGTCTTCAATCTGTTGGACGCCCGCGGCGTGATCTCGGTCACCGAGCGCCAGAGCTACATCCTGCGCGTGCGCGAACTGGCGAAAGCCTGCGGCGCCGCCTGGCTGAAGACCGAGGGCGGCGGGGCGACGATCGCGAGCTAAAGCGGGCTCGATAAGTCGCGCCGTGGCGCGCAACTCGGTTTAGGCTTCGTTGTTCTTAAGGGCCTGAACGATAGCTTCTGCATGGCCGCGCAATTTCTCGATGGTTGAGTGCGGGTCGGCGATCAGGTCTGAAATGGCCACCTCCGTGGACCGCAGGTAGACGTTGCCGTCCCAGGTTTTGGCATCCCAATCGTCCGCGCTCAGGCTGCTTACGTCGAAATCATCGTCGTCGCTCCAAAGCTCGAGCGAGACTTTTCTTGACCAGCGATCCATGGTGACCGTCATGCAGGCGGCGCCGCGTTCCTGCGTTCCGAAATAGTGGCGGTTGATCTGAGAGTTCTCCCATATCGCGTAAGGCGTGCTCTCCGACGAAACGGGATCGAGGTTTTCCTCGCCGAAAAGTGCAGCTGCGCTCGCGGCTCCAAAAGTGCCATTCCACAGCTCGAACAGCACATCGATGAAATCGGCACGCACCTTTGCAGCCATCAGAAGTGCTTGGTTGTAGTTCCGTATGTGATCGAACTCGAACTCGGGACATTTCTTCCCGGCGAGGTCGGGGACGAGGGCGTCGACGGCGCGGGCGACTGCCCGGTCATCGCTGAAATACGCCTGCAGGCTTTCCGGTATCGTGTAGGTCATCATCCGTCTCCGCCTAGGCCGCCGATGCGGCTCCAGAGCATGTTCAGAAATATCGTGAAATTCGGATCGTCGTCGCGTGGCCGCAGGCGCTCGAAGCGAAGCCACAGCTCACGCCACGTCAGAAACCGCCATTCCTTGTCGTCTTCCGAAATGTGCGCTCGTTCGCGGTCGTACTGCGCAAGCACGACAAAATCGGCTGCCTTGTCGACGTAGGGTTTGGCGGAAACCGATCGAGTATACTTTCCCAACTGTCCCTTGGTCAGCGTATGTCCGAACTTCGCCTCGACCAAGATGGGACGCCAGCTATCGGCATTAGGGGAACACGGAATGCGGACCTCAATGTCGATGCGCCCGCCGTCGACCGGACGCTCCGCCTCTATTTCGGCGGACCGCAGAAGCTCGAGGTTGGGGACGTCTGGCGTGCCAAGTGCCTTCAGAAAAGCCGCCAATCGGCTGGCCTGCTTGTCAGAGCCGTCGGGTTGAAGCAGGTGCACGATCGCTTTTGTTGTCTGCGGCTCTGTAAGATGAATACCCCAGTCAATCTCGTGGGCGCTAAGGCTGTGGCCGCTGCTGAGAACGCCGAACAAGCGTTCCAATTTGAGGACCGAAAAAATCGGCCCACCTTCACCACTGGCGAGCTTTGCGAGTGGACGGAACCCACGCCGCATGGTGTCGGTGCGGCGCGCATCGAAAGCGACCAATGGCTTCGGGTCGAAGGAAAAAGGCGTTTTAGAAAAGCGTTCGATCAAGACCTGGCGGGCCCGATGGGCAAACCGAGAATCCTTGGGCGTGATGGAGCGGGGAGCCATTGCAGCAGACTCTCCATGAGGTTGTGAGTGTTATGGCAAGGAGAACGCGATCAGAGAGATGCGTCAATCTAAAATTGCATGGCGGGATCGTTCGCCGGCCGGCTGTATTGTGAGTGTCCAAGCGCTTGCTGGCGCAACGGTCGCGCGGTCGTCGCGGGACAATGATGTTTCTCGAAACATCAGCCTTCCCGAATGTGATGGCTGCGCTATTCTTCTCGGCGACTGCATTCCATGAGGAGGAAGCCCCATGTCTGATCCCGTTATCGCCCAGAAGGCGCCGTATCCGGTCGAGGTCGAGGAAGGCAAAGCCTATTTCTGGTGCGCCTGTGGCCGGTCCAAGAACCAGCCGTTCTGTGATGGCTCGCACGCCGGCACCGATTTCCAGCCGGTTCGCTGGAAAGCCGACGCCTCCGGCCGCAAGTTCTTCTGCGGCTGCAAGATGAGCAAGAATCAGCCGTTCTGTGACGGAACGCACAGCAAGCTCTGATTTTCCGACCTATACTTCGCCCCGAAATGTGAAAGGCGCGACAGGCAGCCCGCGTAGAATGCTGTCTGTCCGCCTGCGACGTTGCCGATGATCTTCAAGGGTCGCAATTTCGCCGATCCTTGGAAATTCAGCGCTTTCCCAAAAAGTTGACAGACTTTTTGGATAAGAAAACGCGGCACCACAATGAGAGACAGCATGTTGCTCATCTCGTGCAGAATGCAGCATGCTTTCTCTGATACCTTACCTAGCGTCCGTTCCGGACGCGTCGCCAAACGGGGTTGGTCATGTACAGCGCAATTGTTCTTGCGATTCTCGTCGTCATCGCGATCTACGGCATCACTCTCTACAACGGCCTGGTGAAGAAGCGCCAGATGGTAGGCGAAGGCTGGAGCGGCATCGACGTGCAGCTCAAGCGGCGTGCCGATCTGATCCCCAACCTGCTGGAAACGGTGAAGGGCTATATGGGCCACGAGCGCGAGACGCTCGAGCGCGTCACCGAGCTGCGCGCGCAGGCACAGGCCGCCGGCGGTGAGCATCCGGCCGAACGGGCCCGCATCGAGGGCGCGCTGTCCGGCGCGCTTGGCCGGCTCTTTGCCCTTGCGGAAAACTATCCCGACCTGAAGGCGAGCCAGAACTTCGTCGACTTCCAGGATTCGCTCGAAGAGATCGAGAACCAGATCCAGCTTTCCCGCCGCTACTACAATGGCGCGGTGCGCAATCTGAACGTCGCTGTCGAGCAGTTCCCCTCGAACCTCGTCGCCTCGCAGTTCAAGTTCGAAAAGGCGGAGTATTTCGAGCTCGAAGACACCGGCGACCGCGCCGTTCCCGACGTCTCGTTCTGATCCGGACAAATATCCGGGCGGCGGCCTGATGCGGCCGTCCGGCTTTTTCTGACGCAAGGGAGGCCGATCCATGCTGCGTCGTGTTCTTTTCGCTGTTTTCGCTGTCCTGTTGAGCGCGCTGCCGGCTGCGGCGGCTGAGCAGATCCTGTTCTACGGCAGCGACATCGTCGTCGAGCAGAGCGGCGATCTCGTCGTCACCGAAACCATCCGCGTGCGCGCCGAAGGCGGCGAGATCAAGCGCGGCATCTTTCGTGATTTCCCCGTCCGCAATGTCGAGCCGAACGGGCTCTACACCAAGGTGGGCTTCGAGATCCTGGAAATCCTGCGCGATGGCAAGGCGGAGCCGTATCACACCGAGCGGATCAACGATTATGTCCGCATCTATATCGGCGATGCCAATGTGTTCATCGAGACCGGCGAATATCTCTACACGATCCGCTATCGCACCACGCGGCAGATCCGATTCTTCAAGGATTACGACGAGCTCTTCTGGAACGTGACCGGCACCCGCTGGTCGTTCCCGATCATGCGCGCGGTCGCCACAATCCATTTGCCGGTGGGCGCCGAGATCATGCAGTCGGCGGGCTACACCGGCGGCTATGGGGCGAGCGGCTCGGACTACCGGGTGACGGCGAGCAGCAATTCCCAGATTCAGTTCGAAGCGACCCGCATTCTGCTTGCGGGCGAGGGGCTGACGGTTGCCGTCGGCTTCCGCAAGGGCATTCTCGACGCGCCGAGCGAGTCGGATCAGTTCCTGCGCCAGATGCTGGACAATTTGGGCTTCGTCCTGATGGGGGGCGGCGGGCTCGGCCTTGCCGCGTTCTTTTCCCTTATCTGGGCTAGCATTGGACGTGATCCGCCGCGCGGCACGATAATTCCGCTGTTCGAACCGCCTGAGGGCCTGTCGCCGGCCGCGGTCTCCTACCTGCACTTCATGGGCTTCAAGTCGAGCGGGTCGAGTTCGACCAAGGCCTTCATTGCCGCGCTGCTCTCGCTCGCGGTCAAAGGCAGGCTGACCATCGACGACACCGACAAGAAAAAGATCGCGGTCGAGAAGGGCGAGGGTGACGAGTACGGGCTCCCGTCCGGCGAACGCGCGATCTGGAACGCCCTACTCAAGAAGCGTGACCGTTTCGTCTTCGAACGGGCGAACGGCACCACCGTGAAAAGCGCGCAATCGCGGTTCAGATCGGCGCTGCTGCGCGAGCACGAAGGCATCTTCTTCAAGAACAACGTGTTCTATGTGGTCATCGGGGTCGTGTTCACGATCGCCGCCGTCGTCGGCTATTTCGTCTTCCAGCTTCCGAACGAGGACCAGGTTTTCGGTGTCCTGATCGGGCTCGCCTGCGGCGCGGGCGGCACCTTCGTGTTTTCCGCCGGCATGCGCCGTCTGCTCGGCTGGATCCCCGGCGGCGGCTCGAAGCTGCTCGGCATCTTGTTGACGGTGCTCGGCGCCGTGATCCTGATCTTCGGCTTCCTCGCCATTGTCGGCGGCACCAGCGGCTGGGGCGCACTCGTCAGCTTCATCGCGCTGCTGATGGGCGCCATGAACATCGCCTTCTTCCATCTGGTGCGCGCGCCGACCGTGGTCGGCCGCAAGGTGATGGACGATGTCGAGGGCTTCCGTCTCTATCTGGAAACGGCAGAGGCCGAGCGCATGAACATGAAGGATGCGCCGGATATGTCGGAGAAGCTGTTTGAGAGTTATCTGCCCTATGCGGTGGCGCTCGGCGTCGAAAAGCCGTGGTCGAAGGCGCTTGCCGCCCATATCGCCCGTACGGTGCCAAACCCGGATACCTACCACTACCATCCGTACTGGTATCGCGGCTCGGACTTCCAGCCGGACCGGTTCTCGACCGCAGCCTCCGGGCTCGTCTCCTCCATCGGTGCCTCGGTGTCGAGCGCGATGCCGAAATCGTCGGGCTCGTCGGGCTCCGGCGGCGGCGGTTTTTCCGGCGGTGGCGGCGGTGGCGGCGGCGGCGGCGGCTGGTAAGCCGCAGCCTCGGCCGGTGCGATTACGGGGCTGAGGGGGTGACTTTTCCCCTCATGCTTGCTAACGGACATCGCGCCGGCTGACGGAGTCCGAATACCATGCCAGATCTTTTGCTTGAGCTTTTCTGCGAGGAGATTCCCTCGCGCATGCAGCGCCGCGCTGCGACCGACCTGAAGAAACTCGTCGGTGACGGGCTGGTCGATGCCGGTCTGGCGTTCGAGGGCGCCGAAGCGTTCGCGACGCCGCGCCGTCTGGCCCTCCACGTGGCCGGCGTTCCGGCCCGTTCGCCCGACACCAGCGAAGAGCGCAAGGGACCGCGCGTCGGCGCGCCGGAAAAGGCGCTTGAAGGCTTTCTGCGCGCAGCAGGTCTCGCCTCCGTCGATGACGCCGAGATCGCCTCCGATCCGAAAAAGGGCGATTTCTACGTCGCCCGCATCGAAAAGCCCGGCCGCACGGCGGAAGAAGTCATCGCCGAACTCGTGCCGAACGTGATCCGCAAGTTCCCCTGGCCGAAGTCGATGCGCTGGGGCACGGGCACGCTGCGTTTCGTCCGTCCACTGCACGGCATTCTGTGCACCTTCGGGCCGGAACACGAGGAAACGCAAGTCATCGACTTCGAGGTCGACGGGATCCGCTCCGGCAACACGACGGGTGGCCACCGCTTCCTCGCGCCCGAGGCCTTCGCCGTGAAGCGCTTTTCCGACTACGTGCCGGCGCTCGAGAAGGCCAGGGTCGTGCTCGACCTCGACCGCCGCAAGGACATCATCCTGCACGACGCCCGCAACCAGGCGATGGCGCTCGGCCTTGAACTGGTCGAGGATGCGGGCCTTCTGGAAGAAACCGCCGGCCTCGTCGAATGGCCGGTCGTGCTGGTCGGCACCTTCGACGAGCGCTTCCTCGAAGTGCCGGAAGAAGCCGTCATCACCTCGATCAGGACCCACCAGAAGTGCTTCTCGTTGCGCGATCCGAAGACCGGCAAGCTCGCCAACAAGTTCGTTCTGGTCTCGAATCTTGAAGCGACCGACGGCGGCAAGGCCATTGTCGCCGGCAACCAGCGCGTCGTGCGTGCCCGCCTGTCGGACGCCGATTTCTTCTGGCAGACCGATCTGAAGACGCCGCTCGACGAGCGCGTGTCGAAGCTCGACGCCATCATCTTCCATGAAAAGCTCGGCTCGCAGGGCGAGCGGGTGAAGCGGCTCGAACGTCTTGCTCGCGCCATTGCGCCGAAGGTCGGCGCCGATCCGGAGCTTGCCGCACGCGCCGCCCATCTGGCGAAGGCTGATCTCGTCTCCGACATGGTCGGCGAGTTCCCCGAGCTGCAGGGCCTGATGGGCCGCTACTACGCGCTGGCGCAGGGCGAGGAAGCCGCCGTCGCAGCCGCCATCGAAGAGCATTACCGCCCGCAGGGCCCGTCCGACGCCGTGCCGTCCGATCCGGTCGCGATCGCCGTCGCGCTCGCCGACAAGCTCGACATTCTGGTCGGCTTCTGGGCCATCGATGAAAAGCCGACCGGCTCGAAGGACCCTTACGCGCTGCGCCGCGCCGCACTCGGCATCATCCGCATCGTGCTGGAACAGAACCTTCGCGTGCCGCTGCACGAACTCGGCACCCATGCGCTGCGTCGCACGCTGACCGATATCGCCTCCGCGCGCGGCCATGAGAGCATCGCCGAATTGCCGTTCCTGAAGGAAGGCAAAGGCAAGAGCCTCGCCGAGGAGGCGCTGTCCTTCCTTGGCCGCACGGCGGAAAAGGTGCTCGACTCGATCGGCGACAAGGTGCCGGAAACGCCGTGGGAAAGCGGCCTGATCGGCGATCTGCTGTCGTTCTTCGCCGACCGCCTGAAGGTTCAGCTGCGCGACGAGGGTGCCCGCCACGATCTGGTCGACGCGGTCTTCGCGTTGGATGGTCAGGACGACCTCTGGCTGGTCGTCCGCCGCATCGAGGCGCTCGGCAAGTTCCTCGAAACCGACGATGGCGCCAATCTGCTCGCCGGTTACCGCCGCGCCGCCAACATCCTCAAGGCCGAGGAAAAGAAGGACGGCCGCAACTTCGACGGCGAACCGCAGACTAACCTGTTTGCCGAGGAAGCCGAAATCGCGCTGGCCAAGACCATCGACACCGCCAAGGAGTCGGTCGGGGAGGCGGTTGCGAAGGAAGACTTCGCCGCCGCGATGACCGCGCTCGCCGCGCTGCGCGCGCCGGTCGATACCTTCTTCGACGACATTCTCGTCAATGCCGACGATGCCGCCGTGCGCGAAAACCGCCTGCGTCTGCTGAACGAGATCCGCGAAGCAACCGCCACCGTCGCCGACTTCGATCGCATCGAGGCGTAGCGGCGGGGTAGGGGCGTCGTCTGCCGAGAAAGTGCAGGCGCGCGTCCGGCCCGCACTGCGGTGCCACGCGCTGAACACCCGCCGTCGTCATGCCGGGCTTGACCTGGCATCCAATGGCAGTTGCGCGAAGTGCAAGTGCTGGCGGAACGGGTTCCAGTATTTGCCAACGGCCATGATCACCCTCACTCCCGTCATCCTCCGGCTTGACCGGAGGATCGTTCTCCACACGGGTGAGGCGTCGGCTGGGACGACGACAGCGCGTGAGCCCGCCGTGCGCACATCTATGCGGTCGCTGTGCCCGTTTCTGGCCGATCCTCCGGTCGAGCCGGAGGATGACGTGGGAGTAGGGCTCGGCACTCCTCACTCGCCACCGGCATACTGTTTCGAGATGGGCAATGGACCCCGCGTCACGCGCGGGGTGACGGGGAGTGGTGGGGTTGCCCACTGCGCTCACCGAGCTTGCCGAAAAGCGCTCACCGAACCCGCAGGGTTCGCAAGCGCGACTGCGCGCCGGCTGTTAGGCCGCCCCCTCGGAGGTCAGTAAGCAACGCGAACGCTCGACCGTGAGCGAAAACCAATACGACCCAACTCCCCACGCCGCCCTCTCATGGCCCCCCACCTCCCGCACCGCGCCTCTCCCCCTTGACTCTTCCCTATATTTCGATATTTCTCGAAATATGGATACAAAAGCCGCCCTCGACTCGCTCTCCGCTCTCGCCCAGCCGACCCGGCTGGAGGCTTTCCGCCTGCTTGTGAAGGCGGGCGCCGAAGGTATGCCTGCCGGCACGCTCGCCGAAACGCTCGGGGCCATGCCGAACACGCTGTCGACCCATCTCGGCATTCTGACCCGCGCCGGGCTTGCCGTTGCCAGCCGCGAGGGCCGCGTCATCCGCTACACCGCCCAGATGGACGGTATGCGCGACCTGCTCGCCTACCTGATGGAGGATTGCTGCAACGGCAATCCCGACATCTGCAATCCGCTCATCGAAACCATCACCTGTTCCTGTTGAAGGCCAGCCATGACCGAACCCGTTTTCAACGTTCTCTTCCTGTGCACGGGCAACTCGGCCCGCTCGATCCTCGCCGAAGCCATCTTGGCGACGGAAGGTGAGGGCCGCTTCCGCTCCTTCTCCGCCGGTTCGCAGCCGAAGGGCGAGCCGCACCCGATGGCGCTCGATCTGTTGAACCAGCTCGGTCATCCGACCGAGGGCCTGCGTTCCAAGAGCTGGGACGAGTTCGCGGCTGACGGCGCGCCGGAGATGCACTTCGTCTTCACTGTGTGCGACAACGCCGCCGGCGAGTCCTGCCCGGTCTGGCCGGGACAGCCGATGACCGCCCATTGGGGCATCGCCGATCCGGCCGCAGCCGAAGGCAGCGAAGCAGAAAAGCGCGCCGCCTTTGCCGAGGCCTACCGGCTGATGGCGAACCGCATCAGGGCCTTCACCTCGCTCCCGGTTTCGAGCCTCGACAAGCTGGCGCTGAAGAGCCGGCTGATCGAGATCGGCCATATGGACGGTGCATCGGAAGGCGCTGCGGAAACCGCAGGCTGACCACCGCGACCTGACCCGCTTCAAAAGAAATCCTGCAGGAAAACCCATGAACGTTTTTGAACGCTACCTGACCGTCTGGGTCGCGCTGTGCATCGTCGTCGGCATCGCGCTCGGCCACTGGTTCCCGGCTCTGTTCCAGGCAATCGGCGCGGCCGAGATCGCCAACGTCAATCTGCCGGTCGCCGTCCTCATCTGGGTGATGGTCATCCCGATGCTGATCCGCATCGATTTCGCGGCGCTGACCAAGGTGCGTGAGCACTGGCGCGGCATCGGCGTCACCCTGTTCGTCAACTGGGCGGTGAAGCCGTTCTCGATGGCGCTGCTCGGCTGGCTGTTCATCGCCGGCCTGTTCCGCGAATATCTGCCGGCCGACCAGATCGACTCCTACATCGCCGGCCTGATCATCCTCGCCGCCGCACCCTGCACGGCGATGGTCTTCGTCTGGTCGAACCTGTCGGACGGCGAACCGCATTTCACCCTGTCGCAGGTGGCGCTGAACGACACCATCATGGTGTTCGCCTTTGCGCCGATCGTCGCCTTCCTGCTCGGCATTTCGGCGATCATCGTGCCTTGGGAAACGCTGATCCTGTCGGTGCTGCTGTTCATCGTCGTGCCGGTGATCATTTCCCAGATCATCCGCCGCGCCGTGCTGTCGTCGGGCGGCGAGGCCGGCATCGCCCGCCTGCTCGGCGTCTTGTCGCCGGCCTCGGTCGTCGCGCTGCTGACGACGCTGGTGCTGCTGTTCGGTTTCCAGGGCAACAGAATTGTCGAACAGCCGATGATCATCGCGCTGCTTGCCGTGCCTATCCTGATCCAGGTCTATTTCAACTCAGGGCTCGCCTATCTGCTCAACCGCTGGAGCGGCGAGGCGCATTGCGTGGCAGCCCCGTCGGCGCTGATCGGCGCATCGAACTTCTTCGAACTCGCGGTGGCGACCGCAATCAGCCTGTTCGGCTTCGAATCCGGCGCAGCGCTCGCCACCGTGGTCGGCGTGCTCGTCGAGGTGCCGGTGATGCTGTCGGTGGTGGCGATCGTCAATCGCACGAAGGGCTGGTACGAGAAGAAACCGGCCCACTCCTGATCCACCAGTCGGAGCGGGATGAAGCGATACGGGCGGCGGCCTCACCGGCTGCCGCCTCGTCTGTGAAGAGGCCGAAGCACGTCGCGCCGGATCCCGACATGCGGGCAATCAGGCAGTCTGGGGCGGCGACAAGTGCGTCGAGCACATCGCCGATCACAGGTTCAAGCGCGCGCGCCGGCGCCTCGAGGTCGTTGCGGCAGGTGGCGAGGAAGCTCGCGAGCTCTGCTGCGGTGTCGAAGCTGGCGGGAAGAGCCGGAAGTGGCGAGTTGTCGCGCTTCGCCAGTGCCGTGAACACCGCCGGCGTTGACACCGCGACGCCCGGATTGACCAGCACCATATGGAAAGCCGGCAGGCCCGCCACCGGCTCGACGATCTCGCCGATGCCGCTTGCTTTCAGCGCCACACCGGCCATGCACATCGGCACGTCGGCGCCGAGCGACAGCGTCAGGTCGCCGAGGTCATCTGCGCGATAGGGTAGGGACCAAAGTTCGCACAGCGCTGTCAGCGTCGCCGCCGCATCCGCCGAACCGCCGCCGATCCCGGATGCCACCGGCAGATGCTTGTCGAGCACGATCCGCGCGCCGGCAACCGTGTGCCCATCGCTGCTCGCCTTCTCGGCGAGGCGCCGCGCGGCCTGTAAAACGAGATTGCTGGGACCGTCGTCGAGCGCATTGCCGAACGGTCCGCTGATGCGCAGCGAAAGCAGCCGGTCGGGCTCGGCCGCAATCCAGTCGCCGATTTCGGGAAACACAACCAGACTGTCGAGCAGATGATAGCCATCCGCCCGGCGCCCGGTGATGTGGAGTGCGAGATTGACCTTGGCGCGCGCCTCGATCGTGATCATGGCGCGCCCGCCCGTTTCGTCAGTTGTTCTGCGCGTCGCTCGGCGTCGAGGCGGCCTTCACCATGTCTTCCGTCAGCCCGCCGGCGAGCTTCTTCTTGATCGTCTCGAGCGCGTCGGGCTCGGGGCCAAGATCGCGCGAATGGCTCCACTGGAAGCGCGCTTCGAGCCGCCGGCCGACCTGCCAGTAGGCATCGCCGAGGTGATCGTTGATGATCGGGTCCTCGGGCCGTCGCTCGACGGCCTTTTCAAGTTCCTGCACCGCGTCCTCGTAGCGGCCGAGGCGGTAGTAGGCCCAGCCGAGGCTGTCGATGATGTAGCCGTCGCTCGGGCGCAGCTCGACCGCCTTGCGGATCATGTCGAGCGCTTTCTCGTAGTGCATGCCCATGTCGACCCAGGAATAGCCGAGATAGTTCAGCACGTCCGGTTCGTTCGGCGACAGCACGAGCGCCTTCTTGAAGTCGGCTTCCGCATCCGGCCAGCGCTTGGTGCGCTCGTAGCAGATGCCGCGGTAGTAATAGATCCGCCAGTTGCGCCGCTCCGTGTTGTTGCCGAGCGCTGCGATGCCCTTGCTGTAGACCTCGGCGGCTTCGGCATAGAGCTTGTGGCTGCGCAGCACGTTGCCGAGCGCGCGCACGGCATCCTGGTCGGACGGGTTCTGCTCGACCACGCCGGCGAGATGCTTGCGCGCCTCGTCGAGGTTCTTCAGGACATTGTAGTTGAGACCGATCTGGATCTCGGCGTCGCGTTTCAGCGGTGAACCTTCCGGAATGGTTGCGAAGATCTCGATGGCCCGATCGTTCCGCTTCAGCGTTTCGAACAGGTTCGCGAGCGCCAGCGTGGCCAGTTCCGCGTTAGGATCGAGATAACGCGCGAGCTGCAGATAGATCGCCGAGAGCTCGACAAAGCCGTCGCGCCCGATTGCCGAGCCGAGCCAGTACAGCACTTCCGCGCCGCCGGCCTGAACGTTTGCCGCCAGCGGTCCCGGGATCTTGCCGTCCGCAATCGCGGTGCGTTCCGCTTCGATCAGCGGGTGGCTGCCGCTTTGCAGCGCGTAAGTGTCGATGACGCCGAGCGCCTGGGCACGGTCGTCCACTCGGGCGAGCGCACGCGCATAGGCCTCGACGATCCGCAGCGCCTTGGAGTCCTTCTTGTAGGCTTCGCCGAGGCGCTGCGCGGCATCCTTCTTGCGGCCCGCCAGATCCGAGATCAAACCGGCGTGGAACGCGCGGAAGACATCGTTGGCGGTCGGATGGTCGAGCTGGTCGAGCCATTTTATGGCTTCGTCCGTCTTGCCGGCGCCCTGCAGCGCCCAAGCGACCAGAAGGTCCGTGGTCAGTTCGGCGAGCGGGCCGTCACTGGCAGCGGAAAAATGCGACTGCGCCTTTTCGAAGGTGCGCTCGCGCAGCGCCTTCACCCCGAGCACCAGCTGGGCGAACCGGTTCGATTTGTCGTTCTCGACGATCTGCCGCGCCAGTTCGATCGATTCTTCGATATCGCCATTGGCAACCAGCAGGCTGAAGGTCCGCTCGCGCATCTGCTCGTTGTCGGGATCGTTGCTCAGCGCGTCGCGGAAATAGGCAACCGCGTTTTCGATGTCGCGCTGGCTGCTGGCGTGGCGGGCTGCGAGATAACTGCCCGAAAGCGTCACCGGATAATTGTCGAAGACAGGCGGCGGCGCCTCGACCGCCTCGGTTTCTGTCGCCTGCGCGGCGCCTGGCCAAACAGGTGAAAGCGGCGTCGCCATTGCGCCGGCCAGCACTGCCATGGCGGCGCACCGCCGCAGGGTACGTCCAAATCCGTTCATCACCAGCCTGTCCGAAACCGTTGCTCGTTGCATGCGCTCTTTGCCCTAAGGGTCTGACTCGCTTCCCTATTGCTGCAGAATGGCCGTTTTGTGGTCGCCCTGCAAGGTGGCCGGTCCGCGGTGTCCGACCCGCGACGAAACAGCCGATCAGGGCTTCACCGAAATTGACGATGCTTGCTGCACTGCGGCAAAATAGGGGCTATATTAGAATCTTCTAACGGGTTTGCCCTGGGCAAGTCTCTCGGTTCGGGGTGGGCTGTCATCTACTGTTCAACAATATGTCGGTTCTGGCGGTTGCGGGAATCGGGCAGGTGCCGGCATATATCCTGATGTGAAATCTCACGAACGCTGGAAGAGGTGCGTCATGACCAAATGGGTCTACACCTTCGGTGACGGCAAGGCAGAGGGCGCGGCAAGCATGCGCAATCTCCTTGGCGGCAAAGGAGCCAATCTTGCCGAAATGTGCAATCTGGGGATCCCGGTGCCCCCCGGTTTCACCATCACCACGGAAGTCTGCACCTACTTCTATGCGCACGACCGCAACTTCCCGCCCGAGCTGACCGATCAGGTCGACGCCGCGCTTGAAGAGATCGGGAAGATCACGGGACGCAGCTTTTCCGATCCGTCGCGCCCGCTTCTGGTTTCGGTCCGCTCCGGCGCCCGTGCCTCCATGCCGGGCATGATGGACACGGTCCTCAATCTCGGCCTGAACGACGAGACTGTCGAAGCGCTTGCCGAAGAAGCCAATGATGCGCGCTTCGCCTACGATTCCTACCGTCGTTTCATCCAGATGTATTCCGACGTCGTGCTCGGCGTCGAACATCACGATTTCGAGGAGATCCTGGAGACCTTCAAGGAAGAAAAGAGCCTCGTCCTCGATACCGACCTCTCCGCCGACGACTGGAAGGTCGTGATCGAGCGCTACAAGGCGCTGGTCGAGGAACGGCTCGGCCATTCCTTCCCGCAGGATCCGAAGAAGCAGATCTGGGGTTCGATCGGCGCTGTGTTCGGCTCGTGGATGAACGCCCGCGCGATCACCTACCGCCGCCTGCACGCCCTGCCGGAAAGCTGGGGCACCGCCGTCAACATTCAGGCGATGGTGTTCGGCAACATGGGTGACACGTCGGCGACCGGCGTTGCCTTTACCCGCAACCCGTCGACCGGCGAAGACGCGCTCTACGGCGAGTTCCTGGTCAACGCCCAGGGCGAAGACGTCGTTGCCGGCATCCGCACCCCGCAGGACCTCACCGAACGCGCCCGCATCGGCTCGGGGTCGGACAAGCCGTCCCTCGAGACGACGATGCCGGATTGCTTCAAGGAATTCGTAGGCATCTGCGACAGGCTCGAAACGCACTACCGCGACATGCAGGACGTCGAGTTCACCATCGAACGCGGCAAGCTGTGGATGTTGCAGACCCGCGCTGGCAAGCGCACCGGCAAGGCGGCTCTACGCGTCGCCGTCGAGATGGCCGAAAGCAGTCTGATCACCAAGGAAGAGGCGGTTTCGCGCATCGATCCCGCAGCCCTTGACCAACTGCTGCACCCGATGATCGACCCGAGTGCCGAGCGCAAGGTTCTGGCGACCGGCCTGCCGGCCTCGCCGGGCGCTGCCGCCGGCGAGATCGTGTTCACCGCCGACGAAGCCGAACAGCTTGCCGGCCAGGGCCACAAGGTGCTTCTGGTGCGCGTCGAGACGAGCCCGGAAGACATTCACGGCATGCACGCCGCCGAAGGCATTCTTACCTGCCGTGGCGGCATGACCAGCCACGCGGCGGTGGTCGCCCGCGGTATGGGCAAGCCCTGCGTGTCCGGCGCCGGTTCGATCCGCGTCGACTACGCCGCCGAGACCATGACGATCGCCGGCCGCACCTTCCCGAAGGGCACGCTGATCACCATCGACGGCGCCAAGGGCGAAGTGCTCGATGGCGAAATCCCGATGCTGCAGCCGGAACTCTCCGGTGACTTCGCGACCCTGATCGCCTGGGCCGACGAAATCCGCCGCATGAAGGTCCGCACCAACGCCGAAACCCCGGCCGACGCCCGCGCCGCGCGCGAGTTCGGTGCCGAGGGCATCGGCCTGTGCCGCACCGAGCATATGTTCTTCGATGCCGACAGGATTATCGCCGTTCGCGAGATGATCCTCGCCTCCGACGAAGACGGTCGCCGCACCGCTCTGAACAAGCTCCTGCCGATGCAGCGTCAGGACTTCACCGATCTGTTCGAGATCATGCACGGCCTGCCGGTGACTATCCGCCTGCTCGATCCGCCGCTGCATGAATTCCTGCCGAAGACGGACGAGGAAATCGCCGAGGTTGCCGAGGCGATGGGCGTCGAGGCCGACCTGCTGCGCGAGCGGGCCGATGCTCTGCACGAGTTCAACCCGATGCTCGGTCATCGCGGTTGCCGTCTCGCGGTCTCCTATCCGGAAATCGCCGAGATGCAGGCCCGCGCCATCTTCGAAGCGGCCGTTGCCGCCGCCAAGAAGACCGGCACTCCGGTCATCCCGGAAGTGATGGTGCCGCTGGTCGC
Organism: Hyphomicrobiales bacterium; assembly: GCA_002869065.1. Taxonomy (NCBI): domain Bacteria; kingdom Pseudomonadati; phylum Pseudomonadota; class Alphaproteobacteria; order Hyphomicrobiales; species Hyphomicrobiales bacterium. Next base: position 239,222 of record PKTR01000006.1, read on the forward strand.
GACCAAGGCCGAACTTGACCTCGTCAAGGAACGGATCGATGCGATGGCCGCCGCTGTTGCCCACGAGTCCGGCACCGAGATCGCCTATCACGTCGGGACCATGATCGAACTGCCGCGCGCCGCGTTGCAGGCCGGTGTCATTGCCGAATCGGCGGAGTTCTTCTCCTTCGGCACCAATGACCTGACGCAGACGACCTTCGGCATTTCGCGCGACGACGCGGCGTCCTTCATCGGCACCTATCAGCAGAAGGGCATCTTCGAGACCGACCCGTTCGTCTCGCTCGACACCGAAGGCGTCGGTGAGCTGGTGGCGATTGCCGCCGAGCGCGGTCGCAAGACCCGTGAAGGCATCAAGCTCGGTATCTGCGGCGAGCATGGTGGCGACCCGGCCTCGATCCACTTCTGCGAGAGCGTCGGCCTCGACTATGTGTCGTGCTCGCCGTTCCGCGTGCCGATCGCCCGCCTTGCCGCGGCCCAGGCCGCGCTGCACACCAAGGGCGACACCACTGCATAAAGCGCGGGCCCATTGGCCGGCAGGCTTTTTTGCATAAGAAACAGACGGCGGGTGCGAGACGCATCCGCCGTCGCTCTTTCGAGGCCACGCTTGTGGTCGGGATAGTGAAATGACCGAAACACCCCGCAAAGGCCGCCTGATCGTCCTCGTCTTCTGGTATCTCGCCTGGGCGGCGGTCGGTATTCTGTTGGCCAAACCCGGCCTGATCGGCATGTTCCTCGCTGTAGGCGCCGGCGTCGTCGCTTTCCTGCTGATGGAAGTCTTCGTTAGCGGCAACATCGGCGGCCCGCATCTAATCGCCGCGATCTTCGTCGCCGTCATCGCCCACGGCGTTGCCCGCGTCATCGGCGTGCTTCTGTTCGCGGGCGCGGTTTGACCCGTCAACCACCCATTTCGACCAAGGTATCAGCCGTTTTTTTGCGCTTCCCCCGCGCGGCCAGCGCCGATCTGTGCTTGAAAAGGGGAAACGAGCAGGAATCGGCAGGCAGGGTCCGTGGCGGAGAACGACGCACTCACAATCGAAACGATACGCGCCGGCGGCAAGCGGGCGCTGTCGCGCGCGCTCTCGTCCATCGAGACCCGCGATGGCCGGCCCGAGATCATCCGCCTGCTCGATGAGGCCGCCGCTGCCGCGCGCGGTCATGTGCTCGGGCTGACCGGTCCGCCCGGTGTCGGCAAGTCGACGTTGACCGACACGCTCATCCGCCACTGGCGCTCGGTCGGCGAGACCGTTGGAGTCATCGCCGTCGATCCGTCCTCGCAGATCACGCAGGGCGCGCTGCTCGGCGACCGCACGCGGCTGAAGACCGACCCGGAAGACACCGGCGTCTTCGTGCGCTCGATGGCCGCCCGCGACCGGCTCGGCGGCCTCTCCGACCACGCGCTCGGCGCTGTCGTCTTGATGCGCGCGATCTACGATCACGTAATCGTCGAGTCGGTCGGCATCGGCCAGTCGGAGGCCGATATCGCCACCGTCGCCGACACGGTTTTGCTGTGCATCCAGCCCGGTTCGGGCGACTCGCTGCAATTCATGAAGGCCGGCGTGATGGAGCTGCCCGACGTGGTCGCCGTCACCAAGGCCGATCTCGGCGACAGCGCCCGCCGTGCCGTGGCCGATGTCGAGGGGGCGCTGACGCTTGCCCGCGCCGACGACGGCTGGCGGGTGCCGGTGATCCTGATTTCGGCAGCCGCCGGAACCGGTCTCGACGTGCTGCTTTCTGCCGTCGGGGATCACGCCGAGTGGCTGTCGAAAGGCGAGCGGTTGCGCGACAGTCGCCTTTCTCAGGCCCGCCAGTGGATCGGCCAGGCTATCCGCAGCCGCTTCGGCACCGAGGGGCTGAAACAGGTCGCCGGAGATCTGGCGAGCGCCGATCCGGCCGAGCCCTTCGCCGAGATCGCCCGCTGGGGCGACACCGTGCGCAAGCGGCTGGCTACCGGTTAGGTCTTTACGCCTCGGCGTGCAGCAATTCCGCGAGCGCCGCCGGATCGTCCGTGCCGAGCGCGCGCAATTGTGCGGCGTCGCGCCCGGGCGGTATGCCGAACAACCGGCTGTATTCCCGGCTGAACTGCGACGGGCTTTCGTATCCGACCGCGAAACCGACGCGCGAGGCTTCCGCCTTTTGCGCCAGCAAGAGCTTGCGCGCCTCCTGCAGCCGGATTTGCTTTTGAAACTGCAGCGGGCTCATCGCCGTCGCCGCCTTGAAGTGGCGGTGGAACGACGACGCGCTCATGCCGGCGATCCCAGCAAGCGCCTCCACGCGCATTGGCTCGGAAAAGTTCTTGCGGATCCAGCCGATGGCCCGGGCGATCTGCGACAGCCGGCTGTCGGCGAGCGCGATCTGGCGCAGCATCGCGCCCTGATCACCCTGCATCAGCCGGTAGAGGATCTCGCGCTCGATCAGCGGCGCGAGCATCGGGATGTCCTTTGGCTGATCGAGCAGGCACAGCATGCGCACCATCGCGTCGAGCAGATCCTCGGTGACCGTGCTGACCTCAAGCCCCGACGGTGACGACGGCTCGACGGCATTCTCCGGCAGGGTCAGCAGGATGTCGGCAAGCATCCCGGGATTGAGCGACAGCGAGGTCGACAGCAGAGGGTGCTGCGGGCTCGCCTCGCAGATCGCGCTGCTCACCGGCAGATCGAGCGAAACAATGAGGTAGTTGCCGCGCGCGTAGCGCACGATCCGCTCGCCCAACATCACCTCCTTTGCGCCCTGCGCGACGATGCAGAAGAACGGCTCGTAGACCATCGGCTTCGGCATCGTCCGACCCTCGACGCGGGCAAGCGCGACGCGCGGGATCGCCGTATCGAAACGGCCTTCCTCGCCGTGCCGGGCAATCAAATCTCTCAGGTCGTCAAGGCTGCTCATCGTCGATGCCTTCGCTTTCGGGAAGTGGACGGCGGTTCCCATCCTGATTGGTGCATGATGACGCTCCTGCCGCAAGGGCTGGCACCCGGCTCACACCGACATTTGAGAGGATCAGGCAAGGATTGCGGAGCATCCGGCTCACTCCCGCGCAGCTTTTCGCCCATCTTCGGTGTGTGGCCGGATCGATAGGTTCCGGCATTTGACAGGATCACATTTCTACTCCCGTGGGCGGGCCGTCTGTTCCGGCCGTTGATACGGGACCTCACAGAGGGGATCAGACCTTGCGATACAATCTTCTTGGAAAGACCGGTTTGCGCGTTTCCGAACTGTGCTTCGGCACCATGACCTTCGGTGGCGAAGGCATGTGGAAGGCGATCGGCGAATTGCAGCAGGCCGACGCCGATGCGCTGCTTCGCGCCGCCCTCGACGGCGGCATCAATTTCATCGACACGGCCAATGTGTATGCCAACGGCCTGTCGGAACAGATCACCGGGCAGGCGCTGAAGAACCTCGGCGTCGCCCGCGATCAGGTCGTCGTCGCCACCAAGGTGCATGGGCCGATGGGCGAGGGGCCGAACAATGCCGGCGCCTCGCGCTACCACATCATGGATCAGGTCCGCGCCAGCCTGAAGCGGATGCAGCTCGATCACATCGACCTCTACCAGATCCACGGCGTCGATCCGCTGACCCCGATCGAGGAAACGCTGGAAGCGCTCGACGCGTTGGTGCGTGCCGGCGACGTGCGCTACATCGGCGTCTCCAACTGGGCGGCGTGGCAGATCGCCAAGGCGCTCGGCATCTCGGAGCGCAAGAATCTCGCCTCGATTCGCTCGTTGCAGGCTTATTACACGCTTGCCGGGCGCGATCTGGAGCGCGAGATCGTGCCGATGCTGAGCGAGGAAAAGGTCGGCCTGATGGTCTGGAGCCCGCTTGCAGGCGGCTTCCTGAGCGGCAAATATACCCGCGAGGGTGCCGCCGACGGCGGCGGTCGCCGGGTGAATTTCGACTTCCCGCCGATCGAGAATGACCGTGCCTACGACGTTATCGACGCCATGCGGCCGATGGCAGAGGGGCGTGGGGTTTCGGTGGCGCAGATCGCCCTTGCCTGGCTGCTGCACCAGCCGGTCGTCACCAGCGTCATCGTCGGTGCCAAGCGGGTCGACCAACTGACCGACAATCTCGGCGCGGTCGATGTTCGGCTGACGGCGGAGGAACTGGCGACGCTCGACAAGGTCAGCGCGCTGCCGGAGGAATATCCCGGCTGGATGATCGAACGCCAGGCGAGCTACCGCACCGACAATCCGCAGATCGGGGCGAGCGAAAACAGCTAACCGTTAGCTCTCGCAGAAAAGCCCGGAGGCGGCAGCGCCTCCGGGTCATTCGCCGGCTTTGTCGGCGAGCGGCATGCGATAGAGCCGGCCGAGGCCGGGTATGTCGTCTTGGATGCCTGCGAGCCTGAGCATGTGCCAGGCAAGCGCCAGATTGCTCGAAAAGACCGGCTTGCCAATCGCGGCCTCGGCCTCCGACACGATGCCGGCAACGCGCAGATTGGTGCACGAGACGAACACCGCGTCGCAATCGCCCATTGCCGCGACCGACTTGATGGCGTCGAGCACGGACGCCGGCGAGATGCGCCCGACCACCCGGTCGTCGGATTCCTCGAACGAGCCGAAGCCGGCAATGGTCAGCCCGTTCTTCTCCAGCAATTCCCGCATCGCCGCCGATACGTCCGGCCGGTATGGCGTGACGAAACCGATCCGCTTCGCCTCGAGGGCCTCGCAAGCCGCCAGCACCGCACTGATCGGGTTGCTGACGGCGGCATCGGGATGCACCGAGCGTACCGCCGCCTCAACGCCGTCAACGCCGATCACCGTCGAGGCCGAGGTGCAGCCATAGCCGATGGCATCGAACGGGATCTCCGGCAACAGGGCGGCGGCCGCTGGCAGGTTCGCCTTCATCGACATCAGCGTTTCCGGCGTGATCTCCGCCGCCATCGGGATCCGCGTCATGTGCAGCACGACGTTTTCAAGCGCCATGATGCGCGCGAATTCCGGCTCGATCGTCTCGTCGGCCTGCAGCACGATGAGGCCGAGCCGGGCGCGGGCGCCAAAGCCGTCGTCGGTGGTGAAGGGTAGGGCCATCGGGTGTGCCTTTTCGGTTCAGATGATCGGCAGGCTGTTCGGCGCGCGCCGTGTCAGCAATTGCGGTGCGCCGTCGCGGATGACGAGGTTTTCTTCCAGCACCATGGAAAGCCCGTCACCATAGGAGAGCGACGGTTCGAGCGTGATCACCATGCCCTCGCGGAGCACGGTGTCGTCGAAAGCGGCGTGCGACGGCCATTCGGTGAGCTGCATGCCGAGCCCGTGGCCATAGCGGCCGACATCGCCGCCGCCCGGATCGAACTCCGAAATGACGCCGTGCATGGTGCGGAACAGATCGCGGCAGGTCGTGCCGGGGCGGGCGGCAGCGAGCCCCGCCTCCATCGCCCGGTGCAGCGTGTCATAGGCGCGTTTCGCCAGATCGTCGGCGCGGCCGATCGCGTAGTTGCGGTCGAAGTCGCAGAAATAGCCGTCGAAGACAGCACCCGTATCGAGCATCAGGATATCGCCAGCGGCGAGCGGCCGCTCGGAGGGCGGCGAGATGATGTCGCCATAACCGCCGGGCCCGGCCCCGCCGACCAGATAGGGCACGTCGTCAGCGCCTTCCTGCAAACAGGCGATGCGGAATGCCCGGAACGCTTCGACCAGCGGCTGCCCCTCGTGAAAGATGTCGTCCGGCTTCTCGAACACCGCCGAAACGAGGTCGCAGATATGCGCGAGCTTGGCGATCTCGGCTTCCGATTTGACCATCCGCAGGCCGCGCACGAGCGCGGTCGCGTCGGTGAAGGTGATGTCGGGCAGGCTCGCCGTCAGCCGTTCGAAATCGGCGAGCGGCATGCGCAGATGGGTCTCGTGACCCTTCATCAGCCCGATCCGGCCTTTTGCGGCGTTGATCGGCCCAAGCAGGTCGGCGAGCAGCGACAGCCCGTCATCGTCGGGGCGCGGCGCCGGCCAGGTGCGGATGTCGTCGAGCCAGCTTCGCCGCATCAGCGCGGCACCGATTTCCGGGATCACGGCAACCGGCTTGCCGGCTTTGGGAACGAACAGGAACCAGGGTCGTGTCGGGCTTTGCCAGAACAGCGTCAGGAAGCCGGTGAAGTAGCGAACTTCCGGTTCTGTCGTCAGCAACAGGCCGTCGAGGTCCTGTGCCGCCATCGCGCGTTGTGCCCGCTCCAGACGGGCTTCGAATTCGGCTGTCGGAAAGCCCCGCTCCGGGGCAATGCGGCTCATGGCCGTCTCTTGGCCGGCAAGCCATCCGGGCGCCATTCGTCAAATGCTTTGCAGCGGTGTCGCATAGGTAGTGATCCCCACGGCGGGCGCTTGTATCGCCGGCCATATGCAGCCTAACATTCCCATGGCGGAGTGGAAGACCTGCACAAGAAATCAGGCTCGCTTCGACCGGCCTATGGGGAGGCGGATACCGGCAATGCGCGATGATATACGCGATAAGGCCCGCAGCCGGGCAGAAACGGCGCGCGCAATCGAAAAGGTCGTGGCCGCGGAAAAGGCGGGCGGGGTAACGCTCGCCGATGCACGCCGCGATGCCGCTTTGCGCATCGAGCAGGCACAGAACGACATGCGGGCTCTGATCGACCGCACGCACGGGCGCATCGAACGCCTGCAGGCTTCACGGCGCGCGCGTGTCGATACCGAAATTGCCGCCATGCAGGATGAGGCAAAGAAGCAGGCTGAAGCCCATGCGCCGCCCGATGAAGAGGCGTTGAAAGCAGCCGCGGCCCGTCTCGCCGCCCGTCTGACAGGCGGGGGAGGGTAGGACCATGCCCGGCAGTCGCGCGGACTACGCCTTCGTTCAGGCGCGCCTGCAGGCCCGCCACGGCGCGCGTCCGCTGAGCGAAGACTGGTCGCGCATCGAGGCGGCGCGTTCGCTCGACAGCTTTCTTGCCGCCGCCAAGGCGAGCCCGCTTGCTCCCTGGGTCGAGACGATCGACCCGTCCGGGGATATCCACATCATCGAATTCCGGCTGCGCCAGCAATGGCGGCGCTATGTCGACGATCTCTCCCGCTGGCAGCCCGAACGCTGGCGCGCCGCGACCCTGTGGTTGAAACGCCTGGTCGACCTGCCGGTGATCGACCATGTGCTTGCCGGCGGCATCGCGCCCGATTGGGTTGAGGATGATCCCGCGCTCGCTCCCTTTGCCGGCTGGGACCCGGCGGCGCGCTCCAAGGCCCTCGCAGACGCTGGCCTTGCCCTGTTCGACCCGGCAAATGGCGCGCCGCGCTCCGCCGCCAAACGCTGGTTCGCCGAATGGCAGCGGCTCTGTCCGGCGGCGAACAAGGCGGCGCAGGCGCCGGCTCTCCTTGTTCTGCTCGGGTTGGAGGATGGCGGCCCGCGCGGCCTGGCCGATCGCGAAGCCCTGCGCCACCGCCTGATCAAGCTGTTCCGCAAGGGGGCCGGCACGTCTCTCGCGGTCTGCTCCCATCTGGCGCTGACCTTTCTCGATCTCGAGCGCCTGCGCGGCGGCCTCGCGCGCGCCCGCCTGTTCGAGCAGACACTGGTGGCGGAGGCGAGCTGATGTTCCGTCCAGCCCCCTGTCAGTGGTTCGAGATGATCACCACCCGCAAGGAGCTGGTGCCCACCCTGCGCCTGCTCGCCTCGACCGGTGCGATCGAATTGCAGACCCGCGAGGGCGAAGCCGGGCCGCTCGTCGTGCCGGGCACCGCCGACAAGCTCGCCCGCTTCCATGAACTGGCGCGCACCTATCACGCCTACTGGCCGCAGCCCGACCATACCCGCCCGATGCGGCTGAGCGATCCGGCGGCCGTGCTTGCGCGCGGACTGGAGAAGATCGACGACTGGATCCACGAGGCCGATCCGCTGATCTATGCCCGCGAGGGTCTGGCGCGCGAGGAGCGCTCGTTGCGTGAAGTGGCCGCCTTTCTCGATGTTGCCGACGACCGCAGGCTGCCGCCGCTGTCCGATCTGAGCCGCATCGGCGCACGCATGGAAGGCCGGGTCTTCCTGTTTCCGAAAGGCGAGAAGGCCCGCACCGACATCGCGCTCCTTGTGCCGGCTTCGCTGATGAGGATCGCGCTCAACGGCACTGAACAGGACTTCGTGCTGCTGTTCGGGCGCAAGGCGGATCTCGACCGCGCCGCGCATGATCTGGCCGCCCTCAAGGTTCACCCGATCCATTTGCCCGTCTGGTTGCCGAACGATCTTGCCGCCGCCAGGAAGCGAGTTGCCGACCGCCTCGCCGTTCTCACTAGAAATGAGGACGAGGCCAGCCGCGGCCTTGAAGACTGCACGGTGCGCCACGATCTCGCCGGCGTGCTGGCGGATTTCGCCGCCGTCGAATGGCTGGTCGAGCATGGCTCGGAACTGACCGCGAGCGACCGGCTTGCCTGGATTACCGGCTGGACGACGGCGACCAGCCCGGAGACCTTCTGCCAGTCGGTCGAGGGTGGCGGGGTCAGCTGTCTGGTGCAGTTCTCCGATCCGCCGGAAGGTGTCGAAGCGCCGGCCGTTCTGCGCAATCCGCCGTGGATCCGCGCGTTCGAGACCTTCGCCTACATGCTCGGAACGCCATCGGGCGGTGAGGCCGACCCGAGCCCGGTCGTTGCCGTCATCGCGCCGATCCTGTTCGGCTTCATGTTCGGCGATGTCGGCCAGGGCTTCGTCCTCTTGGTCATCGGTCTGCTGCTGCGCCGGCAACTCCCGTTCCTCGCCATGCTGGTGCCGGGCGGCGTGATGGCGATGGTCTTCGGTGTCCTGTTCGGCGCCGTGTTCAGCCGCGAGGATGTCTTCCACGCGCTGTGGCTGTCGCCGCTGCACGAACCGATTACCGTGCTGGCGGCGGCGCTTGCACTCGGCGCCGTGATCCTGTTCGCCGGCCTCGTTCTCAACGCGCTGCAGGCCTTCTGGCGCCACGCCTTCGGCGTCTGGCTCGCCCGCGACGCCGGCGTCATGGCCGCCTATCTTGCGACGCTCGGTGCGGTATTCGAACCGGCATTTTTGTGGGGCATTCCGCTCGGTCTTGCTTGGTTCTCCATCGGCGCCGCGCTGACCGCCTCGTCGGGCCGGATCGCCGCCGGCGCGACCGCGCTTGCCGAATTCGTCGAGCAGTTCCTGCAATTGCTTGTCAACACCGTGTCCTTTGCCCGCGTCGGCGCGTTCGCGCTCGCCCATGCCGGCCTGTCGCTTGCTGTTACCGGCATCGCGGACGCCGCCGGCGGTATTGGCGGCTGGATCGTCATGCTCGCCGGCAATCTGCTCATTCTCGGGCTCGAAGGGCTCGTCGTCGGCATCCAGACGACCCGTCTGGTGCTGTTCGAGTTCTTCGTCCGGTTCCTGAAAGGAGGCGGGCGGCCATTCCGGCCGTTACCACCGCCGAAACTTCCCACCCTGGGCATCAATGGGGGATCATCATGAAGCCAAGTCGCCTGACCATCCTGAAATTCCTCGCCGCCGGGGGCATGGCCATTGTCGTCGCCTCCGCCGGTCTGATCCTCGCCCTGCTGCCGGCAGGCGCCGAGGAAGCCGCCGTGGCCGCATCCGCTGTCGATCCGGGGGTGTTGCAGTGGGCCTTCATTTCGGCTGCGGTCGCCGCCGGTCTCGGCACCCTTGCAGCGGGCTATGCGGTCGCTGTCGTCGGCAGCGCCGCCGTCGGGGCACTCACCGAGAAGCCCGAACTGCTCGGCCGCGTGCTGATCCTCGTCGGCCTTGCCGAAGGCATCGCGATCTACGGTTTGATCGTCGCCATCCTGATCCTCAACCGGGCCGGCTGAGATGAACCCCGTGATCGTCATCGGCGATGAGGTGACCTGCTCAGGCTTCCGCCTTGCCGGGGTGGAAACGCGCGTGCCCGCGCCCGATGCGATCGACGAGGCCGTCACTTCGGCGCTTGGCGAAGCGGCATTCGTCGTTCTCACTGCGCCGGTCGCGGTCGCGCTCAGCGACGAACGGCTGGCGGCCTTGCGGGTGCAGGAGAGCCCGCTCGTCGTCGTTATGCCGGATATCCGCCGCGGCGATCCTGCAGCCGCGCTTGACGCGCTGAAAGCCCGTGTTCTTGGAGTCCTTGGAGTGGAAACGTGACCGCCGACACCCAGACACCAGCCAGATCGAACGCACCCGCCGAGCGGCAGGCCGAAGAGCTGATCGCCGATATCAACGAGCACGTCGCGGAAGAAGTCCGCGCCGTCGCCGAAGCCGCCGATGCGCGTATCGGCGAAATTCGCCGCAAGGGCTGGGCCAAGGCGCGCCGCCAGATGCACCGCGCCATCGGCGATATGCGTCAGGAGGAAATGCGCCGCCTGTCGCAGACCCGCGCCGAAATCGAAACCGATGGCCGCCGTCGCATGCAGCACGAATCCGCCGCCGTTCTCGATCACGCCCGCCCGATGCTGGCCGAAGCGCTCACCGGGCGCTGGCGGGACGCTGAAACGCGCGCGATTTGGATCGGTGGCCTGATTGCCCATGCCGGCAAGCGGCTCGCGCCCGGGAAAGGCGAACGGCATTTTGAAATCCGCCACGCCGCCGGCTGGAGTGCCGATGACGAAGCCTCCGCTAAAAAGGCGGCTAAGGACGCCGGCATCGATGATGTCGCCTTCGTTGCCGATCCTGCAATCGAGGTCGGGCTGGTGGTCGTCACCGATGGCGCGCGCATCGACGCCACGCCGCAGGCCTTCCTCGCCGATACCGCCTTCGTCGAGTCGGCCCTGCTGGCGGAGATTTTTGCCCGGCCGGACGACGCCGAAGAGGCGCGGGGAGGGGACGATGCCTGAAGCCCGTATCAGCTGGATCGCCGGGCCGGTTCTTCATGCCCGCTCGAAGGCGCCATTCCGGGTCGGCGAGGCTGTCGAAGTCGGACCCGACCGTCTGCCCGGCGAGATCATCCGCCTGGAGGGCGACGAGTTCGTCGCGCAGGTCTATGAGGATACGACCGGGCTGAAGCCGGGCGACACGGTGCATGGCACCGGGCAGGCGCTATCGGTGCCGCTCGGTCCGGGCCTGCTCGGCCACATCTTCGACGGCCTGTTGCGTCCGCTTGCCCGCGACTCGATGCCGACAGTGTTCAGCTTCAAGCCGGAAGTGCGCGTTGGCGACGATATCCGCGGCGGCGCGGTCTTTGGCCGTGTGGCCGGCGTCGGCGTCGCCGATGCCTGCATGGTGCCGCCGCATCTCGACGGTACGGTCGAGTGGATCGCCGAGGAGGGCGACCACCCAGTCGAGGCGGAGGTGCTGAAGCTGCGCGACAAGAAGGGCGACATCTACGGCATCGAGTTCTTCACGCTCTGGCCGGTGCGAAAGGCGCGGCCCGTCGCCGAACGGCTGCCCGCCGACGAACCGCTGATCACCGGGCAGCGAATTCTCGACACGCTGTTTCCCGTCGCGCGCGGCGGCCGCGCCGCCATCCCCGGCGGGTTCGGTACCGGCAAGACGGTGCTGCAGGAAACGCTCGCCAAATGGTGCCACGCCGACATCATCGTTTATGTCGGCTGCGGCGAGCGCGGCAACGAAATGGCCGAGGTGCTGCACGAGTTCCCGAACCTCACCGACCCGCGCACCGGCCGCGCGCTGATGGAGCGCACGGTGATCATCGCCAACGCCTCGAACATGCCGGTCGCAGCGCGCGAGGCGAGCATCTACACGGCCGTCACCGTCGCCGAGTATTTTCGCGATCAGGGCCTCGACGTGGCGTTGATGGCCGATTCCACCAGCCGCTGGGCAGAGGCCTTGCGTGAGGTTTCCGGCCGTCTCGGCGAACTGCCCGGCGAGGCCGGTTACCCCGCCTATCTGAGTTCGCGCCTGGCCGAGTTCTACGAGCGTGCCGCCCGCGTCGTCAGCCTCTCGGGCAAGGAAGGCTCGCTCACCATCATCGGTGCCGTGAGCCCGCCGGGTGGCGACTTCTCCGAACCGGTCACCAGCCACACCAAACGATACATCAGCAGCTTCTGGGGGCTCGACCGCGAACGCGCGCAAGCCCGCTTCTATCCCGCCATCCACCCGCTGCAATCCTATTCGATGGACGCCGGCCGCTTCTCCGCCTGGTGGGTCGCGCGCGGCAATGTCGAATGGCTGCGCCACCGCGAAAAGCTGCTCGTGCTGCTCGAACAGCAGGCCAATCTGGAGCGCATGGCACGCATCGTTGGCAAGGATGCTCTGCCCGCCGAACAGCAACTGACGCTGACCTCGGCCGAACTCGCCAACGAGGCGCTGCTGCGCCAGTCGGCCTATTCGCAGTCCGACCGCTACTGCTCGCCCGAACGCCAGACGGTGATGCTGCGCCTCATCATGCGCTTCGTGTCGATGGCGCGCGACGCACTCGGGCGCGGTGCGAAACCCGAAGAGATCGCGGCACTGCCGATCTACCGCCGGCTGCAGCGCATGGGCGAGGATATCGGCGAGGACGAGATCGACCGCTTCGATGCTTTGTGGTCGGACATGGAACGCCAGCTCGGTGAACTCGGATATGGCACGCCGGCTGCCGCGAGCGCTGTGGCGGATGCGGAGATGGGAGGCGACGATGCGCGCTGAGGTAAGCGTTTCGGGTGCCGTCGAGCGGATCGACGGACCGCTGCTGTTCCTTCGCCGCACCATCGAGGCGACGCTCGGCGAGGCCGTTGAGGTGCTCATCGACGACGAGCCGCCGCGCATCGGCCGCGTCACCGGCCTCGACGACGACACGGTGATCATCGAGGTGCTGGAATCGACCCGCGGTCTCGGCCTCGATGCCGTGCGGGTCCGCTTCCGCGGCGAGCCGCTGCGCTTCGGTGTCGGGCCGGGTCTGCTCGGCCGCGTGTTCAACGGCGTTGGCCAGCCGGTCAATGGCGGCCCGCCGGTACCGGCACGCGAGTTCCGCCGCGTCGATGCGCGGGCCATGAACCCGGTGTCGCGCGCGCTGCCGCGTGACTTCATCGAGACCGGCATCTCCGCCATCGATCTGATGAACAGCCTGATCCGCGGCCATAAGCTGCCGATCTTCTCCTCCGGCGGCCTGTCGCATGACAAGCTGGCGATCGAGATCGCCCGCCACGCCCGCCTGCGCGGCGGCAGCCAGTCCGATTTCGCCATCGTCTTCGTCGGTATCGGTGTGTCCTACGATTCCGCCGACGCTTTCCGCCGGGCGATGGAACTGTCCGGCGCGCTCGGCCACACGGTGATGTTCCTCAACCGGGCGAGCGAACCGAGCCCGCAGCGCCTGCTGACGCCGCGCTACGCGCTGACGGCGGCGGAATACCTCGCCTTCGACGAGGGCCGCCATGTGCTCGTCATCATGACCGACATGACCAACTACTGCGAGGCGTTGCGCGAGGTCTCGGCAAGCCACGGCGAGGTGCCCTCGCGCAAGGGCTATCCGGGCTACATGTATTCCGATCTGGCGACCATCTACGAGCGTGCCGGCAGCGCCCAAGGGGCGGAAGGGACGGTGACGCAATTGCCGATCCTGACCATGCCGGCCGACGACATCAGCCACCCGATCCCGGATCTCACCGGCTACATCACCGAGGGCCAGATCGTTCTCGACCGCGGCCTCGATCACAAGGGTATCGAACCGCCGATCAACGTGCTGCCGAGCCTGTCGCGGCTGGCCGATCAGGGCATCGGCGAAGGCTTCACCGACCCCGATCATCCCGCGCTCAGCCATCAGCTCTTTGCCGCCTATGCCAAGGCCATACGTGTGCGCGTGCTGGCAAGCGTCGTCGGCCGCGACGGCCTCACCGAAGGCGATCGCGGCTATCTCGTCTTTGCCGACCGCTTCGAGGCCGAGTTCGTCGCCCAGTCGGGCCCGCGCCTGCTTGAAGAAAGCATGGCCGTCGGCTGGAACCTGTTGCGCGATCTTCCGGTTGCCGATCTGACCCGGCTGAGCGACGAGCAGATCGCCCGCCACCTGACGACGGCAGGACCGGGCGGGGCGCCCGCTGCCGAAGTGCTTGACGAGGACGAGGAGGTGGATGCCGATGGCTGATGTCCAGGCCACCCGCAGCGCGTTGCTCGGTCTTGCCGACGAACGCACCCTGATGAAGCAGGGCTACGCGTTTCTCGACGAGAAGCGCATGCTGCTGGCGACCGATATGCTGTCACGCCTGAAAGCGCACGAAACCCTCGCGGCCGATTTCGAAAAGCGGTTCATGGATGCCCGTGAGGCGCTCAAGAAGGGCGTCGCCCGCCACGGCCTCGACGGGCTCGAAGTCTATCCTGCGCCGGATACCGTGTCCTTTGCCCCCGAGACGAGCGCCGGCCAGTTTCTCGGTGTGCGGCTGCTCGATGGCGCCGCACCTCAGCTGCAGGAGCCGGCCGGAGCGCCGCGCCCTCCGGTCGACCCGTCGCCGGAAGCCGCCGACACCGCAGCGGCCTTCGCCGCGCTGTTACCGCTGCTGTTCGCCATTGCGGTCGAGGTCGGCAATCTCGAGCGGCTCGCGCGCGAGTACAAACGCACCGAGCGCCGCGCCCGCTCGCTCGAAAACGTTCTGCTACCCGAGGTCGAGGAGACCATGCGGATGATCGAGGGGCATCTGGAAAGCGCGGATCAGGAAGACGCCATCCGAACCCGATTCATCGGCTCGCCGGAATAGCGGGAATGGACCGCCTCGGGCGACTCAGGTGCCCGGCGTGGCGAGGATTTCGTCGAACAGTGCCCAGGCCGCGTGGGCATCCGACTCGGACATCGTCCGGACGATATAGCCGCCCTCGATAATGACGTAATCACCGACCACAACCGGCTCATCCTGAAGCATGAAAAGACTCGCCGTGCGTTCGCTGCCCTTGGCTTCGCAGCGGGCGTTGAACCCGTCGATTTCGGTTACGCGCATGGGAATGGTGAGGCACATGACCCAGTCATATCATCGCATCGGCATAGCAGAATACGTAGTAACACAAGGTTCCTTTTTAATCTTTGTCAATGTGGCTAGGCTGGGCGCACTCTAAAATAGAAAAAAATAAGCAAGAGCAAGAAAACAAGAACAAGCAAGCCGAAGAAGGGGGTCGGCATGCCGTGCGGGAAAACGATCCTGGTCCTCGGACTGGGCAACCGCCTATTGAGCGATGACGCGGCCGGACCGCTCGTCATCGACCGGTTGAGTTGTTCTGAACAGATCGGCGCGGATGTTGGCGTGGTGTTGCGCGATGGCGGCACCATGGGCCTCAGCCTTCTCCCTGAAATCGAAGATTGCGACGGCTTCATCGCCGTCGATGCGGCGTCCTTCGGCGCTGAGCCCGGCACGGTGCGGGTGTTTGAAGGCGCCGACGTCGATGCGCTGCTCGGCGGCACCAAGAAGACCGCGCACGAAGTGGCGCTCGGCGACCTGCTCGGCGCCGCGGCGCTGAACGGCGCGCAGCCGGTGTATCGCGCATTGGTTGCCGTTCAGCCGGTGACGACCGAACTCGGCCTCGAGCCGACACCTGCCGTCGCCGCCGCCGTTCCCGCCATGGCCGAAGAGGTCGAAACCGTCATTCGCCGCTGGCGCGCGGGCGCCCAAGCGGCCGAACCAAATCCCCGCGAACGCGAGACCGAGGTGGCGTCATGACCCGCCCGATCCGGAGTGGATGCGCCGATGGCGTCAGAACCGGTCTCGCCGCCGCCATTCTCGGCGAGATTGCCGGCCATCTCGGCCGCCTTGCCGAAGACCCGTCCTACTCGGACGCCATCGACCTGCGCAGCCTGCCGATGACCGACGCGGATCGCGAAGATTTGCGCGCAGCGCTCGGGCAGGGCGAGGTCGGCGCTGTCGTCGATGTCGGCGGTGAAACCCGCGTCGACGAGAGCGCCTTCGCCGGCGTCTGGTGGGTCGAACACCGCGGTGCCGACGGCCGCGTCATGGCCGAACAGATCGTCGTCGCGCGTGTGCCCGACATCCTGCTCGCCCATCCCGCCGATATTGCGGATGCGCACCGCAGATTGATCGCTACCGATTTCCAGGACCAGGCTGCGTCGCAGGCAGCCGCCACGCCGTCCGATCCGGCGGCCAAGGAGGAAACACATGGCTGAGCGAGGCTTTTCCGGGAGAAAACCGACGGGAACCTTGGGGGAGATGCTGGCTGACCGCGGCATTTCCCGCCGCGCGTTCCTGAAATATTCGAGCTACCTCGCCTCGCTGATGGCGCTACCGCCCTCGGCGGCGACCGCGATGGCCGAAGGGCTCGCCAAGTCACGCCGACAGGCGGTGATCTGGCTCTCGTTCCAGGAGTGCACCGGCTGCACCGAGTCGCTGACCCGCTCGTTCAGCCCGACGCTCGAGGATCTGATCTTCGATTTCATCTCGCTGGACTACCACCACACCCTGCAGGCGGTGTCGGGCGAGGCGGCGGAAGAAGCCCGCCGCGCCTCGATCGAGGAGAACAAGGGCAAGTACATCGTCGTGGTCGACGGCGCGGTACCGACCCGCGATGGCGGCGTCTATTCGATGATTGCCGGTCATACCAACATCGCCATGCTGGAAGAGACCGTCGAGCACGCCATGGCCGTCGTTGCCGTCGGCACCTGCGCGACCTTCGGTGGCCTTCCGCTTGCCAAGCCGAACCCGACCGGCGCGGTGGCGATCTCCGATCTGGTCAAGGACAAGCCGGTGATCAACATTCCGGGCTGTCCGCCGATCCCCGAAGCCATGGCCGGCACGCTCGCCCATGTGCTCGCCTTCGGCCAGCTCCCCGAGCTCGATCATCTCGGCCGGCCGAAATCCTTCTTCGGCGAGACCATTCACGACCGCTGCTATCGTCGGCCGTTCTACGAACGCGGCCTGTTCGCCAAGAGCTTCGATGACGAGGGCGCCCGCGAAGGCTGGTGCCTGTTCGAAGTCGGCTGCAAGGGGCCGATCACCTACAACGCCTGCGCCACGCTCAAGTGGAATGCCGCGACCTCGTTCCCGATCCAGTCGGGCCATGGCTGCCTCGGCTGCTCCGAGCCCGAGTTCTGGGACAAGGGCGGCTTCTACAAGCCGCTGTCGGCAGGCGTCTTCACCGCCGGCGCCGCCGTCGGCGCGGCTGCCGTTGCCGGCGCCGCGATCGGTACGGCCTCCGCGCTCCTGGCGCGCAAGCGCCGCGAATCCCTGATGAAGGAGGACTGAGATGGATCTCCTCGATTTTGCCCGTGGGCCGGCCATCCAGTTTGCCCTCGTCGTTTTCGCACTCGGTACGTTGTGGCGTCTCGTTGGCGTTCTGCTCCTGCCGTTGCGGCGTGACTTCTCCAAGCCGCGCGAGGGCGCACCGTCCTCGTTCATGGGTGCGCTCGGCACCATCGTCGGCCGCATGTGGCCGAACAAGGCCTTCATCAGCCGCACGCTGTTCACCACGCTGAACAGCTACGTGTTCCACATCGGTCTGGCGATCGTGGTGTTCGGGCTCGCCCCGCACATCTTGTTCATCAAGGACATCACCGGCCTGTCATGGCCGGCGCTCCCGAGCAACGTGATCCTCGCCGTCGGTGTCATCACCATGGTGTCGCTGTTCGCGGCGCTGGCGCGGCGCATTTTCCACCCGGTCGGCCGCATCCTGTCGCGCGGTGACGACTACATCAGCTGGGTGATGACCATGCTGCCGGTGCTGACCGGCCTGCTTGCGACCACCCATCTCGGCGCCCGTTACGAGACCCTGCTTGCCATCCACATCCTGACCGTGGCGGCGTTCTTCATCTGGTTCCCGTTCGGCAAGCTGATGCACGCGTTCCTGTTCGTCTTCTCGCGCGGTGCCACCGGCATTCGCTTCAGCCACAGGGGGGTTAAGCTATGACCGCCGCCACCAAAGCAGCCGTCGGCTACGACGCCCAGGGCGACTTCAGCGACAGCGAACGCGTCGAACGCGCCATGAAGGGCTTCGTCCGCGAGTTCGGCTCAACCGCCGCCATCCACATGGAAGCCTGCCTGCGTTGCGGCATGTGCGCCGAGGCCTGTCACTTCTATCTCGCCACCGGCGAGGCGAAGTACACCCCGGTCTACAAGCTGGAACCGTTCCGCCAGGCCTATAACCGCGAGATGGGGCCATTCGCGCCGTTCTATCGCATGTTCGGCCTGACCCCGAAGGTGACCATCGAGGAACTCGAGAAGTGGCAGGAGCTGATCTACGATTACTGCACCATGTGCGGCCGTTGCACGATGGTCTGTCCGATGGGCATCGACATCGCCGAACTGGTCAAGGAAGCGCGCGCCGGCATGTTCCGCGCCGGCCTGATCCCCGAACGCCTGGCGCTGATGGACCGCACGGCCGATGCCTGGTCGAGCCCGGCGACGCCGGGTGAGGACCTGCCCGATATCCTGCAGGAAATCGGCGAGGAACACGGCGTCGAGATCCCCTGCGATCTCGAAAAGGCCGACTATCTGGTTACCGCGGCCCCGGCCGAATTCGGCGACCACACCAAGGCGCTCGCCGACATTGCCAAGATCCTGCACAAAATCGGGGTGAGCTGGACCTTCCATCAGGAAGGCTTCGATGCCTCCAACATCGGCTTTATCGACGGCGATACCAAGCTGCAGGAACGTCTGACCCGCAGCATCATCGACACCGCGATCAAGATCGGTGCCCACACGGTTCTGTTGCCCGAATGCGGTCACGCCTATGGCGCGGCGCGCTGGGAGGCGGCCCGCTGGTACGGCAAGGAACTGCCGGTGCGGATCATCCACATGAGCGAGTTCCTCGCCGAGATCGTCGGTCAGGGCAAGATCAAGCTGGAGAAGATCAACGAGACCGGCACCTTCCACGACCCTTGCCAGATGGTCCGTCGTGGCGGTCTGGAAGCCGCGCCGCGCGTCGTCCTGAAGGCGCTCGGCATCGACCTGAAGGAGATGGCCGACCACGGCAATCTCGGCTTCTGCTGCGGTGGCGGTGGCGGCGTCGTCTCGAACGTTCGGGCGACCGATATCCGCTATAAGGCGTTCGATCTGAAGAAGCGCCAGGTCGACGACACCGGCGCCAAACGTTTCATCACCAGTTGCGGCCAATGCCGGATCACGCTGGCGCTCGGCGCCAAGCACGTCAACTGGGACAAAAAACCGGAAAGCCTCCTGGAAATGGTGGCCGACCAAATGATCGATTGAGGGAAGGTGCGTGATGACCCAGAGAGTTGTTGTCGATCCCATCACCCGCATCGAAGGCCATTTGCGCATCGAGGCGGAAACGGGAGCGGACGGGGCGATCACCAGCGCCTACAGTTCGGGAACCATGGTGCGCGGCATCGAGATTATACTCAAAGGCCGCGACCCGCGTGACGCCTGGGCGTTTGCCCAGCGCATCTGCGGCGTGTGCACGCTGGTGCATGGCATCGCCTCGGTGCGATCCGTCGAGGACGCGCTGAAATATTCGATCCCGGCCAACGCCCAGCTGATCCGCAATCTGATGATCGCGGCGCAGTACGTGCATGACCATGTGATGCACTTCTATCACCTGCACGCGCTCGACTGGGTCGACGTGGTGTCCGCGCTCAGCGCCGATCCCAAGGCGACCTCGGAACTGGCGCAGTCGATCTCGCCCTATGCGAAGTCGAGCCCGGGCTATTTCGCCGATACCCAGAAGAAGCTGAAGGCCTATGTCGAGGCCGGCCAGCTCGGCATCTTCTCGAACGGTTTCTGGGGTCACCCGGAATACCGCCTCCCGGCGGAAGCCAATCTGATGGCGGTGGCGCATTATCTCGAGGCGCTGACCTGGCAGCGCGACGTGGCGCGGCTGCACGCCATCTTCGGCGGCAAGAACCCGCATCCGAACTTCCTCGTCGGTGGCGCGCCGAGCCCGATCAGCGCTGCGCCGGGGTCGAGCGGGGCGGCGGCGACCGCCGTCAACATCGTCACCCTTGGCGAGGTCCGCTCGATCATCAAGAAGATGCAGGAGTTCGTCGATCAGGTGTACATCCCCGACACGCTGGCGATCGCAAGCTTCTACAAGGACTGGTTCGCGCGCGGCGAGGGCGTCGGTAACTTCATGACGGTTGGCGACTTCCCGGCAAAGGGCATGGACGATCCGTCGAGCTGGTTCATCCCGTCCGGCGCGATCCTCAACCGCGACTTGACCCGCGTCGAACCGGTCGACCTCAACGATCCCGCGCAGGTGCAGGAATTCGTCGCCCACTCCTGGTACGACTATGCCGGCGGCAAGGAGACCGGGCTGCACCCGTATGACGGCGAGACCGAGCTGAACTACACCGGTCCGAAGCCGCCTTACGACCAGCTCAATGTCGAGGAGAGCTATTCTTGGCTCAAATCGCCGCGCTGGCGTGGCAATGTCATGGAGGTCGGCCCGCTCGCCCGCGTGCTGATGCTCTACGGCACCGGCCACGAGCCGACCAAGGAGCTCGCCAACTACGCGCTCGGCAAGCTCGATCTGCCGATCGAGGCGATGTTCTCGACGCTTGGCCGCACCGCGGCCCGGACGTTGGAATCGAAGATCATCGCCGACCAGATGATGTCCTGGCTCGACAATCTCATCGGCAACATCAAGGGCGGCGACCTGTCGGTCCACAACGAGGAAAAGTGGGATCCCTCGACCTGGCCGGCCGAGGCCCGCGGCGTCGGCTTCATGGAAGCTCCGCGCGGTGCGCTTTGCCACTACATCGTCATCAAGGACGGCAAGATCGATAACTACCAGGCGGTGGTTCCGTCGACCTGGAACGCCGGCCCGCGCGACGCAAAAGGCCAGCCCGGCCCGTACGAGGCTGCCTTGATGGACCGGCACGGTATGCACGATCCGGCCCAGCCGCTCGAGATCCAGCGCACCATCCACAGCTTCGACCCCTGCATCGCCTGCGCGGTGCATGTGGTTGACCCGGACGGCGAGGAAAAGGCCCGGATTCAGGTCCGCTGATAGCGGGCGGTGACAAAAATGCGAGGGGAAGACGAACGGCGCTTTGGTCCAGACCGGATCGACGCGCCGTTTGTTTTGGCAGGCTGCCGCTTCTGTCGAAGGCTAGCCGCTCAGGCCGAGCTTACTCGGGCTGCGCCTGTTCTTCCGGATCGATCTCATCGTCGCCGAGATGTTTCGCGCCGATCGCCTGATAAAGATCAAACAGCGAATCCATCGCGCGATGGGCGAAACGATAGAAATCCGGATCGGAAATGATTGTCTTGTGGTTCAGGAGGTGTTCCTCAACCATCGTTCGAAAGACAGATGCGAGATGGAGCACTTCGTGGGCGCCATAGGAGCCCGGCTGAAAGTCTTCCCAGCGGGGACCGCCGAACCCATCATCTTTTTCGTCGGCTTCGATGAGCGCGATCTCTTCGAGCCGAAACGCCTCGATTTCTTCATCTGAAAACAACATCGGTCCGGTCCTTTGGCTGTCTGGCATGGGTCCTTCGCTGCGTTCAGGGAGGGCGGTGCGAAGCTGGAGCAATCTTGAATTGCAGGATTGTGGAAATTTGATGGTTCCGTTTACGGGGCGTCGCCGAAAGCACTCCTGTGTGCGAATTGTCCGGCCTCAATGCTTCGGCAGGGCGGTCACCAGTTCGGGCACGAGATAGAACGTCACCAGCGCAACGAAGATGATCAGAACGAATGGCGCCACGCCGCGCGCGATGTCGGTAAGGCTCGTATCGTCCGGTGCCACCCCCTTCAGCACGAACAGGATCATGCCGACCGGCGGGGTAACGAGGCCGATCTCGATCAGCAGCACCAGAACGATCCCGAACCACAGCATGTCCATACCGGCGCCTTGCGCCAGCGGCGCCACGACCGGCAGCGTCATCAGCATCATCGAAATCGGTTCGATGAACATGCCGAGCACGATGTACATGACCGTTATCCCGGCAAAGACGGCCCAGGATTCAAGCTCAAGCGAAACCACGAAATTGACCAAGGCCGTCGCGGCCCCGACATAATCGAGAACGTATCCCATCTGCGCCGCGCCGACCGCCACGATCAGCAGGAAGCTGGTGACGATCGCAGCCTCTTCGAAGGAATCGCGGAACAGACGCAGCGTCGCTTTTCCCTTGAGGATGGTGAGGATGAAGGCGGCGAGGGCGCCGACGGAGCCGGCCTCGGTCGGTGTGGCGATGCCGAGATACAGCGATCCGAGAATGACGACGATCAGCAACACGAAGGGCAGGATCGGCAGCAGCGCCCGGACTTTTTCCTTCAAGCTCGTTCGCCCTGTCTGCGGTGCCGCGCCCGGGCGAGAGAACACCCAGATGAAGACCACGACGGAGAACAGCGCCATCAGGAAAAGGCCGGGCACGATGCCGGCCAGGAACAGCTTCGTTGCCGGAACGCCGACGATTGAGCCGTATAGCAGAAGGGCGATCGACGGCGGGATGAGGATGCCGAGCGTGCCGCCGGCGGCAATCACGCCGTAAGTCAGATAGCGGCTGTAGCCGTGCCGGATCATCTCCGGTCCGGCAACTTGGCCGATTGTCGCCGCAGTGGCCAGGCTCGAACCCGACACCGCGGCGAACAGA
This sequence comes from Hyphomicrobiales bacterium, assembly GCA_002869065.1. NCBI lineage: Bacteria > Pseudomonadati > Pseudomonadota > Alphaproteobacteria > Hyphomicrobiales > Hyphomicrobiales bacterium. The sequence goes on from PKTR01000006.1 coordinate 261,529, forward strand.
CCCGACGCGGCGATGCTGGCATGAGCGATGCTGCCGGGGACGCGTCCGCCGATGACACGGAACGCGTGGAACATGTCGCGCGAGATTCCGCTGCGGACAAGGATCGCGCCGAACAGCACAAAGGCCGGAATTGCCGTAAGCGTGGAGTTGGTCACGGTTTCCCAGGCGCGCGCCGCCACCGGCTCAACCATTGGGAAGGGGAGCCAGAAAAGGCCGCCGAAGACGCCAATTGCTGCCATCAGAAAGGCGATGCCGACGCCGACCGACAGCAACAGAAACAGTGTCGCGCCAAACGCCAGCATCTGCATGAGCAGATCCTGTTTGGCCATCACGGCGAAAAGCCCTGCCCCGAAAAGCAGAAGTCCGGCAAGAATCGATGCCGCTGCCATCCGGCTCGCGGTGGCCGCACCAACGACCCCCAGGACAGCGACGATCAGGACGACTGTCGTCTCGCGGGGTTTGAACACAAACTGGTCGGTGGCCAGCAGTACGAGGGCGAGTGTGACCACCAGCCAGATCGTTGCCGCAAGGCCACCTGATGCGGGGCTCAATCTATCGGAGTGCTTGAGAACCTTGGCAAGCGTTGCCCAGACGAGCAGCAGATACCCGGCCGCAACGATCGCCTCGGGTATCCACAGCTTCGTCGCCAAAAGGCCCCAAGATCGTGATCCGGTGACATATTCCGAGTGGACGAAGTCGAGATATTTCCATCCGATCACCGTGATGATCACCAGTTCGAACCAGATGGTCGCCGCTCTCAGCCGTGTGGCGTTGTCCGCCGACAGGTGGGCCGAGACGAAATCGGCACTGACCTGCCGGTCGGATAGCTGCACGAACGCTGCGCCGACAAACACGACGACGAGCATCAGATAGCTGCTGTACTCGGTCACCCAGACCGTCGGGGACCCGAGCACGTAGCGCATGAACACTTCGTAGGAAATGATCGCCACCATCGCGCAAACCGCGATGAGGCTGACGTACCGGGAAAGCTGGCCCAAAAGCATTGCTGCGTTGTCGCGGGCAATTGCCTTCGGGCCGGCTCCGGGTCGTTGACCGTGACCGGAGAAACCGCTGTCGCGCCTGTCTTCACCGGCCATGGTCGTTCTTTCAGTTCGACTTCAAGGAAGCACGCACGCTTTCGACCAGCGCCCGTCCGTCGAGTCCGGCGCCTTCGGCCGCCCCATACCAGGCTTCGTAAACCGGCCCGCTGAACTCGTCGCCAACCAGGCGCGAAATCTCGGCATCATCGATGACGACGTAGTTTGTCCCATGAGCGCGCCACTTGTCAGCGAGATCCTGATTGCGGGCCTCATAACTGTCGTAGAGCTCCCCCTGCCATGCGGCGAGTTCGTCGGTGATCGCCTTCTGAAGGTCTTCGGGCAATTCGCCAAGCGAGTCGGCGTTGATCAACAGCTCCCAGGGGAGGTAGGCCGCGACTTTCCATTCCGAGACATGCGTCACCACGTCCGGCAGGCCCGAAGCCTCGGCCCAGCAGCTTGCGGTGAAGACGCCGTCGATGACGCCCTGCTGGAGGCCGGGCAGGATTTCGGCCGCGGGGAGGGCTGTCGGCTTCGCGCCGGCGGCAGCAATCAGCCGGCCGGTTTCGGGATTGTGCACCCGGAGCTTCTTGCCGGACAACTCGTCGACGGTCGAGATCGCATCGACGGACGCCAGGATCTGCGGGCAGAACGGCACGTTCATCAGCGAAACACTGTTGAAGTCGGCCCGCCACATCTCGGCGAATTTCGCTCCCAGGTCGCCATCCATCAGCGAACGGTACTCCGCAAGGCTGTTGACCAGGCCGGGCAGGGCGGGAACGCCAAGCAGCGGCTTGGTGCCGGCGTAATAGGCGTCGACAACGAGCCCCATATCCACCTGACGGTCCCGGATGCCCGGGGCCAGTGCCGCACCGCCCAGAAGCGATGAGTTGATCTTGATTTCGACGCGGCCGTCCGTGGCCTTGCTGATACGATCCGAAATCGTCTCAGCGACTTCAAGGTAGGATGTTCCCTTGAAGGCAAGATAGCCCAGCACGAGCTCATGGTCGGCCGCCAACGCAACGGTGCATGTGCTCATTGAGATGACCGCCGCCAAACCGGCTCCAACAATTCTCATTTCTGTTTCCTCCACTTTGTGTCGTGCCTTGCGATCAGGCACCGCTGGTGGAATGGCACTTTCCCCGGCTCCCTTTCGGGAAGCGCTGGCGCGTTTCAGCTGATCCGCCATTCTTCTTCTGCAGCAGCCAAACAGTGGTCTGCAACGCGCCGTCTGTCAACAAAAATGAATGACGACCCATTATTCATTATTAGAATTACCGTCAACGTGGAACAAACGACATTCCCTGTCCGGACGTCCCAACCGCCCGGTATTGAGGATGCGGGCGAGGCGCCTGCGTGTCGCGCGCGCGCATCGCCGAGTCTGTGCCGGTCGATGTTCTCAATGTGCAACCTTATCGCGGCTCGCTATCCGGGCGGCCTGATCGTGTTGACGCAGCCTGTATATGGACGGCGTCCCGCGCGCGCATCTTTTCCGTTGCCGGGTTGTTCCGCTGCGTTTGTCTTGATTTTTGGTAGGTGAGTTCGCGCGGCATAAATATGAATAATGGTTCGTAATTCATTTTTTTGTTGACACCCCCTCCTTTCGCCGGAAGGATTGCCCCGACACATCAGGGAGACAGTCATGGGCACTGCTGCAGGGCCATTCGCGGCTTTCGCGGGGATCGGCGAGATCTTGCCGCTGTTCAGCCGCCAGACCTGACCAGTATTGGCCTGACCAGTATTGGCCTGACCAGTATTGGCCGACCAAAAAGGCGGCCTGAACAAAAGACGGGCGCAACGACCAGGCGCCCCGAACGGCAAGAAGACGCGACCGGCATCGACGCATGGCCGGCAAGGAGGAGAACGCAATGACCTCGGGTTGGCAGGACTTCCCGCAAGGCAAGGTGGTCACCACCGCCGCCATCACCGTCACCGAGACCCATCTGGTGCAGTTCTCCGGGCTCACCGGCGACTTCTATCCCGTCCACACCGACGCCGAATGGGCCGCAAAAAGCGCCTTCGGCCAGCGCATCGCCCACGGGCCGCTCACCTTCGCGCTCGCCGTCGGGCAAATGTACCAGTCGCAGGCCTATGGCAACGCCATCATCGCCTGGCTCGGCGCCGACAATGTGCGCGCAACCAACCCCGTCTTCATCGGCGACACGATCCACGTCAAAGCCGAGGTCCTCACCTCAAGACAGGCCAAAAACCCCGACCGCGGCATCGTCACACTCAAATACAACGTCATAAACCAGAACAATGATGTCGTGATGTCGTTCGACTTCGCGCTCCTCATGCGATCGCAGGGCGCAGCGTCCGAGCTCTCGTCCGCGCAGTGACAGAGACCGAAAGACAGTCGGGAGGTGGTGCGCAATGATGGCGGAACGTTACGCGGCAAAGCCGCTGGCCGGCAAAGTCGTTCTGGTCACCGGCGGCAAACGCGGGATCGGTCTGGCAACCGCCAGGCTCGCGCGATTGCGCGGCGCGCACGTCGCGGTGTGCGATTGCCCGGACCGCGAGCTACCAGTCGATGAACTGGACCGAGATACGCTTTTTCTGGAGGGCGATGTCTCGATGGAGGACGACTGCGAGCGGTTCGTGTCCGAGACCGTCGCGCATTTCGGCCGCATCGATGTTCTGGTCAACAATGCCGGCATCGTCGAGCCGTCCCGCTCGACACTCAGGCAAGACCTCGAAACATGGCGCCGGGTGATCGACGTGAACCTGCAGGCGGTTTTCCTGATGGCGAGGGCCGCCGCCCGTGCCATGGTCGAGCAAGGGATCGCGGGAGCGATCGTGAATGTGTCGTCGATCGTCGGGCTGAACGGATTTCGCGCCAACAACGCCTACGGCCCCGCAAAGGCAGGGGTGGCGATGCTCACGAAGACGTTGTCGAACGACCTCGCGCGCACGGGTATCCGCGTAAATGCCGTGGCGCCGGGGTTCACGAATACGCGCATGACCGAGAAACTCGGCGACACGACGCCGGTGCACAAGGAGGCGTTTCTTGCGCGCATCCCGCTTGGACGCTTTGGCGAAGCCGAAGAGATCGCCGCGGCGATCCTCTTCCTCGGCTCCGATGAAGCGAGCTACGTGACCGGTGCGGTGCTGCCGATCGACGGCGGATGGGCTGCTTTTGGCGGTCCGTCCGAAGAGACGGCAGCATGAACAGGACCGGCAGCCACACCGGCAAATGTATGAAGTCCGGACGCCGATTTGACAGCGGCGAACTGCCGGACGGGAGGAAGCAATGAACGAAGCGGTCTATTTCGACGAACAGCATCAGCAATTCCGCGAAAGCATCCGCCGGTTCATCGAGAACGAGGTCGTTCCGAACGGCGAGGCCTGGGAAGAAGCGGGCATGGTGCCGCGCGATGTGCTGCGCAAGATGGGCGAGCTCGGCTACCTCGGTATCCGCTACCCGGAAGAATATGGCGGTTCGGAACTCGACACCATTTACAGCATGATTTTCCTTGAGGAGGTCGGGCGCTCGACGTTCGGCGGCTTCACCGCGACCGTCATGGTGCATACCGACATGGCCTCGCCGCATCTCGCCCACTACGGATCCCGCGAGCAGCTTTCGCGCTACATGCCGGACTTCATCTCAGGCGAGAAAATCTGCGCCATTGCGGTGACCGAGCCCGACGCCGGGTCGGACGTGGCCGGCCTGCGCACCCGCGCCGTGCTCGACGGCAACGAATGGGTGTTGAACGGCTCGAAGATGTTCATCACCAACGGCGTTCACGCCGACGTGGTCTTCGTTGCCGCCCGCACCGACCCGGAAGCGAAGGGATCGCGAGGCCTCTCGATGTTCATCGTCGAAAAGGGAACGCCGGGCTTCAATATCAGCCGGGCACTGAAGAAAAGCGGCTGGCTGTGTTCAGACACCGCCGAACTCTCCTTCGACGACTGCCGCATTCCGGCCGGCAATCTGCTTGGCGAAGAGAACCGCGGTTTCTACCAGATCATGCACAATTTCCAGCTCGAACGCATGATCATCGGCGCCTACACGATGGGCGAATGCGCCAAGGCGATCGAGCTTACGCTGGACTATGTCCGCAACCGCAAGGCCTTCGGCGGCACCCTCTGGGACAAGCAGGCGATCCGCCAGCGACTTGCAATGCGCGCCGCGCAGGTCGAGGCCGGACGGCAGCTCGTCTATCACTCGGCCTGGCTGGACAGCCAGGGACGCGACTGCGTGAAGGAGGTCTCGATGGTCAAGGCCTACTGCGGCGAACTGGTCAACCAGGTCATGTACGACTGTCAGCAGTTCCACGGCGGCTTTGGATATATGCGCGAGGCGCCGATCGAGCGAATGGTACGCGACGCGCGCATCTCGGCGATCGGCGGCGGCGCGACCGAAGTGATGCTGGAAGAAATCGCGAAGCGCATGTGACACCGACATCGCGCATTCAATGGGAAGAGACATCATGATCAGCAAGAACACTTCGCGGGTCGGCGTGACGATCGTCGGCAGCGGCCACACCCGGTTCGGACGCCTTGACGACATGAGTGTGGAGGACCTCGTCGTCGACGCGTCGCGGGAAGCGCTCGCAAGCTCGGGGCTGCCGGCCGAAGAGATCGACGCGATCTTCCTCGGCCACTTCAACTCGGGGCTGGTGCCGGACGGTTTTGCCTCCAGTTTGGTCCATCAGGCCGACGAAGCCCTGCGCTTTACCCCGGCGATCCGCTGCGAAAACGCCTGCGCCTCGGGCGCGGCGGCGATCATGTCGGGCATTCGTGCGATCCAGGCGGGTGCGGCGAAAAACGTGTTTGTCGTCGGCGTCGAGAAGATGACGTCGCGCAGCACGCCGGAAGTCACCACCGCACTCGGCGGGGCGGGCTACCAGCATAATCCCGAAGAAGCCTCGTTGAGTTTTCCTCAGGTCTTCGCACGGGCCGCTGAGGCCTACGGCGCCGCCTATGGCGATCCGTCACTGGCAATGGCGATGATCGCCCAGAAGAACCATCGCAATGCGCTGGCGAATCCCTTGGCGCATATGCAGCGTGAAATGAGCCTGGAGTTCTGCAACACGGTTTCGGACAAGAACCCGCTCATCGCCGACCCTTTGCGGATGACCGATTGTTCGCTCATCACCGATGGCGCCGCTGCGCTGGTGCTGACCGCCGAAGACAAGGCGGACGGTTTCGCCAAGCGCGCGCGGTTCCGCGCCGCCGAGCAGGTCAGCGACTTTCTCCCGATGTCCCGCCGCGACTTCCTTGCCTTCGAGGGACCGCGCCTGGCCATGGCACGCGCCTTCGAAGCGGCCGGCGTTGGCGTCGATGATATCGATTTCGCCGAAGTCCATGACTGTTTCACCATCGCCGAGCTGATGATCTACGAGGCGATGGGACTCGCCCCGGCAGGCCGTGGTATCGACGCGCTGTCGAGCGGTGCCGTGTATCGCGGCGGAAAGCTGCCGGTGAATCTCTCGGGCGGCCTGAAGGCCAAGGGACACCCGGTCGGCGCGACCGGAGTTTCGATGCACGCGCTCGCCTACCGCCAGCTGACCGGGTCGGCCGGCGACATGCAGATCGAGGACGCAAATCTCGGCCTCGTCTTCAACATGGGCGGTTCTGCCGTCGCCAACTACGTTTCGATCCTCGAAAGCTGCTGAGCTCAGGCCGCAGACAAGGCGTGGCGCCGGCGCAAGCGGGCGTCACTCGCTTGCGTCGCAAATGAACAATGATCCGGAATTCATTTTTATTGACTCGGCGGTGCATTTCGTCCCTAATTTCGGATGCAGGAACTGGCGCATTGCGGATCGCCTTCGGCGCAATCCGAATTGAGAACTGGCGGGAAGCCGAGCATCGGGGACGCTCCTCGACACAGATCCGGACCAACCGGACGCGTGCACACCGCATTTTTGGAAAACACGACCAGTCCGCGACCTCACCAGGAGGAGGAAACGATGTTCAGAATGTCCAAGATCGCGACGTCGGCTGCGCTCGCCGCGGCGCTCGCCGTGCCGGGAGCCGCTGTGGCCGACGACTTCAACGCAACCGTGGTGGCCGGACTTCCACCGACGGTGCTGTTCGTGAAAATGCTGCCGGAAAGCTTCCTGCCGGCCATCGAGTCCGGTCTGGCTGCGTCCGGCCACACGATGACCTTCAACGAGCAATATGGCGGCGCGATCGCCAGCAACGGCGAAGAGATCGAGGTCGTGTCGGCGGGGCTGGCAGAACTCGGCTACTGCATCGCCGCCTTGCGCGCCTCGAAACTGCCGCTACAGAACATGACCTATTACACGCCGTTCGTGTCGAGCGACGTGTCGGATGTCGCGGCGGTCATGAACCGCCTGCAGTTCGAAAACAAGGCCATGGCGGGGCTTTGGACTGACAACAATCTGGTCTATCTCGGCGGCCCGATCGGCATCGACGATTATGCCCTTCTGTCGACCAAGCCGGTCAACAGCATCGACGATCTCAAGGGCATGAAGATCGCCACCCCCGGCGCGGCGCTCAACTGGCTGTCGGGCACCGGCGCCGTCGCCGTCTCGGCCAATCTGGCGACCTATTACAACGAGCTGAAAACCGGCGTTTATTCCGGTGTTGTCGTGTCACCGAGCCTCGCCGCTCCGATGAAGCTGAACGAGGTGGCGCCGCATGTGACCATCGCCAGCCTCGGCGCGAATTACATCGGCGGACTATGCGCCAACAAGGACTGGTTCGACGGGCTGCCCGAAGACGTTCAGAAGACCTTGTTCCAGGCGGCGGACACCGCTGGCGCCTGGTACGCCAAGGAAATCGAGGCGGCCTATCAGCGTGGGCTCGACAAGATGACGGCCGCGGGCGCAACGGTGGCCATAGCGCCGGAAGAACTGCGGGCCGCCTGGGCCAAGGGGCTCGACAATGCCGCCAAGGAATGGGCAAAGGCGCTCGACGCGCAAGGCATGCCCGGAACGGAAACGCTCGCTATCTACATGAACGCGATGCGCGAAAGCGGCGCCAAGCCGCTGCGCAATTGGGATCAGGAGTGAGGCCGTGCCTCCTGCGATCCAAGAAACCCGGGAGCCGCGGCCGCTGCGGCTCCTCGACCGCCTCACGCAGGCTTTGAACATCTCTGGTTCTCTGCTGATTTTCGGATTGGTGCTACTCGTCGGCGCCGACGTCTTCGGGCGCAACCTCTTCGGCACTCCGGTTGCCGGCGTGCCCGAACTCGTCTCCATGACCATCGTCGGGATCGTGTTTCTGCAGATCCCGCAATGCCTGCGTGAAGGTAGGATGTCGCGCGCCGAAGCGACCGACATGTTCCTCGCCCGGCGTCTGCCGGCACTTCGGTCCGTACTGCACACGGTGTTCGACATCGTCAGCATCGGCATGATCGGGATCGTGGTCGCGGCAACCTGGCCGATGTTCGTGAAATCCGTGACGAGGAACGAGTTCATCGGTGCGATCGGCAACTTCACCGCCCCGACCTGGCCGATCCGCGTCGCAATTCTGGTCGGCGGCACCGCTCTTGCGCTGCAGTTCGCCGCACAGATCTGGCGGCGCTGGACGAGGCGCCCACGATGACCCCGTTCGATATCGGGCTCATTGCGCTGGCGGCTATCTGCGTTCTTGTCTTTCTCGGGCTCTATGTCCCGATCGCATTGATGCTGTGCTCCTTCGTCGGCGTGTGGGCCATCAAGGGCAATATGGATCTGTCCGTGAAGCTTCTCGGCATCGCCGCGAACCACGCGATTTCAAGCTACTTCTTTGGCGTCATTCCGCTATTCGTCTTCATGGGGTTTGTCGTTTCGGAGACAGGACTGGGGCGCGACGCCTTCGATGTCGCCAATGCCGCGTTCAAGAAGTTTCGCGGCGGTCTGGCCATCGGCACCGTCGGCGCCAATGCGATCTTTGCGGCAATCACTGGCGTTTCCATCGCGTCTGCCGCCGTGTTTTCGAAGATCGCAGTGCCGGAGATGATCCGGCATGGATACGGCCGCAGGTTTTCCGTCGGCGTGGTCGCCGGCAGCTCCGTTCTCGGAATGCTCATCCCGCCCTCCTTGCTGATGATCCTGTACGGGCTGCTGGCCGAACAATCGATCGGGGATCTGTTCATCGCCGGCGTCGTGCCGGGAATGCTTCTGGCGCTCGCCTTTGCTGTCGGCATCGTCGTGATGAGCTATCTGATGCCGGGCTTCGTCGGCTCGCCCGACCACGAATATGCGGAGCCGCTAAGCGCAGGCGACTGGCTGGCCAAGGGACTGCCGATCGCGTTGCTGGTCGCCGTCGTCCTTGGCGGCATCTATGGCGGCTATTTCACGCCGGTCGAAGCCGGCGCCGTCGGCTCGATCGGCGCGCTGCTGATCGCGATGGCCCGGCGCGCAATCACGTTCAGGATTTTCTGGAGGGTGCTGGTCGAGACGGGCCTTGTGACCGCAACGATCTGCTTCCTGCTGATCGCCGCGCAGATGTATTCCCGCATGCTGGCATTCTCCGGCGTCCCGGCCGGTATGGGCCACGCGGTTGCCGCCGCCGACCTGTCCTTCACCATGGTGCTTGCGATCTATCTGTTGGTCCTGATTGCGCTCGGCATGATCCTCGACAGTTCGTCGATCCTGCTGATCATCGTGCCGATCATGCTGCCGGTCTTTGCACCGATGGGTGTCGACCTCGTCTGGTTCGGCGTAGTCACGGTCATCGCCGTCGAGATCGGCCTCCTGACGCCGCCATTCGGCCTGTCGGTCTACGTCATCAAGGGGACGCTCGAAGACAGGTCGATCTCGCTCGGCGACATCTTCCTGGGCGCTGCCCCGTTCGCCCTCATCATGCTGTTGATCCTGCTTCTGGTCGCAGCTTTCCCGCAGTTGGCCCTGGTGCTGGTCAACTGAAAACGGATAGAGTCTTGGACGGGAAAGCGATCAGTTGTCGGACGAATCCGTTTTCGATCCGGTAGCGGCGAACAGACCGCCTTCGAGCAGCTTGACGTAAGTCGAAAGAAAGCCGCTCGCCTTTTCTTCGTCGAAGGTTTCGTCGGAATAGCTTGCCTGCATCATCAGATAGCTGCGGGCGCCCATGAGGATGTAGACGATGGTCTTCAGCTCGGCTTCGCTGAAAGAGCGAAGCTCTCCGTTTTCCATCTGTTTTCTCAGGCCCTTTTCGTAGACCGAGGCAAATTTGCGGACGTGTTCGCGAAAGGCGTTCGGCGCGTAGACTTCGGCTTCGTTTAGGACCCTGAGGAAGCCCGGATTCTCGGCGAAGAAGGCAAATGAGGACGCCATGCGCTGGCGCTCGAGTTCGACGCCGCTGGCGTTCCGGTCGACATTTTCGCGGATGTAGTCGAGCAGACGTTCGCCTTCGGCCGGCAACAGCTGGTCGAAAAGGTCCTGCCGTGTTTCGAAGTAGTTGTAGAAGGTGCCGTTCGCGACCCCGGCAAGCTCGGTGATACGCGCAATCGAGGCGCCTTCGTAACCGTGCTTGCCGACCACCGTGGCTGCTGCAGAGAACAGGGCACTCCTGGTTTCGAGCGCCTTGACCTCACGTTTGCCGGGTTTCTTCCGAGTGGTTGCAGCAACGCTTCGACTTGGCAAAATCCACTCCGTTTTTCAAAAGGATAACCCGGGCAAGCACCCACTTAATGATAGCGGATAGCTGAGGGTTTGCAACCAGCCGCGGGAGCGATGCTGAGGCCAAAAAGGGGCCTGGGGCGAAGCCGACGCCGGAGGCCGCGGCGGGCTTCCGGATGCCCCGGACGCGTGTGCCGGTGGCCGCGGCCGTTGAACGGCCACCGGATCCCACTCCGACTATTCGCCGATCAGATACTGCTGGAGCCAGGGGATCGTCTCGCGCGAAGCAATCTCCACCTTCGAGACGTTGCCATAGAGGCTCATATGCGTGATGTCGCCCAGTACCACGAGCTTCTTCTTCGGGGTCAGAATCGCGTTGAAAGCTTCGGTCTCCTTGTCCCACATGGTCAGGGTGTCCTTTTCGGCGATGACCATCATGGTGGGGATGTTCACGATCCGCCCGACATAGGGCATCACCGTGTAGAGTTCGCAAAGCTCCGTCGATTCAATCGTCGACCAGTGCTCGTGGTTGGGCGCGACCGTCTCCTTGAGCTTCATGAAGCCCTCATAGACGTCCGGATAGGGCCAGTGGGCCATTGTCGTGAACGGATCCGGGACCGACATCGGGATTTTTGATTCCGTGTTCGGGTCCTTGAACTTGGCGCTGCGGTACTCGAGCAGCGTCCGCTGCAATTCGCGATAGCGGGCCTCGCCATGGCCGATGCGCAAGGTTTCCGCGCCATCGATCAGCGGGATGTTGGAGACGATGCACTTGATGCGCGGTTCGATGGCGCCGAGGATCAGCACGTGGCCGCCGGAATACGAAATGCCCCAGATGCCGATCCGGTCCGCATCGACCTCGGGCAGGGTCTCCGCATAGTCGATCGCGGCGCGGTAGTCCTCGATCTGCATCCACGGATCTGCGTGCTGGCGCGGTTCGCCGTCGCTGTCGCCGAAGCAGCGGTAATCGAAGATCAGGCAGGCAACGCCGGCCTCGACAAAGAAGTCGGCGTATTCCGGCATGACGATTTCTTTGACGTAGCACCAGCCGCCGGCCATCACCAGGAGCGGCATCGGCCCGTCGACGTTGTCGGGGGTTTTCAGAATGCCCCGCACGGTCACGCCCTGGCTCTGGAATTCGATCTCGCGTTCCATTGTCTTCCTCCCAAAATCCTGCTTCGCCGTTCGCTTGTCGGATACGGCTGTTGTTGAGTGCGCGCCCGTGCCTGCAGGCGCGGACACCTGCGTTCAGCCTTTCGCTTCCTGCTCCAGGATTTCCATTGCCGACGCCTGCACCTTGCGGCGGTCGAGCTTGCCGGTCGGCGTGATCTTCCAGACCGCCTTGGAGACGAAGAACACCCGCTTCGGGATCTTGTATCCGGCCAGCTTGCCGCGGCATGCGTCACGGACCTTGGCTTCGCTCAGCTCAGCGGCAGGGTCGGCTTCGATGAGTGCGGTGACTGCCTCGCCCCATTTTTCGTCCGGCGTGCCGCAAACCACGGCCTTGATGACGCCGGGAATTTCCGTTGAAAGAAACATCTCGACTTCGAGCATCGAGACATTTTCGCCGCCCGACTTGATGATCTCCTTGTAGCGGCCGCGGTAGTAGAGATAGCCGTCCGCATCGACCCAGCCGTAGTCGCCGGTGTGGAAGAACCCGTCGTCATCGATGCATTCGGCCGATTCCGTGGGCATGTTGTAGTAGCCTTGGAACAGGTTCGGCCCGCGTACGCAGATCTCGCCGGGCTCGCCGACCGGCACTTCCTTGCCGGTATCCTGCGATATGATACGGACCTCGTTCGAGGTCGGACGGCCATTCGATTGCTTCATGCGTTCCACATCGAAACGGTCGCGGTAGGGGAAGAAGGTAGAACCGCCCATGGATTCGGAGGTGCCGTACAGGCTCCCGATATGGGCAAACCCCATCGCGTAGATCGCATCGAAGGTCGACGGGTTGGAGCCTGACATGGTGCGGGTGATGCTGGACAGGTCGTGCTGGCCGTATGACGGGCTATTGCGCATCATCGCAAAATGGGTGTCGAAGCCCCAGAACAGGGTGACGGGATCGCTCTCGATCAGCCGCATCGCCTCTTCGGGGTCGAACCAGTGCATCAGGCGGGACGTTCCCCCGCGCATCAGCGGAATGCACATCGAAATGATGCCGCCGACATGGTAGTTCGGCGTCGTCAGCAGGAAGGTGTCGACGGCAGTGGCCTCGAGACCGTCGGCGTAGTTGCATATGCCGCACAGCATCGACTGATGCGTATGGATTGCCGGCTTGGGAAATGACGTCGTGCCCGAGGTCAGCAGCAGCAGGGCCTGATCGTCCGGCCGCGGCGCGACGTGGCCTTGCGGTGGCCATTGGCCGGCATCCGCGCTCGAAGCGAGTGCATCGAGATGACGGGCAAAGCCGGGCACTTCGACGTCCGCGCCCTCGACGAAGACAGAACGCAGCTGCAAACCTTCGATGTCGATGTTGTCCGGGCTGGCATCTGCCAGTGCAGGCAGCGCTTCGAGGAATTTGCTGACGAGGTTCTCGCCCCGGTGCGGCGCGCCAATCACCAGGAACTTTGCATCCGTGAGCCGCAGCCCCTGCGAAATCTCCTCGCCGACCCAGGTCAGATTGAGCGGCACCACCTTTGCGCCGAGCGCCAGCGTGGCGAAGAAAAGCTCTACCCAGCGCGGTGAAACGCTCATCATGTAGGCGACATGATCGCCCGGGCGAACTCCCTGCTGGTGCAGCGCAAGCGCCAGTGCATCGACCCGTTGTGCGAGTTCAGCGAAGGTGATCGCGTCCTCGGCAAAGCGGACGGCAACATTCTGCGGCCAGTTGCGAGCCGAGTACTGCAGCATCCGGGGGAATGTCTGCCCCCGCCATTCCTGAAACATCGCTCAACCTCCCGCTTGGTCCGGTTCGTTTTGCCGGCCTGTTTTGTTAGCCTGTCCGGCTTGCCGCTATCCGGCAAGCGTCTGATGCGCTTCCTCCGCTGGACGCGCCCGCATCAGCATCGCGAGCTGCGCTTCCATCACCACATCGTTGTTCTGGTTTATGACGTTGTATTTGAGTGTGACGATGCCGCGGTCCGGGTTTTTGGCCTGTCTTGAGGTGAGGACCTCGGCCTTGACGTGGATCGTGTCGCCGATGAAGACGGGGTTTGTCGCGCGCACATTGTCGGCGCCGAGCCAAGCGATGATGGCGTTGCCGTAGGCCTGCGACTGGTACATCTGCCCGACGGCCAGGGCGAAGGTGAGCGGCCCGTGGGCGATGCGCTGGCCGAAGGCGCTTTTGGCGGCCCATTCGGCGTCGGTGTGGACGGGATAGAAGTCGCCGGTGAGCCCGGAGAACTGCACCAGATGGGTCTCGGTGACGGTGATGGCGGCGGTGGTGACCACCTTGCCTTGCGGGAAGTCCTGCCAACCCGAGGTCATCGCGTTCTCCTCCTTGCCGGCGATGCGTCGGCGCCGGCCGTGTTTTCTTGCCGTTCGGGGCGCCTGGTCGTTGCGCCCGCCTTTTGTTCAGGCCGCCCTTGCTCAGAACTGGCGTTTGAACAGCGGCAGAATCTCGCCGTCGCGCTCGGCAAAGGTGACGGTGACCCGGTCGCCGATCGCCATGCCGTCGCGGTCGCCCTCGATGTTGGAGAGAAGCCGGACACCCTCGTCGAGCTCGATGACGGCCATCGCATAGGGCAGAAGCGGCACGAAGGCCGGCGGCGGGTTGTTGTGCACGACGGTGAAGCAGTGGATCACGCCGTTGCCGCTGGCCTCGCGCCAGTCGTAGGTCTCGCCCCAGCAATGCGGACAGGCCGAGCGTGGATAGAAGTGCGGACGGCCGCAGTCCTCGCACCAGGGTATCAACAGCTTGCGCGCCTTCAGGCCGGCGTGGAACGGTTCGGCAATTTTCATCGTCAGCGTACCTCGTTCGTGAGAACCATGACCTGGGCGTCCATGTAGGTGCCGCCCGAACCGGTCTCGACGGCAATCTTTGCGCCCGGCACCTGGCGTGGGCCGGCTTTGCCCATGAGTTGGCGCAACGCCTCGACGAAGATCGATACGCCGCCGCCGGCGCCGGTATGACCGGCCGAGAGCATGCCGCCATTGGTTGTCATCGGCAGCGCCCCGCCGGGGAAGGTGCCGCCGGAGGCGACAAAGGCACCGGCCTCGCCACGCTCGACCAGCCCCATCTCCTCAAGAGCGATCAGGTTGATCACCGGATAGGCGTCATAGATTTCGGCAATGTCGATGTCCTTGGGACCAATGCCAGCCATAGCGAAGGCTTCCGCCGCCGCATCCGCATAGCCCATGCGGGCGATGTCCATCTCCTGGGCCAGCGAGTAATGCGTCACCCGCCCCGAGGCACCTGTGAGATAAACCGGCGTGTCGGTCAGATCGGCCGCGCGCTCGACCGAGGTGACGACGAAGGCCGAGGCGCCATCGGCCAGCATGTTCGATTCCTTGGCGTGGATTGGCTCCGACAGCACCTTTGAGGAGAGCACCTCCTCGACCGTCAGCGGCTTGCGGAACATCGCATTGGGATTGAGTTCGGCCCATTTGCGGGCCGAGACGCAGACCGCGGCGAGTTGCTCGGCCGTCGTGCCGGTCTCGTACATGTAGCGGTTGGTCAGCATCGCTGCCATCGAGCCCATGTGCTGGCCAAAGGGCTGCTCCCAGTGATCGGGAATGCCGAGCGTCGAGAACACCTCGATGGCGGTGGCGATGTCGATGCCGCTCTTGAGGCGGTCGGAATGGACGCACAGGACGTTCTTCGCCAGCCCGGACTTGACCAGCGCGGCGGCGGTCTTGGCCATCGCGCTGCCGCTGGCGCCGCCCGCCATCACCTGGATGTTGGCGTGCGCAGTGCCGTTCAGGCCAAGCTCTTCGACCAGGCGGCCGAAGATCAGGTCGCTGTTGAAGTCGCGGTTGAAGATCGCGCCGGTCGGCATGATGACGTCGATCTCGGACTTGTCGAGGCCGGCATCGCGCACCGCCATGCGGGCGGCCGTGGCCGCGGCCTCGAGCGCGGTGCGCTCGGGATAATCTCCGGTCGGGATCTCTCCGATCCCCGCGAAAGCCGCGAATGGCCCTGCAGCAGTGCCCATGACTGTCTCCCTAATGTGTCGGGGCAATCCTTCCGGCGAAAGGAGGGGGTGTCAACAAAAAAATGAATTACGACCCATTATTCATAAATAGGCCTGACAACAACGCGCCACAAACACAAGCACGCATGGAATGTGAGGCGAGCGGCATCGCGGTGCTCGGTGAACGCGGTGACCCTGGCGTGCGTTGAGAAAGAGCGGCGGAGGTGAGAGGAAATCCGCGAACCAGAACAAGGTCGCGACCGCGGCTCGGGCTTTCATCCGCCCATCGGAAGGCGTGAGCGTCGCGAATTGCCGCGGGATCAAGGAAATGGTGGGCCCGGCAGGACTCGAACCTGCAACCAGACCGTTATGAGCGGTCGGCTCTAACCATTGAGCTACGGGCCCTTATCAGCCGAATGCGCGGGGCGCTTGCGATGGTCACCGTGACAGAAGGTGAAAGACACCGCAGAGTGGACCCCGCGACGCTGCGCGTAAGGCGTGCAAGGACGCTGGAGACGCGCGGCTGAAAGGCCTTTCTGCCTACACCAGCGTCAGCCCATCCGGCAAGCCCGGATCGGGGCATATTGCGTGCTCGAACGCGCGCCCACGCTTTTGCCGCTTTTTTCGGTGACTGTCCGCCTGCGGCCCGGGGGCGGGCGCGATGTCGGCGGGCCGTGACAGGGCCTTGTCGTGCATCGCAGAACCGAGAGGTTCGCATGTCGCGACTGCAGGGGAAGGGCGCCGTCCGCGCCCGCGGCGAAAATTCATTTGGCCGCATTAACGGACTTTCAAGGTTAATCAGCGATCAACAAAGGAAGACGCACGAAGGATGCTGCAGTTTGTCGGCATCACGCGTGGTTGCGTTGGTGTGCGCGTTGGGTAGTTCCAGAGTTGAGTAGTGTGCTGATGTATCGTAAGCGCTCCCGTGGTTTCCTTTGCCGGACGATGTCGGCCGCGATGACCGGAGTGGTCGCCGCGGTTTCATTTTTCGTCTTCCCCGACCGGATCGCCTATCAGGATGCGGCAAGCCTCGTCACCTTCGAGGACAATGACGCCCTGCGCTGGACGGCCCATATTCAGGCGCCGGACACCGGGTCGACGCATACGCCGACCTACACCTTCGCAAATGTCGGTACGGTTCTGACCAAGGGCAAGCTGACCAGCAGGGTCGACCAGGTCACGACGGGCTCTGTGAAGTCCGATGGCGTTGCCGTTGTCGAACGCAAGGCGGCCAAGGATGTGGTCGACGCGACCTATACGTCGGACGCGCAGCGCATCAATCGCCGCCTCAAGGGCGATCGCTACGTGACGCGCGCGGCGGAGCCGAAGCCGGGCGAAATCAATGCCGGCGCCCTGTTCCAGCTTTCCAGCCTGATCGCACCGAGCGGCGAACGCGTCCTGCCGCGTGTCGCCTTCGTCAAGCCGACCCCGCTGCCCGACGCCGCAGCATCGACCGCCGTTGCCAGCCTTGATCACAAGGCGAAGCCGAGGCCGCTCGCCGACGACCCCGAAGCCGAGAAGATGCTGATCGCCCGCAGCGCGGCCGCCGTCAGCGCGTCGATGGTGATGGCCTACGCGCCGAATGACAGCGTCGATCTCGAGGCTCCGTTTGCCGCCCTGTTTGGTCCGAAGAAGCCCGAGGAACCGGAGGCCGCAACGCTTGTTCCCGATGTCGGCATCAACCACGCATGGGTGAACAACGCGCTGCCGGCGAGCGTTCTTTCCAACAAGGAACAGAAGTGCCTCGCCGATGCGATCTACTTCGAATCCCGCGGCGAGCCGTGGAAGGGCCAGGTCGCCGTCGCCCAGGTGGTGCTGAACCGGGTCAAGAACCCGACCTATCCGAATTCGATCTGCGGCGTCGTCTACCAGAACAAGCACCGCCGCAACCGCTGCCAGTTCTCCTTTGCCTGCGACGGCATCCGCGACCGCATCAACAATCGCCGCCTGTGGCGCCAGGCGCAGGAAATCGCCCGCGAGGTCACCTCCGGCAAGCAGTGGATCAAGGATGTCGGTGCGTCGACGCACTACCACGCGACCTACGTCAAGCCGCGCTGGGCCCGCACCATGAAGCGCAAGGACCGCATCGGCCGCCATATCTTCTACAAGACCTATGGCGGCGGCTGGAGCTGATCAGGTCCGTCACTTGCTAGGGAAAACGAACGCGGGGCCGAAAGGTTCCGCGTTTTTCGTTTGTGGGCGATTTGTCGTCGAGAGGGAGGGGACGTGGCCGAGGATAAAAACTGCGGCTAGCATTGGCGCACGTCTTATCCGCTCGCACTCCCCGTCACCCCGGACTTGATCCGGGGTCTATTGCCCCTCTCGACACGGTATGCCGTGTCGGCTCGTCGCGTACGCCCGGCTCAGCTCTCCACTGCTTTTATCTGGCGCATATGCCATTGGATTCCGGATCGCGCCGCTTTGCGGCTTGTCCGGAATGACGACGGAGAGGGAACGAGCGCCTCAGCCGATCGCGATGTCCAAACCCAAGTCCAATATCGGCGCGGAATGCGTGATCCAGCCGGTCGAGATGAGGTCGACGCCGGTTTCGGCAATTGCCGTCACGGACTCCAGCGTGACGCCGCCCGACGCTTCCGTGATCGCCCGTCCGTCGACAATGGCGACTGCCTCGCGCAGCGTCGAGGGTGCCATGTTGTCGAGCAGCACCGCGTCCGGGCCGTATTCCATCGCGACCTTGAGCTGATCGAGTGTGTCGACCTCGATCTCGATCTTGACCAGATGGCCGGCAAAGGCGCGGGCGCGTTCAATCGCCGGCGCGACGCCGCCTGCAACCGCGATATGGTTGTCCTTGATCAACACCGCGTCGTCGAGGCCAAAGCGGTGGTTCATGCCGCCTCCGCAGCGAACGGCGTATTTCTCGAAGGCGCGCAGGCCCGGCGTCGTCTTGCGGGTGCAGACGATCTGCGCCGAAGTGTGCGCGGTTCGGGCGGCAAACGCCGATGTTGCCGTCGCGATGCCCGACAGATGGCAGAGGAAATTGAGCGCGACGCGCTCGCCGGACAGGATGGCGCGCGCCGGGCCGGTGATCTCGGCAACGACTGTGCCGGCGGAAATCGCGTCGCCATCTTCTACGCGCCGCGTCACCCGGATCGCCGGATCCATCAGCGAGAACGCCGCCTCGACGAAATCGAGCCCGGAGAGGACGCCATCCTTGCGGGTGGCGAGCACGGCGGTCGCCTGCGCGTCGGGCGGGATGGTCGCCTGGCTGGTGATGTCGCCGGCCCGGCCGAGATCCTCGCTCAGCGCCGCGCGCACCGCGTCCTCAACGGCGATCGGGGAGAGAACCGGGAGCAGAGAGCGGGCATCAGTCATTGGCGGGAACCTCGGGTTTTTCGGTATCCTTGGCGGCAGCCGCAACGATGGCATCGATCTGCGCAAGGGTCAGGAACGAGCGCCGCGCCTGCGCCGGATCGGTCTCGGGATAGTCGGCGCGATAATGGCCGCCGCGGCTTTCGGTGCGCTGCAGGGCGGCAGCGGCAATCGCCTTGGCCGTCGTCAGCATGTTGTCGACCTGGCGCGAGCGGCTGCCTTTTTCAAGCGCGCTCAGGATAGCGAGCGCCTTTTTCAGGCCGGCCTCGCGCCGTACCACGCCGACATGCTCGCTCATCACCCGGCGGATGGTGGCGACGATGTTACTCTCGTTCGCCGGTTCGGCGTCGGCATCGGCTTTTTCCGGCGGCAGCGGCCGCCAGGCGCCGGTTTCCGAGGCCGGCAGCAGGCCGGCGATATCTTCGGCGATGCGCGCGGCAAAGACCACGGCTTCAAGCAGCGAGTTCGACGCGAGCCGGTTGGCGCCATGCGCGCCGGTCGAGGAAACCTCGCCGCAGGCCCACAAACCGTCGACCGAGCTGCGCCCGTTGGCGTCGGTCAGCACGCCGCCCATGTGGTAGTGCGCGGCGGGCGCGACGGGGATCAGATCCTTGGCCGGATCGATGCCGGCGCTCATGCAGGCCTCGTAGACGGTCGGGAACTTGTCCTTGAACGCGTCGCCGACGGATTTGCGGCAATCGAGGAAAGCGCCGCGTCCGCTCATCACCTCTTCGTAGACGGCGCGGGCGACGACATCGCGCGGCGCGAGTTCGGCGTCCGGATCGACATCAAGCATGAAGCGCTTGCCGTCGCCATTGACCAGGAGCGAGCCTTCGCCTCGCAACGCTTCGGTCGCAAGCGGCGCCGGGTCGCGGCCGATGTCGATGGCGGTCGGGTGGAACTGGACGAACTCGCAGTCGGCAAGGATCGCGCCGGCGCGGGCCGCCATGGCAACGCCGTCGCCATTTGCCTGCGGCGGGTTGGTGGTGACGCCGTAAAGATGGCCGATGCCGCCGCTGGAGAGCACGATCGCGCGCGCCGGCAGGAAGATCGGCGTGCTCGCCTTGCCCGAGGCCGGCCGCACCATGATGCCGGTGACGTTGCGGCCCTCGGTGACGATTTCTTCCGCCAGATAGCCCTCGACAACGCGGATCGACGGCGTGTTGCGAACGGCGGCCGCCAGCGCTTCCATGATTGCCCAGCCGGCGCGGTCGCCCTGTACGCGCACGATGCGGCGGTGCGAATGGGCTGCTTCGCGCGACAGCATCAGCTTGCCTTCAAGGTCGCGGTCGAAGGGCACTCCATAGGACAGGAGGTCGTGGATCCGCTCCGGCGCCTCGCTCGCCATCAGATGGGCGATGCGCTCATCGACAGTGCCGGCGCCGGCCGCAATCGTGTCGGCGGCGTGGGCATCGGGCGTATCGCCTTCGGAAACGGCTGCCGCGATGCCGCCCTGCGCCCAGGCCGACGAGGCTCCGGCGCCGAGTTCGGCGACGCTTAAGAGGGTAACGGGGCGGGGGGCGAGTTTGAGGGCGCAAAAGAGGCCCGCGAGACCTCCGCCGACGATGATCACATCGTCGATCACCGACCAGCTTTGCGGCGTGAACGTGCTGACGGCATCCGTATCTTCGGCCATGACCGTAGTCCGTTGGCTAGGGCGACCTGGAAAGGGCGTGCCGGTCCGGTCGCTCGGACGGTTCCATGAAAGGCGGAGGGGAAGCGGTGCACCTTCCCGGCGCCCACGTCAAGTGCCCGCCCGTCGCAGTCCGGCGAGGGCGGGCATTGTTCTTGGAATGTGTCGATCAGCTCTTCAGGTTGACCATGCGCTCGACGGCGTGGCGCGCGCGCTCGGCGACCGCCGGGTCGATGGTCACTTCCTCACGCATCTCGAGCAGAGCGTCGAGGATCTTCGGCAGCGTGATCCGCTTCATGTGCGGGCACAGATTGCACGGCCGCACGAACTCGGTCTCCGGCGCCTCGGAGGCGACGTTGTCGGCCATCGAGCATTCGGTGACCATGACGACGCGGGCCGGCTTCTCGGTTTTCACCCAGTCGATCATCTGCGCGGTCGAGCCGGTGTAGTCGGCTTCCGCGATGACGTCCTGCGGGCATTCCGGATGGGCAATGATCTTCACCGAAGGATCGGCCTCGCGGTAGCCGCGCAGCTCCTCGCCGGTGAAGCGCTCATGCACTTCACAGGCACCCTTCCAGGTGATGATCTCGACATCGGTGTTGCTCGCCACATAGGCAGCCAGATACTGGTCCGGCACCATGATGACGCGCTTGGCGCCGAGCGACTCGACGACCTGGATGGCGTTCGAGGAGGTGCAGCAGATATCGCACTCGGCCTTCACCTCGGCCGAGGTGTTGACATAGGTGACGATCGGCACGCCCGGATAGGTCTCGCGCAGCAGGCGGACATCGGCGCCGGTGATCGACTCGGCAAGCGAGCAGCCCGCATCCATGTCGGGGATCAGCACGGTCTTGTCCGGGTTCATCAGCTTCGCCGTCTCGGCCATGAAGTGCACGCCGCACTGGACGATGACGTCCGCGTCGGTCTTGGCGGCTTCCTTGGCGAGCTGCAGCGAGTCGCCGACGATGTCGGCAACGCCGTGGAAGATCTCAGGCGTCTGGTAATTGTGCGCCAGGATGACCGCGTTACGCTCCTTTTTCAGCGCGTTGATCGCGTGAATGTAGGGCGCAAAGAACGGCCACTCGATCGCCGGAATGACATCCTTGACCTTCTCGTAGATCGGCGCCGTCGCTTCCGCGACCTCTTTCGTATAGGCCAGCGAAGGCCGCGAAATGGCCTCGTAGTCCTTCGAAACGCGCGCACGTGCGGTCGTGCAGGCCGTGGTCTCGGCACCGTGATCCATGAGGCTCATGGCAATCTCCCATCGCCGTTATGCTCAGGTTGAGTATAAAGAGGACGAAAAAACAACCGGCGAAACCACCGGTTACGCACCCCTTATGCTCATTTCGAGTTTTATTTAGCGAGGCGAAGCGGCAATTTCCACCCAACCGGCGTATTTTTTCGCCGGCTGCGTCGATTTTGTCCGGGTGCCTTTGAAACTACGGCTATTTTCGGCCTAGAAATTCGACCGAAACCGAACCGAGCGGGCCGAAATCCGCCACCACTTCGCTGTCGGCACGGATCGGAACGATGCCAAGGCAGGTGCCGGTCGACACCCAGTCGCCTTCTTCAAGCGACTTGCCCTGCGCGGTCAGCGCATTGGCGAGCCAGGCGAGCGCTGCGAGCGGGTGGCCGTAGACCTGTGCGCCGGATCCCGCATTGGTCTCCGTCCCGTCGACAAGGGCGCGCACCTCGGAACCGGCGAGGTCGAGCGCCTCCCAGTCCGGGATTTCGTCGCCGACCACGAAGCGGGCGTTGAGGCCGAAATCCGAGATCGCGTCGACGATTGCCGGGAAGCCTTCGGAGGCGACGCGCCGACCGACGATCTCGATCGCCGGATGGCAGCTCTCGATCACCGAGGCGATGCTCTCCGCCGTCTCGCCGCCGACGAACGGGCGAGAAATCGGTCCGATGCGGAAGGCGAACTCGCATTCGACTGCCAGCATGGTCTCGTCGATGACGATGGCCTCGCCGCTGCGGTGGCTGTCCTCGGCGAACATCGGACCGAAGAACGGGCCGTCGCAATTCATGATTCGCTGCGCTGCCGGGCTCGTCGCGCCGATCTTGTAGCCATTGCGCCGGCCATAGATGGTCGTCGCGATGTCCTGAAGCGCGTAGGCGTCTTCCATCGTCGTGATGGCGGAAGACGGGAACGGCGCGCTGGTGCGCCGATTGCGCCGGGCGTCGGCAAGCTGCGAGGCGAGGATTTCTGCGGCAGAACTCATGGAAGGGGCATCTCCGCGCCGGGCCGGGCAGCACGCGGCATGCACCGACAGGTGGATGAGGGGAGGTGCGGCGGTCGGCGCCGCACTTGGAAATCACTGCCAACACTATAAAACACTGGTGCCGAAAGGAAGCATTCGTATTCGCCGCGAAAGGCCGATACACAGGCTTTCTTGTGCTGCGGACGGGCGGTGCAATTGACGGCGAATGCGGCGCAGCGCCGATGCGAGGAGGTAGCATGACCACCGATCGAACCGGCGCGACGGCGCTCTTCTGGCGTAGTCTGCCCTTCATCATCGCCAGCGGTTGCCTGATTGCGGTGTTGTCCTTCGGACCGCGCTCGATCATGGGGCTTTTCCTTGCCCCGATCACCGAGGACCGTGGCTGGACGCGCGAGATCTTCGGCTTGTCCATTGCCATCCAGAATCTGTTGTGGGGCATCGGCCAGCCCTTTGCCGGCATGATCGCCGACCGTTACGGCACCGCCCGGGTGCTCGCCGTCGGCGGCGTCATCTACGCTCTCGGCCTGTTCATGATGGCCTGGGCGCCGGAACCGGTCTTTCTGCATCTGTCCGCCGGCATCCTGGTCGGCATCGGCCTGTCGGCGGCGTCGTTCTCGATCGTGCTTGCCGCCTTCGGCCGCGCCGTCAGCGACGCCAAGCGCTCGCTCGCCTTCGGGGTCGGCACGGCTGCCGGCTCGCTCGGCCAGTTCGTCTTCGGCTTCCTCGGCCAGGGCCTGATCGACCATTTTGGCTGGTCGATGGCTCTGATCATCATGGGCGTGATGATGCTGGCCATCGTTGTGCTGGCGATCCCCTTACAGGGCCGCAGCGAGGTGGGCGCGCAGGCGGATGCCGTGGTGGAATCCTCGCTCGGCGCGACGCTTGCCGAGGCCTTCGGCCACAAATCCTACGTGCTGCTCGTGCTCGGCTTCTTCGTCTGCGGTTTCCACGTCGCGTTCATCGCGGTCCACCTGCCGCCGTATTTGACCGACAAGGGCATCGACGCGACCTGGGGCGCGTCGGCGATCGCCATTATCGGCCTGTTCAACGTCGCCGGCTCGCTGATCTCCGGCGTCATCGGCGGGCGTTATTCGAAAGCCTATTTCCTGTCGCTGATCTATTTCGGCCGCGGAATTGCCATCACCATCTTCATTCTCATGCCGATCACGCCGGTGACGGTGGTCGTCTTCGCCGCCGTGATGGGCTTCCTGTGGCTGTCGACGGTGCCGCCCACTTCCGGGCTGGTCGCGGCCATGTTCGGGCCGCGCTACATGGCAACACTGTTCGGCATCGTCTTCTTCTCGCATCAGATCGGCGCCTTCCTCGGCGTTTGGCTCGGCGGCCGTCTTTACGACACCACGGGCACCTACGACGTGGTGTGGTGGCTTGGCGTTGCGCTGTCGGTTTTCGCCGCGCTCGTCCACCTGCCGATCAAGGACACGCCCGCACCGAGCCTGCAGCCCGTTCGCCAAGGCTGACGGCGGGCGGGCCTTGCGAACCGCCCCGAAAGCGGGCACAAGGCCACAAGAGACACGTCTTAAAAGCGGGCGCGCCCGGCTGCGTTCGCCAACGAATTTCTGATAAGGGAGAGCACCATGGACCGCTTCAAGGGCATTTTGATCACCCGTGACGAGGAAACCAGGAAGCAGTCGGTGGCCCTCACCGACATCGATGCCGCCGACATGATGGAAGGCGATGTCACGGTTCGCGTGACCCACTCGACCATCAACTACAAGGACGGCCTCGCGATCACTGGCACGAGCCCGGTAGTGCGCCGTTTCCCGATGATTCCGGGCATCGATTTCACCGGCGAGGTGGTGTCCTCCGAGAGCGACGAGTTCAAACCCGGCGACGCCGTCATCCTCAACGGCTGGGGCGTTGGCGAAGTGCATTGGGGCGGCCTCGGCGAGATGGCCCGCGTCAAGAGCGACTGGCTGGTGCGCCGCCCCGACGGCCTCAGCGGCCCCGAGGCGATGGCGATCGGCACGGCCGGCTACACCGCGATGCTTTGTGTGCTCGCCCTTGAGCGCCACAACATCACGCCGGATCGCGGCCCGGTCGTCGTGACGGGCGCCGCGGGCGGCGTCGGCTCGGTGGCAACCGCCATCCTCGCCAAGCTCGGCTATCACGTCATCGCCTCGACCGGCCGCACCAGCGAGACTGACTACCTGACCGGCCTCGGCGCGTCCGAGATCATCGACCGTGCCGAACTCTCCAATCCCGCCCGTCCGCTCGGCAAGGAACGCTGGGCCGGCGGCGTCGACGCGGTCGGTTCGCACACGCTCGCCAACGTGCTGGCAATGACCAAATACGGCGGCGCTGTCGCGGCTTGCGGCCTTGCCGGCGGCATGGACCTGCCGGCGAGCGTTGCACCCTTCATTCTGCGCGGCGTGTCGCTGCTCGGCATCGACTCGGTGATGGCGCCGAAAGCTTTGCGCACCGAAGCCTATGAGCGTCTTGTGACCGACCTCGACAAGGAAAAGCTCGCCGCCATGACCACCACGATCGATCTCGACGACGTAATCGGCAAGGCCGGCGATATCCTCGAGGGCAAGGTCCGCGGCCGCATCGTCGTCAACGTCGGATAAGACCTGGCCTCGGCGGCGGGTACACCGAAAAACAAAAAGGCCGCGGCGATAGCCGCGGCCTTTTTCGTTCTGAACCGGCGTTCCGACTACGCGGCTTCCTCGCGGCAATCGGCGAACGCCTTCACGGTGCAGTTCTCGCAGCGCTTCTGGAAGCGCAGCAGCCGCCGCAGCGTCGTGATCGCTTCGTTCTTGTCGTCGAAGAAATGGTTGTTGCCGATTTCCTTGATCATGTGGGTCCGGCTGATCGACTGGTAGACCTGCGGCTTGAGGCCGGTGAAATAGAGCCCGCCGCCCAGCTCGTCGAGCCGCTCGGCCTCCTGCATCAGCATTTCCGTGCCGCTCAGGTCGATGGCGTTGATGCCCTCGCCGATCAGCAGGATGTGGTAGATGCGTTCCTTCTCGATGATGTGCTGCAGCTTCGACTGGATGTGGTTCACCGAGCCGAAATAGATCGACATGTCGATGCGCAGGATGCGCATATCGGGGCACTGCAGCAGCGGCTTCACCTGCACGTCGGTCAGCGTCTTCTTGTGGTAGACCGGGTCGATATCCGGCGCCAGCGTGACGATTTCCGGCGTCGAGGTGCGCATCAGGAAGATGACGAGCGACAGGAGTACGCCGAGATAGATGGCGAATTCCAGTTCGAGCAGCAGCGTCGCGAACAGCGTCGTCAGCAGGATCGCGGTTTCCGAATAGCTCGATTCCAGAACATGCTTGATCTGATGGAAGTCGATCAGATTGTAGGCCACCAGCAGAATGACGCCGGCCATCGCCGCGACCGGCAGATAGGCCATCAGCGGCGCGACCAGAAGCACGATCAGCACAAGGAAGGCGGCTGCAAACAGTGCCGACATCGGCGTCTGCGCGCCCGACGAATAGTTGATCCCCGAGCGCGTGAACGAGCCCGAACCGGCATAGCTCGAGAAGAAGCTGCCGACGATGTTCGACAGGCCCTGGCCGATGAATTCCTGATTGCCGTCGATGCGCTGGTGCGACTTCGCGGCGATCGCGCGGCTGATCGAGACGGCCTCGATGAGGCCGAGCAGGGCGATGGCGAAGGCGTCGCGCGCCAGCGTCTTCAGGGTCGGGAAGGCAAGGTCGGGGATCGAGAAGGGCGGCAACTGCGCCGGGATCTCGCCAACAAAGGTCATGCCGTGCTGCGCGCCGTTGATGCCAAGCGCGATAAGGCCCGCGATGATCATCGCGATCAGCAGGTTCGGCAGTTTCGGCACGAATTTCTTGATCAGGATCGCGATCACCAGCGTGCTCGCCGAGACGAGCAGGATGTACAAGTTCATCTCCCCGATATGCAGCCACAAATCTCGCCAAGTGTGGATGAAGGACTCGCCCTTTGGCAGGTTGATGCCAAGCACGTTCTTCATCTGCGATGTCGCGATGAGGATGCCGGCGCCGGCGGTGAAGCCGACGACCACGGTATGGGAGACGAAATTGACCAGCGCGCCCATGCGCGCAAGACCAAGGACAAGCTGGTAGAGCCCCGCAAGCAATGTGAGCGTCAGGGCCATGGAGACGAATTCCGGCGTGCCGACCGTGGCATAGCGGCTGACGGCGGAGAAGACGACGATCGAAATCGCCGTTGTCGGACCGGAGATCAGGTGCAGCGATGAGCCGAACAGTGCGGCGATCACCGGCGTCACCATCGCGGTGTAGAGACCGTATTGCGGTGGCAGGCCGGCAATGGTGGCAAACGCTACGCCTTGCGGCAGCACGATGACCGCGCCCGTGAGGCCCGCAAAGGCGTCCGCTCGCAACGTTTCCCTGTTTACCCTCGGTAACCACGAGAGAAACGGAAACACGCGCTCGAACGGAAACGTCATCGAACTGGCCCTTTATGAGTAGCATTGTACGGACACGCCCGGGCACTGGATGATGCCAAAGGCGATGTCATGATTTTTGTTCGCGCACGAACCGGCGTTGTTGTCACTTACGCAGAAACTTCTGAAAGAACAGAAAATTTTCCACGCTTTCGCCGGTGGCAGCGAAACGGTCTTCTCCCACGCAAGGGAAATAAGTCTGGAACCGGTCAAAAGTCCAGTGGGATTAGCCCTCGTATATGCTTTTTTTCGAATATTAGCGTCGCGGGCGGTTCAAGTGAGGCTTTCTCACGGGTTTTCGCGCGCCAATACAGCCGCGGATGGCTTTGCCGGAAAAAACTCTACGGCGTCTGCCGTCCGCCGAGTCGCAGGCCGGGAGCGGGGCGTTCGCGCAGCACGTCGCGGCGGAAGCGGAACAGCGCGGCAGGTCGACCGCCGGTCTTTGCCGTCGATTGCCCGGTCGGCTCGACGAGCGCGCCGCCTTCGACCAGCCGGCGGAAATTCTGCTTGTGCAGATGCCGTCCCGAAACCGCCTCCACGGTCTTCTGCAGCGCGGTCAGCGTGAAGGTGTCGGGCATCAGCTCAAACACCACCGGGCGGTATTTCAGCTTCGCCCGCAGCCGCGAAATGGCGGTCGCCAGGATGCGCCGGTGGTCGAACCGCATCGGCTTGCCGAGCGTCGGCAGCTTGTTGCGGGCAAGCGCGGCACTGCGCCCGTCGCGCAGCGCTTCCTCGACCAGACCGGCCTCGTAGAGCAATTCATAGCGCTCCAGCACCCGTTCCTCGTCCCAGGGGACGTCGTCGGTGCCGAAGGCGAGATCGATGCGCTCCGGCCGTCCGAGCGCTCGCTGTGGTGCGCCGGCACGCGGCGGTTCGCTTGCCCAGATTGCGAGCAACGGCAGGATCATTTCGTCGAGAACGGCCGGCCGGCCCTCACGCCAGTCTTCCCACGGGAAATAGCCGTACCACGACCGCCACGCGGCGCCCTGGCTGGCAAGCGCCGCATCGGAACGATCGTTCTGCCGGGTGAGCGCGAGGTACCCCACGGAAAGGACATGCGGTCCGGCGTCGCCCGGCGACATATGCCGGCCGCGGTCGCCGAATGTGTAGAGCTGCTCCACATAGCCGAGCGACAACGCCGTCTGTTCTTCCACCCACGATCTGAGGCCGGCCTCCAGCGTGCGGTGCGCCAGCGGATCGAACGGACCGAAGGGCAATCCGTCGGGCTCGCCGGAACGATCATCCGTACCGACGGCAAGGATCAGCGGCGTCGGATCGGCCACCGCGACGATGGCGGCGTTCAGTTCGATCTCGATCGTCGTCTTTACGGGCAGGGAGGGAGCGGACACGCGGTTCATGCCGCAACTGTTACCGCAGTTTTTCCGCTTATGACAGGGAGAGCCCGAAGGGAGAGCCCTCGAAGGCCGATGCACCGCGACCGATGCTGGCGATCGCCTCGCTCATTGCCCCGCCGCGCCCGAGAATGTCGTCGGCGATCTTCACGAACAGCGAGTTTGGCGTTGCCTGCGGGGCAGCGGCGCGCAACTCCGCGGCAATGGCCGCTTCCTGCCCCGCGCCGCGTTTCATGCATGCCACGACATAGGCCCCCGCGGTGGAGCGGCTGATGCCGGCCCAGCAATGCACCACCATCGCACGCTCCTGCGACCAGGCGTCGGCAAAGGCGATGAAGCGGCCGACGATGTCGTGGTTCGGCGGCAGAAAGCCGTCCATCGGTTCTGTGATGTCGTTGAAGCCGAGGAACAGGTGATTCTCGGCGGCAATGCTTGGCGGACGGGCAACCGGCGTGCCGTCGTTGATCAGCGTGACCATGTGGCTGGCGCCGCTGTTTTCGACCGTCTCGTGAAGCCGCGACAGCGGACAGACAAAGAGCATGCGGGTATCTCGTTCTTGTTCCAAAGGCGAGCGAAGGCACTTAAGCCTTTCGGCAGGCCGCTTCAAGGGTCTCGAAACGCGCGAGGAAACGCTCCTGCGCATCGCGCACCGGCCAGCCGGCGAGCCCGAGCCGCAACCGGCCCTCCGCATCGAGCGGGAATCCGCGCGGACGCCCGAAGATTCGCGCTGCCTCCGTTTCGTCGAAGCCGGCAAGTTCCGTCGCCTCGAAATAGGCGGAGATGATATCGGCCCGTTTCGACAGTTTCGTGATCTTCGCCGGCAGTTTCGCCGGCAGTCCGAAGCGGATGTGGATGGCGGCGAGCAGGCGCAGTTCCAGCGCCTTGTAGTCGCCGCCGATGACTGCCTTGAACGGCGAGATCATGTCGCCGATGACGTATTCGGGCGCATCGTGCAGCAGCATCGCAAGCCGCCATTCAGGCGTCAGATCCGGCTCGATACGTCCCGCGATTTCTTCCACCAGCAGCGAGTGTTGCGCGACGGAAAAGGCGTGCTCGCCATAGGTCTGGCCGTTCCAGCGCGCGACGCGGGCAAGCCCGTGCGCGATGTCCTCGATTTCGATGTCGAGCGGCGAGGGGTCGAGAAGGTCGAGCCGGCGGCCGGACAGCATGCGCTGCCAGGCACGCGGCGGTGCGCCCGCGCGATCAGCCATGGTTTTCGGTCTTCACTCGGAAAGGGCGGTGAGGGGACGAACAAATCATTCGGGCGCCTCGTCGCTCGGCCACTCGAATTTCGCCCAGGACGGCAGCGACAGGGTGATGGCGACGCCATCGGCCTCGATCGCCGCACCGCGATCCATCGCCGCCTTCGCCCGGTCGATGCGCACCAGTGCGAGACCTTGTCCGCCGTCCGAGCTGCCGAGCGTACCGATCGCCTTGCCATCGGCCGCAATTTCGGTGCCGGCTGCGGGCAACGCCGCGTCGGCGGTGGCGGCGACGATGCGGCGGCGCGCGGTGCCGCGATGTTGCATCCGCGACACCACTTCCTGGCCGACGTAACAACCCTTGTCGAAAACGACGCCGCTTAACTGATCCATGTCGATGTCGTGCGGGAATACCTCGCCATAGGCGTAGTCCTGGCCGGCTTCGGGGACGGTGAGCGCAATGCGGTGGCTGTTCCACAATGCCGCGTCGCTTTTTCCCGCGGCTTCTTTCGGCACGACACCGCGCCAGCCGAGTTCGGCCAAGCGCGGATCGATCGCGAACGGCCCGTCGGCGGGCATCGGTTCGCCCCAACCGGCGACAACCGCATGGCTTTCGCTGAGATCCTCGACGGTGACCTTGGCGCGCAACTTGTAGAAGGTCAGCCGTTTGGCGAGCGCTGCGGCGGCCTCGGCCAGTGTGTCGAGCAGAAAGTCGTCGCCGTCTTTGAAGACGAGGAAATCGAACAGGATTTTCCCCTGCGGCGAAAGCAGGGCACCGTAGCCGGCGCCTGTTTCTGTCACACGCTCGATATCGGCGGTGATCAATCCTTGCAGGAAGTGGGCGGCTTCCGGCCCGCCGACGCGGACCGCGGCCCGATCGGGAAGATGTACGAAAGTCATGGTTCACCGGGCGTGATTCTTGATGTCGCCACCATATGTAACGCAGATGGGCCGCATTGCCATGGCACGAAGCGCTGTCGCGCCGCCGGTCCGGGCGATGAGTGCGGAACTGGTAAAGCGGCTGGCCGCGCGTCGATGGTCTCGCTATAAGCGGGGTGAAAGATAGGAGAGGGCGATGACTGCAACGTACGATAGGCTTTTCACAAACGGCACAGTCGTCAATCAGGACGGTATCGGACAGGCCGACGTCGCCGTTCGCGACGGGCGCATCGTCGCCATCGGCAAGATCGATCCGGCCTCGGCGGGTGACGTGGTCGACTGCACCGGCCTGCATGTCCTGCCCGGCGTGATCGACAGCCAGGTGCATTTCCGCGAGCCGGGCAACGAGCACAAGGAAGATCTCGAAACGGGGTCGCGCGCTGCCGTGCTCGGCGGCGTCACTGCCGTCTTCGAGATGCCGAACACCAATCCGCTGACCACCACGGCCGAGACGCTCGCCGACAAGGTGCGGCGCGGAACCAACCGCATGCATTGCGACTTCGCCTTCTGGGTCGGCGGCACCCACGACAATGTCGACGATATCCCCGAACTTGAACGCCTGCCCGGCGCCGTCGGCATCAAGGTGTTCATGGGTTCCTCGACCGGCAATCTGCTCGTCGAGGACGATGCCGGCGTCACCGCGATCCTGTCGAAGACCCGCCGTCGCGCGGCCTTCCACTCTGAGGACGAGTACCGGCTGGAACAGCGCAAGGGTGAGCGCGTGCCGAGTGATCCCGCATCACATCCGATCTGGCGCGACGAGGAGACGGCGATGTCGTCGACCCGTCGTCTGGTACGGATCGCCCGCGAGACCGGCGCTGCCATCCACGTGCTCCATGTGTCGACGGAAGAGGAGATGCACTTCCTCGCCGATCACAAGGACGTCGCTTCCGTTGAGGTCACCCCGCAGCATCTGACGTTGACCGCCGACGACTATCAGCGGCTCGGCACCCGGCTGCAGATGAACCCGCCGATCCGCGCCCGCCGTCACCGCGACGGCCTGTGGTGGGGCGTTCAACAGGGTATCGCCGACGTCATCGGGTCGGATCACGCCCCGCACGGCCTTGACGAAAAGGCCAAGCCCTATCCCGAGAGCCCGTCCGGCATGCCGGGTGTGCAGACGCTGGTTCCCGCCATGCTCGACCACGTTGCCGCCGGCCGCATGTCGCTACATCGCTTCGTCGATATGACCTCGGCCGGCCCGGCGCGTCTCTTCGGCATAAAGGCAAAGGGCCGTATCGCCGTCGGCTACGATGCCGACTTCACTATCGTCGATCTCGCGCGTCGCGAAATGGTGCGCGACGAGTGGATCGCCTCGCGCTGCGGTTGGACGCCCTACGACGGCACGACCATGACCGGTTGGCCGGTCGGCACGATCGTGCGCGGCGCGCGGGTGATGTGGGAAGGCGACCTCGTCGAGGATAGCCGCGGCGCCGCCGTCCGCTTCTGGTAGGTGGCGCGAGGGGCAAAGCAAACCCGGACCCGAGCGGGTCCGGGCGTAGTTTGCTATCAGCCTGAGCTAGATCAGGAAATCAGAGCTCGAAATATCGCCCCAGCCGTGACCGACGAAGGTGATCTGATCGCTGCCGATCTGGGCGACCGCATAGCCGTCTGAATCGGTGCTTTTTACGATATCGGCGAAAGACGAAATCGCGTCGTGGTCACGCAGGTCGATCTTGTCGGTGCCGGACAGGAAGCCGCTGACCCTGTCGCTGCCGAAGCCGTCATCGAAAACCATGCGATCGCGACCGCTGCCGCCGCGTAGCGTGTCGTCGCCCGTTCCGCCGATCAGCACGTCCCGTCCGCCCGAACCGATGATCAGATCGTTTCCGCTGCCGCCAAACAACCAGTCATTGCCTGCGCCGCCATCCACCCGGTCGTTGTGGGCGCCGCCGTTCAGGTTGTCGTTGCCGCCCTGGCCGAACAGGCGATCATTGCCGAGCTGGCCGAACAGCTTGTCGTCGCCGTTGCCGCCACGCACCGTGTCGCGCCCGACGCCGCCGCGGATGATGTCCTTGCCGTTGTCGCCGCCACCATTGATCAGATCGTTGCCGCCTTCGCCGAATAGCCGGTCCGGCCCGCCGCCGCCAAGGATGGTGTCGTTGCCGGTACCCCCTCGTACGATATCGCCGCCCTTTCCGGCATCGATCATGTCCTTGCCGGGTCCGGCGAGGATTTCATCCTTGCCGCCGCCCGCATACACGGTGTCGTCGCCGCCGAAGACCTTGAATGTCTGATCGCGGAAGTTGCCGTATTTGGCGTCGTTGCCTTCCGTGCCGAGGAACGGCTGCACCGTCGAAAAGACGTTCGGGCGGAACTCCAGACCATAGTCGAGACTTTGCGCACGGAACGTATCGTCGTCGCCCGCGAAGCTGATCCCGGAAACGCGAACGGTCTGTTCCATGTCGTTGGTGACGGCGTAGTTCTTCACCCAGTCGTCGCCATCGCCCTGGGTCGGATTGCGGACGATGCTGTAGCCGGACGCGTCGGCAAGCGCCTGCACAACAGGCTGGATCATGGCGTTGCCGTTGGCGGTGTTGTACCAGCCGCTCGTCCAGTAGACGACGATGCCGGCCCCGGGGATCGGCGTTTCGCCTTCGCCCATGAAGTCGAGCACGACAATATTGCATTCGCTGTTATCGCCAGTGCCGAAAGCGCTGGCATCGACCCGCACCTGCATCCGCGAGAGATTGTAGGGGGTTACGGAGAACCAGTCCTCCGGGTCGCTGCCGTCGATCTCCAGGCTGTCGAATTCCAGCATCCCGCTGGACGAGGAGATCATGATCGGCCCGTTGCCGGCAAAGGCGAGATAGCCGAGTTGCGTACGCGTCGCGAAGGTGTTGTTGGAAAAAATGTCGGACATGACGCACCTGTATGGTCGGGATTTTAAACCTTTTGTAACGAATGGTTTCTGGTGCGGATTTGATATCCATCAAAATGCGCAGGAAAAGTTCAATAAAAACAATGGTTAATTTCGAAAACCCTGACGTGCATGACGCGGCGTCAGACAATTGTTTCCCACGTTTTGTGCGAGGTCACACGATGACGCCGCGTCGGAGCGCGGTACGTGAGGGGGGGTCTAAATAAACAAGTGTGGACGGCTCAGTCGCCGGCGACGAAATAGTGCCAGGTGCCGTCCGGGCCGATGCCGATACGATAAAAGATGTAGGCGCCGTAGGTCCGCATTTCCTGCACGTCCGCTGCCGTGACGATCCGGTAGAGTTCGACCATCTGTGGCGGCGTCAACGCGTCGAGCGGATACTCGGCGAAGTACGGCCAGACGTATTTTTCCTGCGGCTTGCCGGCGTCGATATGCACCCAGCCTGCCTCGAGCACTTCGGTGAGGATCGCAAGCAGTTCCTGGCCGGCATCGTCGCCCGACGACTTCTTCAGGAACTCGATCGGATCGCCTGTTTCGCCAAACGAGAGCGTTGGCATCACCTCGTTTGATTCCAGAACAGCGCGCAGGTTTTCCGGGTCGCCGCTGCGCGCTGCCTCGAGGATTTCCTGCCGCATCTTTTTGACCCGCTCCGGCAAACCTTCTTCGCCATAGTGGACTTCCGGCAGGGGGCCGAGGTCGGCAGGCGGCGTCGCGGCGTCGACCGGCGGTTCCGCCGCATCGGCGGGCGCATCGTTGATGTCGGCGTTTTCATCCGGCTCCGCCGGGCTCGGCACCGCGGTATCCGACGGCGCGGTTTCCGGTGCCTTGTAATCCTCATTCGGCGTAATCGTGATGCGTTCGGTTCGCACTGCCGTCGCCGCCGATACCGTATCGGCCGGTCCCGCAACGAAGGCGAGGCATAGCAATGAAACAAAGACCAGCGGCCGGGACATAGGATCACTCCGGATCAACTGCGAACACATCGCGGCCATGCTAGCGCAATCGCCGGATTGACCAAACCCGCTTTTGGGGCAATGACAAATTGGCTGGCGCAAGCCGGACGGTAGTGTGTTGGCATTCGCAACGGTGATCGCCGGAAAGGTCGATAAGGTCGGGCACGGCTGTGTGGCCGAAGGGGAGACGATGTTCGCACTGCAATTGATCGTTATCGGCTTTGGCATCGGTATTGCGACGGCCGCCCCGGTCGGTCCGGTCAATATCGTCGCCATCCAGCGCGCGTTTCGCTACGGCTTCACCGCCGGTCTGATTGCCGGTCTCGGCGCGGTGATCGCCGACACCCTGCTTGCCACCGTCGCCGCGTTCGGCATTTCCGCGATTTCCGGTTTCGTGTCCGGCAATCAGGATATGATCCAGATCGTTGGCGGCCTGATCATCGTTGGCTTCGGCTGGCACGTGACCCGCGTGCACCCGCATCTCGATCTGACCAGAACCGGACCGCCCGGGGTGCTCGGCAGTCTCGTGACCACGTTCCTGGTGACGATCACCAATCCGGGGCCAGTGCTCGGTTTTCTCGGGATATTCGGCAGTCTCGGTAAATACGCGCCGGGGCCGGGCGACTATCTCGCCATCGCGCTGCTCGTTGCCGGCGTCGCCGCCGGCGGTGTCGCGTGGTGGATGTTCCTGTCCTGGGCGGTTTCTCACCTGCGCCAGAAGGTCGACGACACCTGGCTCGACCACGTCAATTCCGTCGCCGGCTGGGCGCTCGTCGTCATCGGTCTGGGTGTCGCGGGACGCGCACTCTTGGTCACG
Organism: Hyphomicrobiales bacterium; assembly: GCA_002869065.1. NCBI lineage: Bacteria > Pseudomonadati > Pseudomonadota > Alphaproteobacteria > Hyphomicrobiales > Hyphomicrobiales bacterium. The sequence continues at coordinate 296,890 of PKTR01000006.1, forward strand.
CTGACCTGATGGCCGGCGCGCGGTGGAGGTTTGCTCTATGCAGGTGGGCCGTGAGTTCGCGCGCTCGCGCTATTGGACGACGCGCTTGACGGAGAACTCGCCGCTCTGGATGCGGTCCGGCAGCCGCGCCGCAAATTCGCTGACCGCCGTCTCGCCATAGACCTCGACCAGTTCCGACAGCACGACGAACAGGGCCGTGTGGACGAAGACGTCGCTTTCGATGCCTTCCGATGCGGCCTCGTTCCAGGCATCGAAAATCAGGTCCAGAGCAGCCTGCTTCTGTGCCGTGAGGACCTCGTCCTCTTCAATCGCATGTGTTTGCATCGACGTCCCGTACCCTAGTAAGCGCGCCGTTTTGTCCCCGGCGGCCGAAATCCAAGGACGACCCTATCACGGGTTTTGCCGCACGTGAGCCCGAACGTGAAGAAAACGTTAACGCGATCCTAACGTTTCGAGGATTTGCGTTAACTCTTTGTGGAAAAGACCATGCGGTCGCGCCTCAGCGGGAATAGCGCGTCGCGATTTCCTTGGCGAGTTTCGCGCCTTCGTCACGGTAGCGCTGAAGCGCGCTCTCCGCCGATGGCGTGCAGCGCCTGTAGACCTGCGCGAAGCCCTTGTAGCCGCGATTGAAGCGATCGATGTAGAGACGCTTGCGCTCGCGGGCCGGGTCTTCGGCATCCATCAGCTCGCCCATCATGTCGCGCCACGGGCTTTTTTCGTCCGCCTCGCAGACGGCCGACAAATGGTGCATGGCGCCGAGAATTTCCGACAGCCTGAGCATCTGTTCTTCATAAGGCGGCGCCTCGACGCGCGGCGGCGGAGGTGCGGCGGTGTCGGTTTGCGCGAAAACGGAAAGGGGAGCGAGCGTGATGACCATCGCGGCCAATGCGATCACGCGACTGAGGTTCGCCGAAATGCGTCGCCCGGGAAAATACACGCGCCGTCCTTCAAATTGATCGATCGCCCGCCTCCTTCATGGCAAAGAGGCTCACGAGGCGCAAGCGGGGTTTATCCAACAAGATCGCGCGAGCGCAGGATGAGCGCCGCCGTGCCCTCGGTCAGGGCCATGTCGTTGAGTGCCTCCGGCGCGACCCAGGCAACGGCGGCGGCATCGTCGCCGGCGTGGGGTTCGCCTCCCGTGTAACGGCCAGCAAAACAGGCGACCGCATAGTGGCGCTCAACCGCGCCGGTTGGCGTGCGCACGATGATATCCGCAATATCGACGAGTCCGGCGATTTCCGCCGTCACCGCTGTCTCTTCCCGCAACTCGCGCAACGCTGCTTCCGCCGTCGTCTCGCCAAGCTCGACGAGACCGCCGGGCAGACTCCAGAGACCGGCGCGTGGCGGCTTCGCCCGTTCGGCAAGAAGCACCTTGCCGTCGTGCCAGACGGCAATACTGGCGCCCAGAAGCGGATGTCGTGGGAAATGGCGAATGTCGTTGCTGTCGCTGCTGTCGCCTGCGCCGGCCATGATCTGTCGCGTGCCCGCCGTTCGGGTCAGCCGAACAGCAGGTCGATATCGGCCTGCGCGCCGTCGCCGAGTGTGGCGCTGTCGGGCGCCGCGCCGCCATGAATGATGCCGCTCGTCTTGCTGACGGCGGGCTTCAGCGTTTCTTCAAGAGCGCTCGAAAGCAGCAGCTGGACTTCCGGGTTCGCCGGATCGCTTTCGCGCAGCATGGTCTGCAAGGCGGCAAGGCAGGCGTTGAATTCGTCGAGCACCGCTTCAAAGCTCGCCCGCACCATCGGGTCCGCCGCTTGATAAGCCTCGATCGCCAGTTCCTTTTCCTGGAAGTTGGTGTCCTCGAAGTGCTGGGCGTAGGTCTTCGGCTCCCATTCGAGCACCTCGGCCGCGCAATCGGGCATCGCCGGCACCATTTCGATGAGCATGATCGCTTCGTTGAAATGGTTGAGATAATCGGTCGCCAGCCATGTTTCGGGATGAATATTGGCCGCCGCCAGACGTTCCGGCGTCAGCCTGTCCTCATCCATCGTGCCTGCCGGCATGGCGTTCATCCTGTTTCCCCGGCAAAAGCCGTCTCCCTTGAGCCAGACACTATAGACGGGCGCGGTTGCGAAATGCTTACCTTCCCGTAATCATGTACGGGAGATGACGAATGTGTGGACGATTTGCCCTAACGGCGACGCCTGACGAGGTGCGACGCTGGTTCGGCTATCCCGAAACGCCCAATTTCCCTGCCCGCTACAACATCGCCCCGACACAGCCGATCGCGATTGTTCGCACCGAAGGGGGTGGTCGCCACTTCGCGCTCGTGCGCTGGGGTCTCGTTCCCTCCTGGGTGAAGGACCCGAACGAGTTCTCGCTGCTGATCAATGCGCGCTCGGAGACGGCGGCCGAAAAACCGTCCTTCCGCAATGCCATGAAGAATGGCCGCTGCCTGGTGCCGGCGAGCGGCTTCTACGAATGGCGCCGGCCGGATAGCGGCCCGAAGCAGGCCTACTGGATACGCCCGCGCGATGGCGGTCTGGTGGCCTTCGCGGGGCTCTGGGAAAGCTGGGCCGACCGCGACGGTGGTGACGTCGAGACCGGCGCGATCCTGACGACCAACGCGTCGCCGACGATTGCCGCGATCCATCACCGCATGCCCGCCGTCATCGCGCCCGAGGATTTCGATGCCTGGCTCGACACCGCAACGGTGCCGGCGCGCAAGGCCGTCGAGATGCTGAAACCCGCGCCCGACGATCTGTTCGAGGCGATCCCGGTCTCGAACCGCGTCAACGCGGTCCGCAATGACGATCCCGACCTGTTGAGCGAAATCGAGATCGAGGAGGGCAGCGAGCCGGCCCCTGCGCCGAAACGCGCCGCAGCTGGTGGCAAGAAGGCGTCAGCCAAGAAATCCCCGCCCGACGACGGCCAGATGAGCTTGCTTTAGCGCCCGCCGCCGCTACAAAATCCGCCCCGGATTGAGGATGCCGTTCGGGTCGAAGGTCGCCTTGATCCGCCGCATCATCTCGAGTTCGACCGGGCTTTTCACGCCGGGCAGAAGGTCACGCTTCAGGCGGCCGATGCCGTGTTCGGCCGAGATCGAGCCGTCGAGTTCGGCGACGATGGCGTGCACGACGGTGTTCGCCTCGTCCCAGCGGGCGAGGAAAG